>NZ_JQNR01000005.1:4524045-4825649 GCF_000745345.1 Actinacidiphila yeochonensis CN732 | reverse complement strand
GTTCAGTTTCTCGAAGTGGCGTAGGGCGCGGCCGGGGAGCAGGGCGCGGCTGGTGTTGATGTAGGCGGATGGCTGCTCGTAGGCAGGGGGCTTTTCCAGGAGGCCGGCGAGGAGTTGCCGGCCGTTCGCGGTGGTGGTGCGAGGGGTGAGGATGCCGTAGCGGTGGGCGGCCGTGCCGGGCACGGTGGCGGCGGCGATGGCGCCGGGGGTGCCGGCTGCGGTCCGGGCGGCGGCGAGGTCGGCGAGGTCGTGGCCGCCGTCGCTGCGCAGGAGGAGGTCGTCGCCGGAGACGAGGAGGAAGTCGTCGTCGCCGATGAAGTCGGCGGCGAGGATCGCGGGGACCGCGGTGCCGTAGCGGTCGTTGCGGGGCTGGGTGATGAAGTGGAAGTCGGCCTGCCGGTGGAGGTCGGCTACCGGCGCGTACTTGTCCTGCCAGCCGCGGCTCGCGCAGTAGCGTTCCAGGTCCGGGTCGTGGCTGAGGTAGTGGCGGATCTGGCGTCCGGCTTCGCCGGGGGCGGTGACGACGGCGATCTCGCGGGCACCGGCGGCGACGCAGTCGGCGACGGCGTAGGCCAGGACCGGGCGGTCCAGGACCGGGAGCATGGCCTTGGTGATCGTCTTGCCGACGGGGAAGAAGCGGGTGCCCATCCCGGCGGCGGCGATGACGGCCTTCACGCGTGGACCCTCCCGAGCATAGGGGGCATAGGGGGCGTGCCAGTCTACGCATGGCCCTGGCCTGGTGTAGCGCCGGATCGCTGGTGTGGTGACGCCAACAGCCGTGCCCGCAGCTGGCGGAGGTGCTACGGGCACGGCTGTTGGCCGGGGTGTGGGTCAGTGGGGGCGGGGGGGGTGATCGTCACCGGTGTGGCGTGTTCAGGATCTGTTCGGCGGCTCGGGCCAGCGCCCCGGCGGTACGGATGCCGTCGGCCACAGCAGTGGCGCGGGGAAGCGGTGCCACTGCTGTGGCGGTGGGCCCGGCCGCGGACCGCGGCCAGCACGACGCCGCCGTCACGCCGGGCGCCCAGCTGACCGCCGGCCCAACGGACAAGGCACGCCACTGCGCCTTCGGTGACGGCGTGTCCGGTCGTCTGGATCACAGCGAGCAGAGCGGTGTCGAAGCCGGGTCCGTTCTCAGCGGTGCACGGCAGACGGCGGCCAGGGCCGTCTCGGCGGGCGGCGACGACGGTGACGACGACGGCCGTCGCGGTGGCGGCGGTGATGGCTTTGAAGCCCGCCCGGAGGTCGGTGAAACGCCCCGCCGAGGGCGCGTTCGGCGGAACTTTTCGGCGAGGTACCGGTCTTCGTCGGCGAGGTGCCGGTCAGATGATTCCCGATTCGTCGCCGTCGATGACGAGGACCTGGCCGTCCCTCAGGGTGCGGTGGGGAATGTGGTCGGCCCGGTAGCGCTCCGCGACCCGCTCGCAGACCTCGGTTCCGGGGTGGCAAGGGGAATCGACGTGCGGGACGAAGGCGTGGTCGAGTATGCCCAACCCGTCCCAAACCGGCTCATCGCCCCAGGTCTTTGTGACGTCTCCAGGGCGGTCGCTGAGCTCCAGCCCCCGCAGGCTTGGAGCCAGCACGCAGGGGCCGGCGCTGTAGCCCGCGTAGACGATCGTGTCCTGGCCAAGCCGCGAGGTCAGCGCGGTGTCAGCTCCGCTGCGGGCCATCGCGTAACGGAGCACGAACGTGTTCCCGCCACGGACCCAGACAGCCGCGAACGCCTCAAGCACGACCTCGACCCTGCCGCTGCGATCGTCGAAGAACTCCCGCAGATCAAGCTCCCGGGCGTCGAGACCGAGCTCGGCCAGAGCATCGGTTTCGCGTTCGACTCCGGCCCGGCGGACGTCGTCCGGCGCGGAGTCCATGGCATTCGCGATGACAGCGATCCGGCCGGGTTCCGCCCCGAGGAGCTTGAGCAGCCGGTCGGGATGATCACCGATACGGAAGGACGACAGGTAGAGACGCATCCACGGACCCTAACGCGCTTCCGGGGTTCCGGCCTCGGATTCCCGCTCGTCTGCGCAGCTCGATGGGGATAGGCGGAGGGGCGCGCCATGACTCAATCCTTTCACGGAATGAAGTCTCTCCCGAGCCCGGAACGGTTCACCGAGAGGACCTCAGTCGGCTTCAATCACCGGAGTCGCCCCAGGGAAATCGGGCGGCAGGCCGTCGGGTAGCGGGAACCTTCTCATCTTGGCGGTGAGGTAAGTTGTCAGATTCCCCTGGAAGTGGAACCAGTCATCGTTATGGCTGCTCACGACGACGGTCCAGGAGTCGGGGTCACCATCGGTTGTGCGCCAGTAAAGGACGTCCCCTTCGCACGACGACCCCCATGGCAGCAGCCCGCCGGGCGCAGGGAACGGTGCATAGCCGTGCGACATCTGGCTCCCTGCCAGATCCGCCAGGTTGTCCAGGAGATCCCGCAGGCCCGCGACGAAATACTTCTCCTCCCCGGGCGATGGAATGTTGAGTCCCAGGAAGTCATCCACGCTGAACCGAGGATAGGCTTCGGACAGTGCGACGAAGTCAGCTGGGAGCGAGACGCCGAACTCCTCCCCGATGAATTCCCAGTCGATCTCCCGAGGCTCCTCGGAGCGGATGGCCAGGATTCCCGGAACCGCCTCTTCCAGACCGCTCAGACTCAACACGTCACCTGCTTTCCGGGCGCATTCTTCACGGTCACGTCGAAGAGAATACCTTTCGAAGTGACTGCGGTCATCTGGATGGCCGTCGGAAGATTCTTCCGGCCGTTTGCGTACAGTAGCTGACCCGAATAATACACCTCCTGCCGGGCTGCGAGAGCGTCGGCCATCTCGTTCTCACACGCCTTCATATCAGGGTCGTTCATCTCCCTGAACCCGGTGAAGATGTTCTCCTTCCGCCAGTCTCCGTGGAATCGGTCACCCAGTATGTGGCTACGATTGAATATCCAGTTCCCCCCGCGGTCCTTTCGCGAGACGTAGCCCGGCGGCTCCCATCTTCCTTTCCTGGGTCCCCGCGAGTTCGGGGGCTTGAGGTCCTGCGGGCAGAGCAGCGCCGTCACGCCGGTGGGTGCACCGTCCAGAGCCGGCTCGTAGTTGAACCGGTCTTCTCGTTTCGCGGAGCAAGGATCGGAACGCCGTGAATCAGGGCCGGTGTCGGTCTCCGGCTCGGGCTCGGGCTCGGGCTCGGGGTCGTTGGAGGTGCCGAGGAGGTCGGTCAGGCCGTTGACGGCTTCGTCGATGACCCAGCCGCCGGCGTCCAAGGCGAGGTCCTCGCCCACGGCGACCGCGCCGGAAACCGAGGTCAGGCTTACCGGCAGGGCGAAGTACGGGAGGCCCTTGGGGCCCGGGGGGACGACGCAGTGCTGGTGGGCGCAGGGGTCCCGCGGGGGCGGCGGCGGCTTCGGGTGGTGGGTGACGGGCTGGGTACGGCCGCCACCGCCGGTGGGGCCGTCCGCGGTGCCCGGGCCGCCGCCGCCGATGGGCTGGGAGCCGCTGCCCATGGTGCCGCCCGGCACCGTCGGGCTGTAGTCGGGCGATCCGGGGTACGGGTTGCCTGTCGAGGGCGTCGGGCAGGGAAAGTAGTCGCAAGGGTCGAGTGTCTCCGTCTTGGTCAGACCCCCGAGTTCCTCACACAGGGGGGCGAACTCCTCCCAGAGGGCGCACAGGACGTCTCCGCCCTCCGACCCGGAGCCCTTCCCCTTGCCCTTGCCCTTGTGGCCCGAGGGGTCCGTGATGTCCAGCGGGTCGCCGTTGGCATAGGTGTAGCGGTTGGCCTGGATGGAGGGGCCGGGGTCGAGCTGGTAGGTGTCGCGGGAGTCGAAGGTGTCCGAAGCGGGGTCGTACCAGCGGGCGTTCATGTCGACGTGGCCGGTCGAGGGGTCGGTCCAGGCGCCCTGGTAGCCGAGGTCGGGGTGGTGCCGGTGTGGGTGGTGACGGCGCCGAGGGGGTCGTAGGCGGTGGAGGTGGCGGGGTGGTGGCGTCGGGGGTGAAGGTCGCGGTGATGTCGCCGTGGGTGTTGCTGTAGGCGAGGACGCCGGTGCCGTCCTGGTCGAGGGCGAGGAGGTGGCCCGCCGGGTCGTAGCTGTAGGCGGAGGCGCCGTCGGAGGTGATCTGGGTGGAGGCGCCGGCGTACTGGAAGGCGGTCGTACCGCGGGTCGTGAGCCGGTCGAGGGCGTCGTAGGCGTAGGCGGTGCCGCCGGCCGAGGTCATGCGGTCGAAGGCGTCGTAGGTGTAGGTCTGGGGATGGTCGCCGCCGGTGACGGATGCGAGGGTGCCGCGCGCGGTGTAGGTGTACGTGGCGCCGGTGCTGTCGCTGGTGCGGCGGTTCTGCTCGTCGTAGGCGGCGGTCGTGGTGCCGTTCTTGACGAGGTTGCCGGAGGCGTCCCACCCGTACTCGGTGGTGGTCGTGCCGTTGGTCCAGGACGACAGCCGGCCCGACGGGTCGTAGGTGTACGTGTCGGTGCCGGCTCCGGCGGTGCCGGTGGTGGTCCTGGTGGTGAGCTGGTCGTTGGTGTCGTAGCCGTAGGCGGTGGCTGCGACGGTGGCGCCGCCGGGGGTGGTGAGGGTGTCGCTGGTCAACCGGTCGAGGCTGTCGTAGCCGAAGGTGCGGGTGTCGTTGCCGGCGCCGTAGTGAACGGTGTCCGGGTTGCCGTCCTGGTCGTAGTGGTAGCTGAGGGCGGTACCGGTCAGGGGTTCGGCGGCCCCGGTCAGCTGTCCGGCGTTGTCGTAGGTGTAGGTGGCCGTGCCGGCGGCGTCGGTGCCGGCGGCCATGTCGCCTGTGTCGGCGTAGGTGTAGGAGCTGGTGCCGCTGGGTCCGGTGGCGGTGAGCAGCTGGCCGCGGTCGTTGTAGGTGAAGGTGTCGGGGGTGGCCTGGGTGTCGTCGGCGGCGGTCAGCATCCGGCCGGCCAGGTCGTAGGTGTAGAGGTGGCCGCTGGTCGCGGTCCCGCCGCCGGTGGCGGTGCTGCTGGTGACGCGGCCGAGCGCGTCGTACGCGGTGGTCTGCTTCACGCCGCCCGGTTCGGTGTCGGTGACGGGCTGTCCGGCCTTGTCGTACGTGGTGGTCCAGGTGCGGTCGGCGGCGTCGGGCGAGGCCGCGGTGGCCGGCTCGATGGTCGACTCGGGCAGGCCGAGGGTGTTGACGGTGTACCAGGTGTCGTTGCCGCGGCCGTCGGTGAACCGGGTGCGGTTTCCGGCCGGGTCGTAGCCGAAGGTCGTGGTGACGGGCGTGGCGCCGTCGCCCGGTTCGACCTGCTGGGTCAGGCGGCCGGCCGCGTCGTAGCGGTAGGTGGTGGTGTGCGGCGGGGTGGCGTAGTCGGTCATGCTCGTGGTGTTGCCGTCGGCGTCGTAGCCGATGGCCGCCGAGCGCAGGGTGGTGCCGTCCTTGGACTGGGTGGTGCCGGTCTGGCGGCCTGCCGGGTCGTACGCGGTCGTCGTGGTCAGGCCGCTGGGCAAGGTGGTGCTGGCGGTACGTCCGTCCAGGTCGTAGCCGAAGTGGACGGTGCGGCCGTCGGGGTCGGTGACACCGGTCGCCTCGCCGAGCGCGTCGTAGGCGGTGACGGTGGTCTGGGAGTCGAGGGTGACGTCCATGCCCGGCTGCGCGGAGCGCACGAGGTTGCCCGCGTCGTCGTAGCGCGTGGTACTGGTCAGGTACCGGCCCGGCGCGGGGTAGCGCTCGACCTGGGTGGAGGTGATCTGCCGGCCCAGGTCGTCGTAGGTCGCCAGGATCTGCGCGCCGGTCGGGTCGGTCGCGGTCAGCTGCTCGCCGTCGAGGTCGTAGCTGAACGACGCTGTGCCGCCGTCCTCGCGGGTGCCGTCGTCGTTCAGCAGGCCCGGCTGGGTCTGCCGGGTGAGGTTGCCGAGTTGGTCGTAGGTGTTGGTGGTGGTGTTGCCGTAGGCGTCGGCGGTGGTGTGCACCTGGCCGAGCGCGTCGTAGGTGGTGGTCGCCGTGACGTGCGCCGGGGTGTCGGAGCCGGGTGCGGTGTAGGCCGCGGAGGCGACGTTGGTCGCGCGCCCGTCGGCGTCGTAGTCGGTGGTGCTGGTGTTGCCGTCGGGGTCGGCGGTCTGGGTCTGCTCGCCGAAGGTGTCGTAGCCGAGGGTGTCGGTCGGGTGCGTGGTGGCGGGCGGCCGGCCGTACGTCTCGTTCTGGACGGCGGGCAGGGCGGTGGCGGTCAGCCGTCCCAGGGTGTCGTAGGTGTAGCTGGTCGTGTGGTCGGCCGCGGTGTTCCCGGCTGTGTCGCCCAGCGGGTCGACCATGGTCAGCGGCAGGCCGCGGCGGTCGCGGGTCCAGGTGGTGGTGAGGTCCTGGGAGCCGTTGTGGACGGTGGTCGACAGGGCGCGGCCGAGGGCGTCGTAGGTGGCGTCGGTCTGCTCGGTCGCGCCGCCGCCGGTTCGTGTCGCGGTGACCACGTCGCCGAGGGGGTCGTAGGTGTTGGTCACCGCCCGGTTCAGGCCGCCGGGGTCGACGACCGTGCGGGTGGTGCGTCCGGCCGGGTCCACGGTGTAGTCGGTCTCGACCGCGTTGCTGCCGCCGGTGATCTGCTTGACCAGGTGGCCGGCCGCGTCGTAGGTGTCGGACTCCAGGGTGATGTCGCGGACGGTGCCGGTGTCCGGGTCGTGGTAGCCGGTGGCGGTGACGGTGGCCTGGGTGTCGTCGGCGTAGTAGGTGTACGCGGTGGTGCGGCCCATGGCGTCGGTGACGGAGGCCAGGCGTCCCGCGGGGTCGTAGGCCCGTGACTCCAGTACCAGGTCCCGCGGGTCGGACGGGTCGGCGGGGTCGCCGGTCCAGTCCTTGAGGGTGGTGCTGGTCGGCTCGCCGCGCAGGTTGTACGTGTAGTCGGTCTCGGTCTCCTGGTCGCTGCCGACACCGGTGGTGACCGAGGTGCGGTTGCCGAACTGGTCGTAGTCGTAGTTGGTGATCAGCCCGGCGGGGTCGGTGACGGTGTTGACCCGGTCCTGGGAGTCGTAGTCGTAGGTGGTGGTGCGGGCCTGGTCGCCACCGGTGAGGTCGGTGACGGTTTCGGACCGCACCTGCCCGTCGTCGGTGTAGGTGTACGTGGTGCGGGCCTGGTGGGTGGTGCCGTCCACCGCGTTGGCGGCCGCGGGATCGGTCCTGGTGGTGATCCGCGCGTCGGCGTCGTAGGTGTACGTGGTGGTCGCGCCGGCGGGGACGGAGTCGGAGATCACGCTCTGGGTGAGCGTGCGGCCGATCTCGTCGTAGCTGTAGGTGGTGACCAGCCCGGCCGGGTCGGTGGTCTTCGCCAGGTCGCCCTGCGCGTCGTACGCGTAGCGGGTGGTGCCGCCGCTCTGGCCGTTGGTGGCGGTCTTCAGCAGGCCGGCGGGCACGGTGCCGCCGCCGACCGCGGACTCGGTGCCGTCGGTGTAGGTCCGGTCGGTCCTGCAGCCGGTGGGGCATCCGGAGCCGGCCGGTCCGGTCACCGAGGCGACCTGGCCGTCGGCGGTGTAGGTGTAGCTGGTCAGGTACGTGTCGTCGGTGGCGCTGGCCGAGCGGGCGTCCCGCGCCTCGGTGACCTGGTCGTTGCGCAGGTCCACCGGGTCGGCGGTGTTCAGGTAGTACGTGGAGTAGCTGGTGGAGCAGGTCGTGGCGGACTCGTCCCGGCACGTGGTCCGGGAGAGCGTGTTGCCGCGGGCGTCGTTGGTCTGGGTGACGCTGTGCCCGTTCTCGTCGGTGGTCGTCGCCAGGAAGCCGCCGGTGTCGTAGGTGTAGCTGCGGCTGCTGCCGTCGGTGAGGGAGTACCCGGTGGTCCGCCCGCCGTTGAGGGGGTCGTAGTCGAACGCCTGCTCGTTGCCCGACGGGTCGGTGATGGTGACGGTACGGGTCAGGTCCGTGCCGGAACCGGAGACGCTGGTGGTGCCGAGCTGCCAGGTGCCGCCCTGCATGTCGGTGACGTCCGAGACCCTGTCCACGCCGTTGTCGTAGTCCACGCTCCAGGCGGTGTTGCCGCTCGGCAGGGTGACCGCGGTCAGCTCGTCGGCGGCGGTCCGGGCCGCGTAGTGGGCCTGGACGACCTGCGCGCCGAGCGGGTGGTAGTAGAGGGCCACGTCCTGGATCTGGCCGTCGAAGTAGCCGTACTTGGCGGTGTAGGGCGTGGACGGCCAGCCGGTGTTGAACCATCCCGCGCCGACGTGGGTGTAAGGCTTGTCGATGCTCTTGATCGGGGTGTCGTCGAGGGTGCCGGCCTGCGCGCCGTCCAGGTAGAGCGTCTGCGCCGTGCCCTCACCGGTGAGTGCCGCGTGGTGCCAGGCGCCGTCGGTGACGGTCCGGCTGGTGGTGATCGGCTCGACCACGCCGTTGCCGAACTGGCCGCGCAGCTTGCCGTCGGCTCCGATGTACAGGGCCGGGGCGTAGGACGTCGGTGTGGTCGTCGAGCCCAGCGTCTTGTCCTCGTACTCCAGCAGCGGCCCGGGCTTCGTGGTCTTGAACCACAGCTCGGCCGTCAGGTAGGCGCCGCCGTTCTGGACGGCGCCGTCGGGGAGCCGTACCGACGAGGAGGTGCCGTTGAACGTGGCCGCGGTGGCGTCGGTGCCGGCGAGCGCACCGGCGGAGCCCAGGGCGACGGAGGAGTAGGTGCCGTCCTTGGCGCCCTGGTTGACGTCCACCTCGTCGCCGGCGTCGGTGCCGCCGTCGTCGGCGGACTCGCCCATCCGCCAGTAGGTGTTCGGGGAGGCGTCGAGCACGTCGGTGCGGTAGTGCGACCCGGTCCCGTAGGAGTAGGAGGTGCAGGCGGTGGCCGACGTGGGCGAGCACACCTGCGTGAGGTCGTCGCCCGTGTAGTGGTACGTCCACGTCAGGGGTGACCCGTCCACCGCGTCGGTGGCGATGGTCCCGATGTGGGCGCCGTCCCACGCCACGTGCAGGGACCGGCCCGAGGTGGTGTTGGTGACGGTGGCCAGCCTGCCCGAGCCGTCGTAGCCCAGGGTCTGGCTGACGCGGTCGGGGTCGGTGATCTTCGCCAGCCGGCCGGCGGGGTCGAAGGTGTAGACCGTCTTCGACTTGTCGGTGAGCCGCCAGCCGCCGCTGATCGTTCCGACGAGGCTGGCGAACTGCCCCGCCGGGGAGACGTAGCTGCCGTAGATGACGCCCTTGGCGGTGTATCCGGGGAAGGCCGGGCCCTGGTAGAGGAAGAGGTTCTGGTTCGTCCACATCGCGAGGAAGTCGTCCACGCCGTCGCCGGTCTGGTCGCCGACCCAGGCGATCTGGGAGACGGTGTTCCAGCTGTCGCCGGTCTGGAGCTTCGCGTCGAACTTCGTGTCGCCGTGCCCCGCCCATAGGTACAGGTCGCCGGTGGTGCTGTTCGCGGCGAGCAGGTCCGCCTTGCCGTCGCCGTTGAAGTCGCCGCCGGTCACCAGGCGGTAGGGCAGCCAGCCGGTGCCGACCTGCGCCTTGGTGCCGAAGGTTCCCGTGCCCGTGCCCGGCCACAGCCACAGGTATCCGGTGGCGCTGTCCACGGCGACGAGGTCGCGCTTGCCGTCGCCGCTGTAGTCGCCGGAGACGGTGTCGATGTAGCCTCCCCAGCCCGTGGTGAGCTGGACCCGGCTGCCGAGCTGGCCGTCGGACCGGCCCTTGTACAGGTACAGGATCCCGGTGCTGGACTGCTCGCCGACGACGTCGCCGATGCCGTCGCCGTCGAAGTCGCCGCCGGTCAGCTGTGTCATGCCGGTCCAGCCGCTGTTGCCGATCTTGACCCGCTCGGTGCCGGAGAAGTCCGGGCCCGGGTAGAGCCAGAGCGCACCGGTGACCGGGTCGACGGCGGCCATGTCGTTCACGCCGTCGCCCGTCAGGTCCCCGAGCCCGAACATCTGCGTCAGCGTCATGAAACTGCGGCCGAATCGCTGCTGCTGGCCGTTGGGGTAGGTGACCACCTCGTTCCCCGAGCCGTCGTTGTCCGCGGTCACCTTCATGTCGAACCGGGAGGACCAGCCCGCGCCGAAGGCGTGGGAGGTGCCGGCGTCGAGGCTGTTGTACGTGCGGCCCACCGTCAGATCGGGTCCCACCGTGGCGACGGAGGCGTCGGTGGCCGAGGTCGTGAAGTTGCCGACCTCCGCGTTGAAGCCGTGGTCACCACCGGTGGCGCCCAGGTGCGAGGCCACCGGAGGCTGCGGCACCTGGGTCAGCAGTGTGCTCGGGCCGATGGTCTGCGACGCCTGGGAGTCGGCGACCACGACCTTCCAGGTGTAGGTCCTGCCCCACTGGAGCCGGGTCTGCGGCACGGTCCACAGGTGGTCGGTGATCGCACCGGAGTCGGCCACCGTGGTGGTGCCGTCCAGCACGGTGAAACGGTACGTCAGGCCCGCGCCGTTGTTGTCGGACGCGACGACCGTGAGCTGCGGCGACAGCGTCTGCGCGGAGTAGCCGCTCGGCGGAAGCACGTTGCTCACGGTGGGCGCCACCGCCGGCACCGTCAGCGCCATCTTGCCGACCGGGACGCCCTGCGAGGAGAAGGCGGTGCTGCCCGCGTACATGTCCCAGTCGATCAGGTACTTGCCCGGGGGCAGGGCCTTGATCGCGGGGTTCAGGGTGATCGACGCGTTGGGCGCGACACTGGACGGCATGGCGGCCGCAGCGGTGTTGGTGGCGACCAGCTTGCCGCTGGAGTAGCCGTAGACCTTGTAGCCCAGCTTGTAGCCGTTGCCCGACGTCCAGGTGTCGGTACCCAGGTTGGTCACCTTGACCGAGACCTTGCCGTCCTGCGAACCGGTGACCGGCGGCTTCGGCGAAGCGGAGGACAACGTGTAGGAGGCGCCGTACTTGGTGTAGGTGATGGACAGGTAGGGGTCGCCGCTGCCGTTGTTGGCGCTCTCGATCTTCTTCCAGCCGGAACTCGACGTGGCCGAGGCCTTCAGCGCCAGCCCGTAGTTGGCCTTGCCGTGCGTCCACCCCTCGACGAGGCTCTGACCACCCGTGCCCAGGGTGACCGGCTCCCACTTCGAAGGGCACGACGAGGACGTCGTCCCGTCCGGCCGCCAGCCCCGGGCAAAGCTCGCACTGCCCAGCGCCGAACCCACCGAAGGGCCCGGATAGCTGGTGGCGGAGGTGGACGTCCACGACTGGGTGACCGGGTAGGCGCTCACCGACGCCGCGGTGCAGGAGTAGGCCCACGTGTTGTACATGTACAGCTGCGCGCCGAGCACGTACTCGTTCTTCAGGGAGGTGCTCACGCTGTCGAACTTCATGAAGGCGTTGGCCTTGTGGGCGCCCCCGTCGTACGTGCCGACCTTCAGCTCGAGGTCACCGGAGAAGTCCTGGTCGTACGGGGACTCCACGTAGGTGTCGGAGTTGTCGTCGGCACTGCTGACACTGGGATCGATCCGCACCGGGAAGACCCGCGCCGAGTCGTGCAGCCACGTCTCGTCCGCGTGCATCCGCACCGCGGGCGCACCCCGGTACGTCACAAGGGAGAGCGTCACACCAGTGGATATCGCACCGTCCCCGGAACGGGGATCGACGGCTGAGTCCTCCATCCAGCCCTTGGGGAGGGAAGCGCGCTCCTTGCCGCTCTCGTCGCTGAACACCACCGAGCCGTCAACCGCCTGGGACGCGGTCAGCCCTTCGAGACGCAGCGGGAAGACCCAGTCCGCCGGCGCGTCCGCCGACTTCAGGACGATGTCCTCCTTGACCCCGCCGGCGGTCGCCCTGAGTGCCAGGTCCGCACCGGGGCGCGCGTCGGCGTAGGAGACGGTGTCCCCGGAGGCGCGGCCCGGGACGGCCGCCGCCCCGGCCACGCCGTAGCCCACCGCGTGGGAGCCGTCCAGACGCATCGTCACCACGCACTCACCCGCAGCCGTCGGGGCGAAGCGCAGCGGACTCTGGCTGTCGTCCACCGCCCAGCCCGAGTCGGTCGTCATCGGGCCGGTGGTCCAGGCGCTGCGCTCCACGGACCGCGCACTGACCGTGGTGTCCACCGGCTCCCACGAACCGTCGGACGCCTTGTAGAACGTCGGGTCCTTGTACACCCGGGTGGTGTAGGTGCCGTCGGCGTTGGCGAAGGTCTGGACGTTCTTCCCCCGCTGACCGGTCACCTCATGGCTGGTGGCCGCGTCGTATCCGCGCGGCTGCGCCTTCGCCTCGACGGGCAGCACCTCCACGCGGTCGGGCTGAGCCGCCGCCTTGCCGGGCAGGGCCACAGGCTCGGCGTCCCGCTCCGGCGGCAGGGCGCCCTCGGGCGAGGGAACGGCACCCTTCGCGCCGAGCGTGTCGGCAGCCGCGGTCGCGTCGCTCGACGCTGTGTGGCTACGGCCGGCCGCCGTCCCCGAACGCTGTGCGGGCACCGAACCGGCCACCACCCGCGAAGCGGCCGTGGCGACGCCCTGGGCAAAGGTGGCTCCGGCTGGAACCACGCCCCCCGCGACCAGCCCCAAAGAGACCGTCAGCGACACCCTCCGAACCCACCGACCCCACGCGCGCATCCACATCCCCGTCACAGAGCCAGCACGAACAGGCCTGCGGATCTCCACGAGAGCTCCGCAGGCCGTGTGATCATGACAGACCGTCAGACACCAGGTCCAGTGCTGGAACGAGGCAGAAATCACCACCCCCGGACACTCCGCAACCTGCGGACCCTCACCGACCCAAGACCCCTCACGCACCGCGGCTGTTGGGGAGCGGGATGCTGCGGCGCCCCCGGGAACGCGCGGAGGGCGGCGGGACCCGGGTAGGGGTCCCGCCGCCCTCCGGCGGTGCTGGGTGGCGCGCGCTGGGCGCGCCGGATTTTCACACGTCACCGGGCTCGGCCCGGGCCGTCGGGGGCGACGGTCAGTACGCGGAGTTGACGTTGTCCATCGAGCCGTAGCGGTCGGCCGCGTAGTTGCAGGCCGCGGTGATGTTGGCGACCGGGTTGTAGATGTTCCACGACGTGCCGGCCACGTGGAACCGCTGGAACGTCGGGTCGATCACCTGCAGCAGACCCTTGGAGGGGATGCCGTTGCGGGCGTTGATGTCCCACAGGTTGATCGCCTTCGGGTTACCGCTGGACTCCCGGATGATGTTGCGGTGGATACCCTCATAGGTGCCCGGGATGTGGTCCTTGTGCATGATCGCCAGCGACTGGCGGATCCAGCCGTCCAGGGTGTTCGGGTAGCTCACGGCCTTCGCGTGCTTCACAGCCGCCTTCTTCACCGTGGTCGCCTTCTTCACCGGGGCGGCCTTCTTCACCGCCGGGGCCTTCTCCACCGAGGCGGTCAGCGCCATGGCCTGCGGGGTGGCGGTGGTCACAGCCTGGTGCGTGCCCAGGTCCGTCGTCTGGACGCCCGACCCGGTGCCCGCCTGCTTCAGCACACCAGCCGAGACAGCGGAGCCGGAGGAGCCCGAGGAGCCGCCCGCCGCGACGGCCGATCCCGCTCCGGCCGCCTGCACGCCCACGACGGCCAGCATCGCGGCCGCGGCAGCGGCAGAGCCCGCCGTGACGACCTTGCGCTTGCCCGACATCCGGGAGAAAGCAGAAACGGTACCGAGCTTCATCGGGTTCATCGTGCGGAGCTGCATACGGGAAAACCTCTTCCGTTCGGGGACCCCCACAGTCTTGAATATTCGGGATTCAACGGTCAAAGGGCTCATCTACGGACAATCCCGTAGACGAGCCCTGAAGAAAACGAGAGACCACCACGCATCCCCACACCCACGGGACACACGGCGGAAAAACCAGTACGGACGAACTTCGTACGTGACCGGCACTACACCAGCAGCATCACAACCCACCCCCGCGGAATCGACACCGAGTAAGCAGAGATGTGCGCTCCGTCGGCGAAATCAACGGAAACAGAACAAGCCCGACCACCACCGAAACAACACCCAGCGACCACACACCCACACACCGCCAACCAAACAACCAGACCCCCGCCCCCACCACGACCACCCACCAAAAACCCATCCCCGAAGAACTCGCAAAACCACGCCGCCACAGCGCGTAAGACAATCGGCACAAACAGCACGCGGAAAGCGAACAACGCCGATACCCCAGCCAGAGAAACCACCACAGCGGACCACAACCCGCCGACCAACCCCCGACACCAACCCGCCGGCAATCGGCCACCCCAGAGCGCCCGAACACCTCACACCACTGCTACCCCTCCCCCGCACCCTCGGTCAGCCCGGCACGACGGTGCCGCGAGCCGGCCGGTGGAAGCGACGAGGGCGCGGCTGACCGTGCCACGGCCCCGAGCCGGCGTGAAAGCCCTGGCCAGGGCCTTGGCGCCGGCGTGTCGGGGGCATGAACGGGAGCCGTGCGGTGTTGTACGCGGCATGAAGAAGATCGGATTCCTGTCCTTCGGGCACTGGACACCCTCACCGCACTCGCAGACACGGAGCGCGTCCGACGCGCTCCTCCAGGCCATCGACCTGGCGGTGGCCGCCGAGGAGCTGGGGGCGGACGGCGCGTATTTCCGGGTGCACCACTTCGCCCGCCAGTACGCCTCGCCGTTCCCGCTGCTCGCGGCGATCGGGGCGCGGACCAGCCGGATCGAGATCGGCACCGGCGTGATCGACATGCGCTACGAGAACCCCATGTACATGGCGGAGGACGCGGGCGCCGCAGACCTGATCGCGGGCGGCAGGCTCCAGCTCGGCATCAGCCGGGGATCCCCGGAGCAGGTGGTCGACGGCTGGCGGTACTTCGGCTACGCACCGCCGGAGGACGGCACCGACGCCGACATGGCCCGCTCCCACACCCAGGTGCTGCTGGAGGTGCTCAAGGGCGAGGGGTTCGCGCGACCGCACCCCAACCCGATGTTCTCCAACCCGCCGGGGCTGCTGCGGATCGAGCCGCACTCCGAGGGGCTGCGCGACCGCATCTGGTGGGGGTCGGGCTCGAACGCCACCGCCGTGTGGGCCGCCAAGGCGGGGATGAACCTCCAGAGCTCCACGCTGAAGGACGACGAGAGCGGTGAGCCGCTCCACGTCCAGCAGCGCAAGCAGATCGAGGCGTACCGGGAGGCGTGGCGGGCCGCCGGCCACGGCCGCGAGCCGCGGGTGTCCGTCAGCCGCAGCGTCTTCGCCCTGGTGGACGACCGGGACCGCGCGTACTTCGGCCGGGACCGCGACTCCGAGGACCACGTCGGCTACATCGACGCCCAGACCCGCAGCATCTTCGGCCGCTCCTACGCCGGCGAGCCGGACGTCCTGGTCAAGCAACTCGCCCAGGACGAGGCTGTCGCAGCCGCGGACACCCTGCTGCTCACCGTCCCCAACCAGCTCGGCGTCGAGTACAACGCCCACGTCATCGAGAGCATCCTCACGCACGTCGCCCCCGAACTCGGCTGGCGCTGACGACCCGCGGGCCTCCCGCCGGACAGCGGCGTGACGCGATCCGCCCACCAGGCGCGGACGTCGCTGTCCAGCGCGGCCGGAAGCCGGCTCGGCGCCCTTCCGGCTCCGCGGCCCTGTGCCGGTGACGCGCCGGTTGCCCGTACCCGTCGGGGCGCCCGCACGGCCTCCGGCCGGTACGACGGCCCGGGGGGTGAGGGGGACATCCGGGGCGTGGTCGTGAGGAGCGCGCCTGCTCACTGCGGGGCGCAGGCCCCCGACACGCCTCATCGTCGCAGTTCGCGAGGCACTTTCGTACTCCCGCCCAAGGTCGGGGAGGGCTCTGCGGACGAAAGCACGGACGGTTCGGGCTTGTTGCGGGAGCTGACCCGGCGACCGGCCGCCCGCCCACGGGCTCCGACCTTCCTCAGCCGTGCCGTAGCCTGGCGGCCGCGAGAAGAGAACCTCCTGAGGAGCCGCCCCATGACGTCCGCCCCCGCTCCGCGTTTTCCGCGCGGCTTCCGGTTCGGCGCCGCCACTGCCGCTTACCAGATCGAAGGCGCCACCCGCGAGGACGGTCGTGGCGTGAGTATCTGGGACACCTACTCCCGCATACCCGGTGCCACCGCCGAGGGCTCCACCGGCGACACCGCCTGCGACCACTACCACCGGTACAAGGAGGACGTCGCCCTCCTGCGCGACCTCGGCGCCGACACGTACCGCTTCTCCATCGCCTGGCCGCGGATCATTCCCGAGGGCACCGGAGCGGTCAACCGGGCCGGCCTCGACTTCTACGACCGCCTCGTCGACGAGCTCCTCGCCGCCGGCATCGAACCGGCCCCCACCCTCTACCACTGGGACCTGCCACAGCCCCTTGAGGACCGTGGCGGCTGGCGGGTCCGGGACACCGCCGAGGCCTTCGCCGCATACGCGGCCGTCGTCGCCGAACGCCTCGCCGACCGCGCCGGACGCTGGATGACCCTCAACGAGCCGTTCTGCACCGCGTTCGTCGGCCACGCCATCGGCCGCCACGCCCCGGGCACCCGCGAGGGCAACGGCGCCCTCGCCGTCGTGCACCACCTGCTCGTCGGCCACGGCCTCGCGGTCGACGCGCTGCGCGCCGCCGGCGCCCGCGAGGTCGGCATCGCCCTCAACCCCGACCGGCTCCTGCCCGCCACCGACTCGCCGGCGGACGCCCAGGCCGTGGCGCGCGCCGAGGTCCTCCACAACCGCTGCTGGTTCGATCCCATCTTCCTGGGCCGTTACCCCGACGACGAGAAGGACGTCTGGGGCGACATCAGCGACTTCTCGTTCCGCCGCGACGGCGACCTCGAACTCGCCTCCCGTCCGCTGGACTTCTGCGGCGTCAACTACTACCGGCCCATCACCGTCGCCGACGCCCCCTGGCGCGAGGCCGACCCGGCCCTGCGCACCGCCGTCGACATCCGCGCGGAGGAGACCTGGGGCGACGACTCCGCCCGCCGCACCACCATGGGCTGGCCCGTCGTCCCCTCCGCGTTCCGGGACCTGCTCGTCGACCTGACTCACCGCTACCCTGACCTGCCGCCCATCGTCATCACCGAGAACGGCTCGGCCGAGGCCGACGTCGCCGAGGCCGACGGCACCGTCCACGACACCGACCGCGTCGACTACCTCCGCGACCACCTCGACGCCCTCGCCCAGGCCGTCGCCGAGGGCGTCGACGTGCGCGCCTACTACGTATGGTCGCTGCTCGACAACTTCGAGTGGGCCTTCGGCTACGACCGCCGCTTCGGCATCGTCCGCGTCGACTACGACACCCTCAAGCGCACGCCCAAGGACAGCTACCGCTGGTACCAGAGCCTCATCGCCGCGGAGCACACCGCACACGAGAGCTGAACGCTCCACTTCGCACCGGCGCCGTACGGTGGTTGACGCCGTAGCGGGGCGGTTCCTTCCCGCAGAGACGGGCGACGGCACAAAAGGGGGAAGCGTCCTCCTCGGCGTCGACCGGGGCGGCGGACCCGCCGCTCTCGCGCCACGGGCGGTCCCGGTGGAGGGTGGTGTGGCGGGTGGTGCGGCGGGGAGGATGACGGACATGGGTGAGCGGCACAGGACGCGGCAGCGCACCCAGGCTGCCGGAGCCCGAACTGCCGCCGCTACGCGGGGAGTCGGCGACTCGTGGCCACGACCGGCCGCGGACGGCGGCGTCTGCCGCGGCCTCCGCCGACCCGCCGCCGCCCTTTGCCGACTCGCTGCCGCCCCGCCGCCGACGAAGGAGAACACGACCGATGACCAGCAAAGGCATAGGACTGGGCCGTCGGTCCCTGCTGACGGGTGCCGCCGGCGCGGGAGTGGCGGCCGCCCTGACCACCGTCGCAACGCATGCGGCATCCGGGCGGGCCGACGCTGCTCCCGAGCACACCGCGGCAGCCGCGTCCAGGCGTTCCTACCCGCCGAACTGGCCCGCCACCGCGCCGTACGGCGCGGCTGACACCCGCAGGGACCTGTGGCCGCGCGACGACAACTCCTTCGTCCTCCCGCTGGAACCGCGTCCCCAGGACGAGGAACTGGGCCGCGTGTGGATACGGGACTTCTACGTCAACTGCTTCGTGGTCGACGGCCGCCCCCTCTACGTCGCCACAGGCACGACCCGGGCGGCCGGGCTCGCCGCGGCCAGTCCCTGGAACGACGGTATCTGGGTGTGGGTGGCCCCCGCGCTCGAAGGACCGTGGAAGCTCGCCGACACCACCGGCGTCCGGCCCGGCGCGGCGAAGGGCAAGGTGTGGTCGCCCGAGTTCGCCGACGAGAACACCCCCGGGCGCACCGTCGTGGCGCCCTGGCAGCAGTACTGGTACGACACCCAGTTCGGCAAGCGCGGCGAGGTCTGGGCCCCGGAGGTGCACCGCTTCCGCGGGAAGTGGTACATCGTCGCCTGCATGGGGGACCACTCCCAGAAGGTCGGCTCGTTCATGCTGGTGAGCGAGGGCGGGGTCGAGGGACCCTACCGGCTCATCGAGGGCAACGCCGACAAGCCCTTCGGCGACCCGGTCGCCGGCGGGCCCGCGGTCGCCAAGGCAGGGTCCTACTTCCACATCGACGGCAGCTTCTTCGCCGAGGGCGACGACGCCTGGCTCGTGCTGCACAACGACCTCTACGCCAGGTTCCGAAGCGACATGGAGGACATCGTCCCCACGACGGGCCTCCCGGCCTTCCAGCAGAGGAGCTACTCGCCCGAGCCGTACCGCGAGGGCGTCTACGTGTTCAAGTACGGCGGCAAGTACTACCTCCTCCAGGCCGTGTGGGACCTGGCGTCGGTCGACGCCTACGGCAGCCCGCACAACGCCTACACCCCCGGCGCGGCGGGCGCGGTCAAGTACCAGTACGACGTCGTCGCCGCCGTCTCGGACACCTTCCAGGGCCCGTACTCCGAGCGCTGGACGGTAGGCGTCGGCGCCGGCCACAACAACGTCTTCCTCGACCACCACGGCCGCCCGTGGACCACGTTCTTCCGCACCGCCACCTCCGGCTACTGGGCGGACCCGGCACACGTCGCCGACGCCTCGGTTCCCGGTGTCGCGCAGTTGGAGTGGACCGGTCCCGACGGCAACCGCCTGTACGTCAAGCGCCGCGACATCGGCCACGGCCGGAGCCAGTCCGACTGACCTCTCGTCAGGACCGCGAGGCCGCTTCCCCGCCCGGCCGGCCTCGCGGGCTCCGTCCGGTACAGGGCGGGACGGGACGGGGGCCGTCCCCCGCGCTCCGGGTCCAGCCCCCCTCCGGGACCCGCACGCAGGGAGTCCGGCACTCCGCCTCTACCTCTACATGGGCGCTTCGCCCCGCCGAGGGAGCCGGCGGGGTGAAGCGGCCGGGCCCGGACCGACCAGCCGTGCGGGCCCGGCGGCCTCAGAAGGCCGAGAGTCCGTTCGGCGTGCCGTTGCCGGTGGGGGCGTCGTAGCCCGGGACGGCGGTGCACAGGTAGTCGCCCGCGCAGTTGCCGTTGGAGCCGCCGACGACGTCGTTGAGGCCGGAGGCGGCGGTGGCGGAGTAGAGGCGGGACGCGTCGGGGAACGCGGAGGGGTTGCCGGCCAGCGCGATCACGCCGGCGACGAAGGGGGCCGAGGCGCTGGTGCCGCCCGACTCCCCCCAGCCTCCTCCGCCGCGGCGCGGCGACGACGTGTCGTAGATGGCGAGGGGGGTGTCCGGGTCGGCGTCGGCGGAGACGTCGGCAACCGTACGGCCCGGGCAGTCCTCGTCCTGCTGCCAGGACGGCTTGTCGAACCACGCCGAGCAGCCGCTGTTCGCGTTCGACCAGGCGCTCTCCTGCCAGCCGCGTGAGGTGGCGGCGCGGGTGAGGGAGGTGCCGCCGACCGAGACGACGCTGGGGTACACCGCCGGCTCCGTGGGGACGGTGTAGCCGAAGTCGCCGGAGGAGGCCACGATCGCCACGCCCGGGTGGGTGTAGTCCTTGGCGAATCCGAGGCTGCGGTGGGACTCGGTGACGCCGTAGCTGTTGGACACCTCGGTCGCACCGAGCGCGACGGCGGTGTCCACCGACGCGGCCAGGTTGCTGTCGGTCTCGTTGTCGGCCTCGACGAGCAGGATGTGGCACTGCGGGCAGGCGGCGGATGCCATGTCCAGGTCGAGCGCGACCTCGGTGCCCCAGCCGAGTTCCGCCTCCTGGGGCGGCAGCGGGTCGGCCGCGCCGCGCTGGTCGACCTTGCGGAAGCAGCCGTTGTCCGTGGTACAGGCGGGCAGCCCGTAGGTCGCACGGTACACGGCCAGGTCCGCCTCCGCCGACGCGTCGTCGTAGGCGTCGACGAGCGCGATCGTCTGGTCCTGGCCGCCGGTCGACGGCAGGTTGTACGCCGAGCGCAGGTCCGCGGGGCCGTAGCCGTCGGGCAGCGTCTGGTCCGAGGCGCTCAGCCCGGCGGCCTTGGCCGCCCGGCCTCGCACGCCGCGGCCGCCGTGGACGTCGGTACGGACGAGGGCCAGGCAGCGGGCCTGCCCCTCACCGACCGCTCCGCAGGCATGCTGCACGTTCGACGGGGTGGCGGTGTGCGCGGCCGCGGTGCTCGCCGGAGCGGCGGCCTGGGCGGCGTCCGCCCCGGGGTACATGCCCGCGAACACGCCCAAGAACAGGGTGAGCAGGGCGCTCGCGGCGGTCCGCGCGCCGCGTATCAGACGTTTGTCTCTGGTCATACGGGGATCGGTCCTCTCCTGTGCGCGGCGCTCACGAGGTCGCGGCGGCGAGCGTGTAGGCGTGCGTGATGGTCTGGGTGAACGTGCCGCCTGCGGCGTCGGTCGCGGTGACGCGGAGCGACGGGCTGGTGCCGCGCGCCGAGGCCGGGTTGGTCCAGCCGGCGAGGTAGTGGCCGGCGGCTCCGTGGACGGACGCCTTCTGCCAGGTCTGGCCGTCGTCGAAGGAGACCTGCACGGTGGCGGAGGTGATGGCGTTCGTCGAGCCGATGCCGTTGTAGCTCAGGTGGCCGATGTTCAGGCCCATGGTCTGGGCTTGCCGGTGGCTGGTGTTGTACCCGTCGGTGTCGAGCTGGTAGTGCGCGGTGAGCACGGGCAGGATGTAGCAGGGCGTGTCGTCCGCGGGCTTGGCGCAGTCGATGCCGGCCGGCAGGACGGGGAAGCTGGTGTCGGTCGACGCCGGGGTCCGGAAGGTCACTTCGGTGTGGCTGACGGTGGACTGGCTGATCGTCGGGTTGGCGGTCTGGTCCTCGTCCACCACGAAGCGGTAGTCGGCGCCGGAGTCCGGCTGGTCGGTGACGTAGGAGCTGGCGTACGGCTCGCTGTCCACGAGGGTGCCGTCCTGGTAAAGGCTGCTCGTGGTCGTGCTCGGGTAGGCGTCGTAGATGGTGGGCGTGCCCCAGTGGTCGGAGTCGCTGTCGTTGAGCTCGGTGTTGAGGTACAGGGTGCCGCCCGCGACGCACGCGTCACACGCGACGTAGTCCGAGCCCTGGACGGTGTACTGGCCGAACCCGGGTGCGAGCGGTCCGTGCCCCCAGTCGGCCGTGTAGGTGTGGCCCGGGGCGAATGCGCGGTTGGAGTAGAAGCCGAGGCCGGAGCCCTGGAAGACCTGCTGCGTCCAGATCCCGTCCTGGTTGGTGCTCAGGTAGTCCGTCACGTCGGCCGGCATGAGCTGCGCCGCGTCGGACGAACCGCTGAAAGGCAGGCCCGTGAAGTCCGGTGCGTTGGCCACGAAGGCGGCGTCCGTCGGGCTGGCCGGGTCCCCGGAGTAGTGCTCCTGAACGGCGGCGAGCTGGTGCGCGGCGAACGCCAGCGTCTGGTCGGCCGGCACGTCGTCCGTGACGGCGCCGGTCAGGTCGTAGCGGTAGTTGTCGGCGGCGTCGGGCGCGTGCCCGGACCACTGCACGAAGTAGCCGATCGTGCCGACCGCGGCCGCGGGTTGCGGGTTGACGTAGACCGGTGTGGTGTCGTCGGAGATCGCGCTGGCGGTGGGCGCGTAGCCGATCGGCACACCGGTCGCGTCGGAGCGTCCCCAGGTGGCACCGACGAAGTCCTGGGTGGCCTGGCGTGGTGTGGACGCCGTGACCTGCTCAGTGGCGGTACGTCCGTCCAGGTCCACGGTAGTGGTGCCGGTGGCGCTGTCGGCCACGGTGAGGTCGCTCAGCGAGACGAGGTGCTGCGAGGTGACGTTGCCCGCCGTGTCGAAGTCGGCCATGGGCATGGCCGCGCTGTAGTGCCCGGCGGGGAGGGCGACCCGCTCGATGCCGCCGTCGACCGGGAGGATCGCCGTCATCGCGGTCATGTCGTCGGTGTTGGTCAGCAGGACCATGCCCTCGGCCGCCGCGCCGTTCTCGTCCTCGGCGTTGATCTGCAGGATGTGCAGCTTGTACTGACTGGTCGCGGCCGCGCTGCCCGCGGTGGCGGTGTCCTCGGCCGCACCGGCCGCGCTGACCGCTGGGGCGGTGTGGCCGGCCGCACCGGTCAGGCTGATCGCGGTCACCCCGGCGAACAACGGGGTGCTGCCCGGCTTGCGCTTGGCCTTGACGTCGGCGCCGATCCGCTTCCGCAGCAGCCGCGCCAGCTTCCGGCCGGACGCCGCTGTCACGTAGCCGCGCGCCGACGATCCGCTGGTCGAGGTCAGCGTCGTACCGGTCGGCGCGCTCGGCTGCGTGCCCCGTGCGAACGACACGGTCACCGGGACGCTGGGGGCGGCGGAGGTCGACGACTGGTCGGGCGCCGCCTGGCTGCCGGACGAGCCGGACGCCTGTTTGGCCAGGGCGGTCACGTCGAACAGGGACAGGTCCAGCTCGGTGCCGACGTACGGCTGGGCTGCCGCCGGGATCACGTAGTGGTCGCCCGAGGCGTCCTGGAAGGACGCGAAGGCACTGGAGCCGGAGTCGGACCCGGACGACGGGCGTATGACGAAGCCCTCACGACCGTTCCGGTCGGTGACCACGACCTGGTCACCCGTCACCAGGGTGACCAGGCGGCTGTCCGTGTGCGTCGCACCGCTCGGCGCGGCCGAGGAGTCGGCCGAGGAGTCGGCGGCGGCCGGCGATCCGGCCGTCACCGCGGCACCGGACGCGACAACGCCCAGCGCCACGACCGACGCGAGGAGCCGGCCTCGCGACCGGCGCGAGGAGGGCGCCCCTCCGGCGGACCCGCCGGAGGGCATGGGAGTCAGTTTCATTCAAACCTCTGGTCTCGGGAGCGTGTCGGTGGGTGTTCTCCGTCCGCGCCCGGCAGGGCGGGGACGGAGAACCAGCAGCGGCAGCGCACGGCCGTCGGGGCCGCGCGCTGTTCCCTGCCCTCTGTCAGCCGATCGTGTCGGCCGGGCCGACCGCCGCACGCGGCAGCCGCTCAGGGCCGCCGCGCACCCCCCGACCGGGCGTGACTACCGCCCGGTCGTAGGCGACCGCGGGCAGTTGGACGTCACCGCCACGGTCACCACGCGCGTCGTGTTCCGGTTCCACGGAACCTCCGTCCCGACCGTCGAACGACAGTCCCACCCTCTACTTGTCGATCACCTCCGTTTGCGTTCGCTCCCCGAGCCACTGGGCCACCTCCCCCACCAAGGCCACGACGCCACCCGGGCACCACCCCGATCCCACCGCACCTCCGCCACCTCACCCGTGTACAGCCTCTGTTCACCTCATCTGACCTGGAGCACCATCGGGAAGATCACCGGCGGATCAACGGGCACTACTGAGGTGACGATTCATCGGCCTGCCCAACAGGCAGGCTGCAAAAAGCTTTTGATGACCCATCACGTATGCTGGACAAAGACTCCGCGAACGCGGTCGACGTGACGGCCGTAGCGTCGATGTGTCACCTACCAGAATCAGACGCGGAGTTGGACGGCGGATTCCTCAACCATCGCTTCACTCCCCCATGGGCCTGGACCGCTGTCCGCGGAAGAGATCCAGCGCCCACCCCGCCGCAACGCACCAGGGCGTACCGATCCCGGCCAGCCGCTCCGCGACCTGCTCCGGCCGCCAGGCATCCGCCCACCGAGCCTCCAGTTCAGCGGCGTCGAGGACGGAGCCACCGGACGGTACACAGTCGGTCACCGTCCCGACCATACGGCCCCAGCGGGCAGTCCGGAGCGCTACCGCTCCGTCCCGACGCCGACGTGGGGCCTTCGCGCGGCCGGCGGACGCCCTTGGGGCTGGGACACGATGCCGCACGGCCATCCGCGCCTGCGTGCCCGACGCGTCCCCGGCGGCCTCCGGCGGCCCGACGACGAAGGTGGCGTGGGCCCCGAGAGTGGACGAGAATCGACCGGTTGCGCAGGCGGGACGGGAGGGACGGTCGTGTGGATAGCTGAACGCGGGTTGCGGCGGACGCGGTTCGTCGGACGTGACGCCGAACTCGCCCGAATTGTGGAGGTATTGGCGCTCCCTCCAGCTTTCGTGCTGGTCGAGGGAGAGGGCGGCATCGGCAAGAGCCGGCTGGTGCGCGAGGCGATCCGGGCCGTCGATCCCGAGGACGTCCGCACGCTGTACGCGCAGTGCCCGCCCTTCGTCGAGGGGTTCACGCTGGGGCCCCTGGTGGACGCCGTCCGGCAGGCCGCGCCGGACATCGCCGGCCTAGGACTCTCCGCCCTCTCCGGCGTCCTGCGCCCGTTGTTCCCCGAGTGGGCCGACGCCCTGCCGCCCGCCCCGCAGCAGCCGGCGGACCCCGACGCCGTGCGCCATCAGCTCATCCGGGCGCTCGCCGACCTGGTGGACCGTCTCGGCGTCCGCGTTCTCGTCGTCGAGGACGTGCACTGGGCCGACGCCGCCACGCTGGACTTCCTGGTCCACCTCAGCACCCGCCGACCCCGGCCCCCGGGCCTGGTGCTGACCTGTCGTCCCAGCGAGGTGCCGCCCGGCTCACCGTTGCGGCGGCTGACCTCCCGCCCGGCCGACGGCGTCAGCCGGGCCCGCGTCGTTCTGGAGGGCCTGCCGCTGTCCGAGAGCGCCGCCCTGGTGTCCTCGATGCTGGACGGCGGGCGCGCGTCGGCTGAACTCGCCGGCTACCTGCACGACCGCACCGAGGGCGTGCCGCTGGCCCTGGAGGAGTGCGTCCGCCTGTTGCGCGACCGGAACGACCTGGCCCTGCGGGACGGCGAGTGGACCCGGCGGTGCCAGAACGAGATCGCCGTGCCGGCCACCATCCGCGACGCGGTCGGCGAGCGGGTCGCCCGCCTGGCCCCCGACGCGCGGCACGTGCTCCTGGCGGCCGCCGTACTCGCCGACCCCGTGGACGAGCGGACCCTGGCCGCCGTCTCCGCCCTGCCACCGGCCCGCTGGTTGGCCGCCCTCGGGCAGGCCCTGGCCAGCGGGCTCCTCGACGACACCCAGGACGCCCACAACGGGACACCGGCGAGCCACGGGCGGTTCTTCTACCGCCACGTGCTCGCCGCCAGAGCCGTCTATGAACAGGCGCCCGCCCACGAGCGCAGGGGCGCGCACCGCCGGGCCGGCGAAGTCCTGGAGGCCACGACGCCGCCCCCGGTCGTCCGGCTCGCCCACCACTTCAGGCTGGCCGGGGAGTTCGACCGCTGGTCCGGCTACGCCCGGCAGGCCGTCGATCTCGCGCTGGTCTCGGGCAACCCCACCACCGCGATGACGCTGCTGCACGCCCTGATCACGGACCCCGCCCTGCCCCCCGCCGAGGCCGCGGCGCTCACCGGCAGGCTGCCGCTGTACACCTCCACCGGCGATCCCCGGCAGCGTGAGATCATCCAGAGCCTGCGGTCGGTGCTGGCGTCGGAGGGGCTCGACGTGCACGAGCGCGCCGCCGTCCGGGCCCAGCTCGGCCGGCTGCTCGTCGTCACGGGGGAACACACCCGAGGCGCGGCCGAACTCGAACTGGCCATCCCCGACCTCGCCCACGGCGGATACGCGGTCGCCTCGACGATGGCCCTGCTCGGCATCCCCGTGCACGAGTCGTGGCCGATCGCGACCCATCTGCGCTGGCTGAAGCGTGCCGAGTCCGTCGCGTCGGCCGGCACCGTCTCCGCCGACGAGGCGCGGACCCTCCATGTGGACCGGGCGACCGCCCTGCTCGACCTCGGCGAACGGTCGGGCTGGGAGCTGGCGAGGCGCTTCGACGCGGACCCGTCGAATCCGCGGACCGGCCGCCAGGTCGCCCGCCTGCTCCTCAACCTGGGCAGCCAGTCCGTGAACTGGGGGCGCTACGAGGACGCCCGGCGCCACCTGGCCGGCGCCGTCGAGATCGCGGAGCGCCATGGCTACCTGCGGCTGCGGGACATGGCCCTGGTCACCCGGGACCATCTGGACTGGTTCACCGGTGCCTGGGACGGCCTGGACGAACGGGTCGCCTCCTGGGGGGAGGTGGGCGAAGAGCCGTTGATCCGGATGGACTCCCAGCAGGTCGCCGCGATGCTGCGGTCCGCCCGTAGCGGGCCGGACAGCGAGGTCCTGCGGATGCTGGGCACGGTGCGCGAGGAGAGCGCCCGGCGCGGCGCGATGAACGTGTTCGTGGAATCGGCCGGGGCGCTCGGGCGAGTCGCCGGCCACCCGGCGAAGACACTGGAGGCGACGAAGGAGCCGGTGCGCCGGATGGTCCGCAAGGGTGTCTGGCTGTGGGCGGCCGATCTGCTCCCACCACACCTCGGGGCCCTGCTCGCGCTCGGCCACCGCGCGGAGGCCGAGGCTCTCACCGCGACTTTCGCGGAGGGCGCGCGCGGCCGGGAGATCCCGGTGCTCACGGCGACCCTGGCCAGCTGCCGGGCCCTGCTCGCCGAGGGCGGCGGCCGGGCGGCCCTGTCGGCTGCCGCCTGGCAGGCAGCCGCCGAGGCGTGGCTGGCACTGCCGCGTCCGTACCACGCCGCTCTCGCGCGGGAGCACGCCGCGCGCTGGCTGCTCGCGGCCGGGCAACCCGGGGCCGCTGTTCGTGAACTGCGAGCGGCGCTGGAGGAGTTCACCGCACTCGGCGCCCGGCACGACGCCGAGCGGGCGCGGCGGGCGCTGGCGGAGCTGGGTGAGCGTGAAGGGGAGCGGCGAGCCGGGCGCCGCGGTTACGGCGACCGCCTCTCACCACGTGAACAGGAGGTCGTGCGCCTGGTGGTACGGGGGCTGACGAATCGTCAGATTGCCGAGATCCTGTCCCGGTCGCCGAAGACGGTGGCCACACAGGTGAATTCAGCGATGCGTAAACACGGCGTTTCCTCCCGTACGGCACTGGCGGTGAGGATCGCCCAGCGCGGCTACGGGGACGGCCCGCCCGGCTCAGCTCCGGACTGAGCGAGCGGCCCCGGCGCGGTGGGCACACCTCGCGGCGGGAGGGCGGCCGGGAGGGCGGCCACGTGCTGCCGCCGCGGCGCCGGACGCGGCTGCCGGGGAGGCGAGCGGCCGGCTCCGTTTCCCCTGCCGCCGGGCACGCCGCGGGGGCTCCCCGACGGTGCGCCGGAGCACGCGTATCCGCAGTCGGGAGGGCGTGCGGCGGGTGCGCCGCCGGAACGGGTGCGCCACGCACCATTCGTCCAGCATGCGCGTTCCGCCGGGAGGCCGGCGTTAGGTCAGGTGACCTAAACAACGTCCGGACGAGGCCGAACGCGTTGACAGGACTCGCAGGCGGGCGGCCAATGGGCTCGGCGATCACCCGCGTCGCCGTCCCCCGGTGAAGAGAACACCGGGCACCCCCCCTGCCCTCACCCACAGGAGTCGAGCTTTGCCATCTGCCACCAGGACCGGCGTCGCCGTACGGCGAAGACTGGCCGCCGGAATCGCCGGGCTCGGAGCCGTCGCGCTGGCTGTACTGGGTCTCCCCGCCCAGGCACACGCGGCGTCCCCGGCCACGACCTCCCAGGCCACCTCCACCGCGGCGTCCCCGGCCACGAGCACGTCCGGTCCGTCAGCCTCCACGCCGTCCGCCAACGTCGGCAACGCCGCCTTCCAGCCCAGCTGCGGCGCGCCCGCGAAGGGCGCGTTCGCCTGCTACGCGCTGCACCGCACCGGTCTCAAGGCGAGGAAGGGCGTGCAGGCCGAGGCCGCGACCCCGGGCGGCTACGGTCCCAGCGACCTGACCAGCGCCTACAACCTGCCCTCGGACGGCGGCGCCGGCCAGACGATCGCCATCGTCGACGCCTTCGACGACCCCGACGCCGAGGCCGACCTGGGCGTCTACCGGGCGCAGTACGGGCTCCCCGCCTGCACCACCGCCAACGGCTGCTTCACCAAGGTCGACCAGCGCGGCGGCAGCGACTACCCGGCGCCGAACACGGGCTGGGCCGGAGAGATATCCCTCGACGTCGACATGGTCTCGGCCGTCGCGCCCAACGCCAAGATCCTGTTGGTGGAGGCGGACACCGCCGACGATCTGAACCTCGCGCTGTCGGTGGACACCGCGGTGGAACTCGGCGCCAAGTTCGTCTCCAACTCCTACGGCGACGCGTACGACAGCCAAGCCGGAAGCGGCGAGCACGCTACCGACACGACGGAAATAGACGTCCACTACAACCACCCGGGCGTGGCCGTCGTCGCCTCCTCTGGGGACTCCGCCTACGGTGTGACCTACCCGGCCGCCTCGCCGTACGTGACCTCCGTCGGCGGCACCTCGCTCGTCCGCGACAGCACTTCCCCGCGCGGCTGGAGCGAGAGTGTGTGGAACGACGCCGAGGGCGGGGCCGGCTCCGGGTGCTCGGTCTACGAGCCCAAGCCCGCCTTCCAGAACGACACCGGCTGCGACAACCGGGCGGTCGCCGACGTCTCCGCGGTGGCCGACCCGGAGACCGGGGTGGCCGTCTACCAGACCTACGGGGCCTCCGGCTGGGGCCAGTTCGGCGGCACGAGCGCGGCCTCGCCGATCATCACAGGGGTCTACGCGGACGCCGGCACCCCCGCCGCGGGCACCTATCCCAACTCCTACCCCTACATGGCGGGCGGCGCCGGCATCAACGATGTCACCTCCGGCGACAACGGCGTCTGCGCCCCGGACTACCTGTGCACCGCGGAGAAGGGCTACGACGGCCCGACCGGGCTGGGCACGCCCGACGGCCTGGCGGCGTTCCGCAGCGGGCCGCACGGCGATGTCCGCGGCACCGTGACCGACGCGGCCACCGGCAAGCCCCTCGCGGGCGCCCAGGTGGCGGTGGGCGACTTCACCACCACCACCGCCGCCGACGGCAGCTACGACGTGACGGTGGTCGCCGGGAGCCATGACGTCGCCGTCAAGGCGTTCGGCTACGCCACCAGCGGGGGTCAGGACGTGGCCGTCGACGACGGCGCGACCGTCACCCGCGACTACGCGCTGAAGTCCGTGCCCTCCCACACCGTCTCCGGGAAGGTGACCGACGGCTCGGGCCACGGCTGGCCGCTCTACGCGAAGATCACCGTGAAGGGCTCCCCGCTGAGCGTCTTCACCAATCCGGTCACCGGCGCCTACACGGTGAAGCTACCCGAGAACAGCGACTACACCCTGCACTTCACCACCGCCTACTCCGGCTACAGGGCAGTGCAGAAGACGATCTCGGTCGGGCTGAGCGACCAGAAGCTGAACGTCTCCGTTCCGGTCGACCCCTACGCCGCGTCCACACCGGGCTACCGGATCAAGGACGACGCGCCCGTCGAGACGTTCGACGCCGCCCCCGCCACCCCGGACGGCTGGAGCGTCTCCACCACCAGCTACAGCGACGTCGGTTGGAAGTTCGACGACCCGAACGGCCGGGGCAACCACACCGGCGGCAGCGGCGGCTTCGCCATCGTCGACATGCCCTCCACCGGAGGCTACAGCTTCACCGACAGCACGCTGAGCACACCGTCCTACGACCTCACCGGAGTCTCGTCGCCCGAGATCGACTTCGACACCGACTTCGTGGTGACCAGCGGGCTCGTGTCGCTCGACGCCTCCACCGACGGGGGCAAGAACTGGAAGACCGTCTGGTACACGGTGAGCACGCTGGACGCCGACTCGCACGTCAGCATCCCGCTGCCCGACTACGCCGGGAAGGCGTCGGTGAAGCTGCGCTTCGACTCCGTGAACATCTCGGCGGATGACCTGTACTGGGAGGTCGACGACGTCCAGGTCGGCGAGCTCGTCCCGCAAGCGGTGCCAGGCGGGCTGATCATCGGCGCCGTCAAGGACGGCAACGACGGCAGCGGGGTGGACGGCGCCGCGGTCACCGCCTCCGGCAGCTCCGCGAAGACGGTCTCCATCGCCACTCCGGGCGACCCGGCCGTCGGCAACGGCCTCTACAGCCTGTTCTCGCCGAGCACGGGCGCGCACAAGGTCACCGCCGCCAAGGGCGGGTACACCTCCGCCTCCGCCACAGCGCACGTCACCGCCGACTCGGTGGTGCGCCAGGACTACACGCTGAAGGCCGGCCGGATCACGGTCGGGCCCGGCTCCGTCGACGCGTCGTCCACCCTGGGCGGCACCACGTCGAGGAAGGTCACCGTCACCAACACCGGCAGTGCCCCCGCCACCGTCCAGCTCACCGAGCAGTCGGGGGACTTCAGCGCGGCCGGGACCGGGGCACCGCTCCAGGAGACCAAGGTCGACGCCTCGCCGGCCGTGGCGGACTCGGCCCAGGCGGCCAAGGACGGGAAGGGAACGCCGCAGCCGACCACGACCGCGTCCACCGGGACGGCGTGGCAGAGCGGCCCCGACGCCCCGACCACGATCATGGACAACGCCGTCGCGGAGAACGACGGCACGATCTACTCGGCGTTCGGGTGGAACGGGAAGACGGACACCGCCGACATGTGGGCCCTCGACCCCGCGTCCGGCACCTGGACGAAGAAGGCGTCCGCGGCCGACACCCGGGAGACCCCCGCCTACGGGTTCATCGACGGCAGGCTCTACGTCGTCGGCGGCTGGGGCCCGATCGGCCCGGACGCCAAACTGGAGATCTACGACCCGGCCACCGACTCCTGGTCCACCGGAGCCTCCAGCCCCGAGGCGTACTACAGCAGCGGCAGCGGAGTGGTCGACGGCAAGCTGTATGTCGTCGGCGGCTGCGGCGGCGGCACCTGCGACATCACCGACGTGCAGGTCTACGACCCGACCACCGACTCCTGGACGGCCGCGGCGCGGTACCCGGAGCCGGTCGCCTCTCCGTCCTGCGCCGCCATCAACGGCAAGCTCTACTGCGCCGGCGGTGACAACGACGAGGGCGAGGTGGCGCACTCCTACGTCTACGACCCCAAGAAAAACACCTGGACGGCCATCGCCGACCTGCCCGCACCGATGTGGGGCGCGGCCGGCAGCGCCGCCAACGGGCAGCTTCTGCTCAGCACCGGTGTCTCCGGCGGCGCCATCACCAACAGGGGGTACGCCTACGACCCGAAGACCGATGCGTGGAGCAGCCTGCCCAACGCCAACACCGCCACCTACGGCGCGGCCGCGGCCCCCGGCCTGTACAAGATCGGCGGCGGTACGTCCATCACGACGCCGACCTCGTCCGTGGAGCTGCTGCCCGGCTATGACCAGCCGAGCGACACCGGCGCCGACTGGCTCCGCGAGAGTGCCGGGAAGCTGACGCTCCGGCCGGGTGAGCACGCCACCGTCACCCTCTCCATGAGCGCCTCGCCGACCACCGGCACGCCCCAGCCCGGCACCTACCGGGCCGAGTTGCTGGTCTCCACCAGCACGCCGTACCACGTTCCGTCGGTCCCGGTGACGCTGACGGTGAAGCCCTCGAAGCACCGGGGCTCCACCACGCACGGCGCCGGCCCCGCTTCCGGAAGCCGCAGCGGCCTCCACCAGGGTGACGGCGGTACCGCTCGACGTCCCGCCCAGGACGAGGTCCTCGGCTGACAGGGCACAGAACCTGACGTCAGGACCCGCTGGGCCGCCCTCCGTCCGCCATTCCGAACCACGGCGGACGGAGGGCTCGCCCGCCTGGTCGCACCGCGTTCTCCTCGCCGGTGCGGCCGGGCGACGACGGCGGGGAAGGGAGGTCGAGCCGGTCCCGGCCGACCTCGCCGACGTGCCTCCTGCGCCGCGAGAGCGGCGTCGTCCTCGCGCGGGCCGGCGGGAGCCCCGGCCGGGTCCCGGAGAGGCCCCCGCGCTCGCCGCCACGCGGGGCGCCATCGGGTCCGAGCACCCCGGCGCCCCTGGTCCTCCGCCTGCGCGAAGCCGGCGACGGCGCCGGCGACGGCGCCGTCGCACCGATTCCGGCACCGGCTCCTCGGTCCGGCGGGGGCTTCCCCCCGCGGAAGCCGTTTCTCCGCTCTTCCTCCGCCTCTTCCTCAGCCTCTCCCTCCGCCACGCCGATGCCCATGACGTCCGGGCTCCCCTTCCGGGCGGTGGATGCCCCGACCGCCGGGAGGCGGGTCACCGCGGCGGCTGACGCACCGCCGACTCGTGTACAGATACGCCAACGCGCGGCGAGGTGCTCCCGGTTGCCCTTCGGCTCTCGCCGTCCGCGCGCTCCACGCCCCCGCCCTACCCGGGTCCACCCGGGCGGGACGGGGGCGTCGCCGTGTGCTCCGCGGACCGCAGTGACGCCATGCCGGGCGGTCGGGCGGCGCGCTCTGCGGGTACCGCACAGACCGTTGCGTAGACCAGTCAGACCAGGGTAAGGTCAATGGCATATCTGGTCCATGAAGGAGTTGACTCTGTGCGTGTCGCACCCACTGTGTTCCATGACGCCGAGGCGCTGGGGCGCGCGCTCGCCGCTGAGATCGCGGACGAGATCGACGGCGCAGCGCACGACGGGCGGCGGTATGTCCTGGGGTGTCCCGGCGGCCGCAGCGCGCACAGCACGTACCGCGCACTCGCCGACGAGGTCGCCGCGCGCGGCCTGGACCTCGGGCACGTCGTGGTCGTCATGATGGACGAGTACGTCGAACAGGACCGGGACACCGCCGCGTTCCGGCGGATCGACCCCGCACTCCGGCACAGCTGCGTGCGGTTCGGCCGGGAGGAGATCGTCCAGCCGCTCGACGCGGCGGCCGGTCCGGGACGCGGCATCGCCGCCGACCACTTCCTGGTGCCCGACCCGGCCGATCCCGGCGCCTACGACGAGCGGATCGCGGCCCTCGGCGGCATCGACCTCTTCCTGCTCGCCTCCGGCTCCGGCGACGGGCACATCGCCTTCAACCCCGTCGGCACCCGGTCCGACGCCGGCACCCACGTGGTGGCGCTGACCGAGCAGACCCGCCGGGACAACCTGGCGACCTTCCCGAGCCTGCGCGGCCTGGCCGACGTCCCCCTGCACGGGGTCACCGTGGGCGTCGGCACCATCCGCGAGCACTCCAGGCGCGTGGTGATGGTGGCGCACGGCACGGACAAGGCCAAGGCGGTCAGCCGGCTCGCCGGAGCCGACCGCTACCAGCCCGACTGGCCGGCCACCGTCTTCACCGACTGCGCCCAGCCGCGCCTCTACGTCGACCGGGCAGCCCTGCAAGCCGCAGAGGCCCTGACGGCCTCGACCTGACAGCCGGTTCGGCCCGGACCACCCCGGCCCCGGCCGACCCGCCCCGGCCGCCGCGGCGGCACGCGTACCGCCAACCCGACCGGACACCCTGATGTCCGAACCCGATGAGATCCTGGAGGATCCATGGCCCGCGTCAAGATTGCCTACCTCGGTGGCGGCTCCTCGCGCGCTCCCGGCACCATGGCGTCGTTCATGCACCACGGTGCGGAGTTCGACGGCTCCGAGTTCGTGCTGATCGACCTCGACCCCGACCACCTCGAAGTGGTCAGGACGCTCACGGAGCGGCTGGCCCGCAACGCCGGGCTGGACATCACCGTCACGGCCACCACCAACCAGCGCGAGGGCCTGCGGGACGTCGACGCGGTGCTCTCCAGCTTCCGTCCCGGCGGCTTCGGCGCCCGCGCGATCGACGAGCGCATCCCGCTGAAGTACGGCGTCATCGGCCAGGAGACGCAGGGGCCCGGCGGCATGATGATGGCGCTGCGCTCGGTGCAGGTGATCAAGGAGCTGTGCGCCAACCTCGGCGAGGTGGCGCCGAACGCCCGCATCTTCAACTACACCAACCCGGTCAACATCGTCTCCCAGGCCGTCTCGGACTACACCGACATCCCGATCGCGTCCTTCTGCGAGGGCCCGATCGTCTTCCCGCCGGTGGTCGCCAAGGCGGCCGGCCTGGACCCGGAGAAGCTCAAGGCCAACCTGGTCGGCATCAACCACAACTGCTGGTCCAACGAGGCCACCTACGACGGGCAGGACGCCTTCCCGATCCTGCGCGAGCGCTACGAGGCGCTCAAGGACAAGCCCACCGACGACGTCAACGGCCTGCGCGCGCTGCACCTGGCGGTGGCGATGGAGTCCATCCCGTCGGACTACTTCAACTACTACTACTTCCGCGACGAGATCCTGCGGGAGCGGCAGCTGGCGGCCAAGACGCGCTCCGAGGTCATCATGGACTCGCTGCCCGGCTACTGGGAGCACTACCGCGAGCAGGCGGTCTCCGACGCGCCGCAGCTGGAGCAGGACCGCTCGCGCGGCGGCATCCACGAGCTGGAGCTGGCCATCGACGCCATCAGCGCGTACTACAACGACGCGCCGGCGCGGCTGCCGTTCAACATCACCAACACCGAGGGCTGGCTGCCCGGGTTCGCCGACTCCACGGTGGTCGAGCTGTGGGGCACGGTGGACGGCAAGGGCTTCCACCCCGAGGCGCAGAAGCCGCTGCCGCACTCGGTGCTGGGCATCACCCAGCAGCTGGCGGAGTACCAGATCCTCACCGCCAAGGCCGCGTGGGAGGGGACCGCCGCCGACGCCGTCCGCGCGCTGATGGCCAACCCGCTGGTGCCCTCGCTGTCCGTCGCCGAGGCGCTGTACGCCGAGCTGGCCACCGCCCAGTCCGCCTGGCTGCCGGAGCGGCTGCTCCCGTGACGCGCCCGGCCACCGCGAGCACGCTCTTCCTGGGCGTCGACGCGGGCAACAGCAAGACCGCCGCCCTGGTGTCCACCGCCTCCGGCGAGGTGGTGGGCGCCGGGCGCTCCGGCTGCGGCGACATCTACGGCGCCCCCACACCGGAGGCGGCCGTCGACGAGGTGCTGGCCGCGATCGGGGCCGCGCTGGCCGAGGCCGGGGGCGACCCGGCGGAGCTGTCCCGGCAGCCCTCGCCGTCCGCTCCCCCGGCCGTGGCCGGCGCGGCCTTCCGGCTGGCCGGCGTGGACTGGCCCGAGGACGCGGAGTACTGGGACGGGGCCCTGCGCGCGCGGCAGCCCGCGCTGCTGCGCCGTACCGTCCTCAACGACGGGTACGCCGCGATCCGCTGCGGCGAGCCCAGCGGCGTCGGCATCGCCGTCGCGGGCGGCACGGCCGCGGCGATCGCGGCCCGCGGGCCCGCCGGCCGCTGCTGGGACATGGGCTGGTGGGGCCAGCACGCCATGGGCGCGACCGGCCTGGCGGGCGAGGCCCTGAAGGCGGTGTTCCTCGCCGAGCTCGGCCTCGCCCCCGAGACCGGGCTGACCCGCGCGCTGCTCACCCACTACGGCAAGGCGTCGGTCGCGGAGCTCAACCACTGGCTGACCCGCCGCGAGGGCGGCGCCGGCCCCCGGGACCGCACCAGTTGTGCCAGAACGGTCACCGCGGTGGCCGACAGCGGCGACCCGGTGGCGGTGGGGATCGTCCGCGAGCAGGGCCGCAGGCTGGCCATGTACGCGGGGGTCGCCGCGCGCGAGACCGGCCTGGGCGGCACCGGGGCCCCGGTGAGCGTGGTCCTCTCCGGCTCCGTGCTCACGGCGCCGGGCTCACCGGTCTTGGCGGCCCTGCTGGAGGAGCTGCCGGCGCACGTGCCGCACGCGGCGGCGCACCGCGGCGTGCTGCCGCCGGTGGCCGGGGCACTGCTGGACGCCCTCGCCGAGAACGGCGTGGCGGTGACGCCGGACGTGGTGGCGAGGGTGGCCGGCACCATGCCGCCGGCGGACTTCCTGGCCACCTGAAGGACGGGGCCGCATCCGGGCCGCTCTCAGGGCGCGGCGCGGGGGCGGAACCGCGGAAAGGGCCCCCGGGCCGCATCCCTTGGCAGGGGCGGCCCGGGGGCCTTGGACGTTCCGGCCGGGTCGTCAGACAACCGGGCCGTCCGGCCCCGGGTTCTTCGGCTCCTGGCCTCCGAACGGCTCACAGGGCGCCCCACCGAGGACGTCCCATGGAGGACGCCTCGCGCGCCGGGGGCGCCTCACAGGCCGGACGGCTCACAGGGCGCGGAACAGGTCCGCCTGGAAGCGGTAGGCGTCGCTTCGGTAGGTCATCCGGCCGATCAGCACCACGGCGCCGTCATCGGTGTACGTGGTCTCCTCGCCGATCAGCACCGGTGCCCCCGGCTCGATCAGCAGCAGTTCGGCGGTGGCGTCGTCGGCGGCCTCCGCCCGTACCGAGTACGAGCTGCGCGCGACGCGCAGGCCGCACTCCCGCTCCAGGGTCTCGTAGAGCGAGCGGTCGGTGAGGTCCATGGAGTCCAGCCCGCCGGCCAGGCCGAGCACCACGATGCTGCGGTCCACGCACACCGGAACCCCGTCCAGGCTGCGCAGCCGCCGCAGGTCCAGTACGCGGGCGGCCGGCGCGATGCCCAGCTGCTCGGCCTCCTCGAACGTGGCGGCGCGGGAACGGCTCTCCAGGACCGTCGCCCGCGCCTGCAGTCCGCGGGCCCGGGCCATCTCCGAGAAGCTCTGCAGGGTGCTGGGCGGCTCACCGACCACGTTCCCGCGCACGAACCAGCCGCGCTGCGAGGAGCGTTCGAGCTTGCCCTCCTCGGCCAGCCGCCCCAGCGCCTGGCGGAGCGTCGAACGGCTCACCCCCAGGCTTCCCGCGAGGTCGCGCTCGCCGGGCAGCCGTCCGCCCGCCGGGAACGCGCCGCGGCGCAACGCCTCGCTCAGCCTGCGGTAGGTCTGCGTGACCGCTGCCCCTGCTCCGGTCTCCTCGCCGATGGTCGTCATACGTCCACGATAGCAAGCCGAGCGAACCAGGCGTGCCAGATCGATGATTTCAAACCAGCTGCCGTACATCTGGACTAATTGGTCTGCCAGTCCTAAGCTCGCCGTACCCCCGGGACACCAAACGGTCCACCGACGACAGGAGACATCGTGGTCTCGCGCAGGACAACAGGGCGGATCGGTGCCACGCTGGTTCCGGTCGCAACGGCGGCGCTGCTCGCCGGCTGCATGCCGGGTACCGACGCCGGCGCCGCCGCGAACAGCGGCACGGCGGGGCCGGTCGCGACGGACCCGGCCCGGATGGGCGACGTCACGCTCCAGGTGCTGGACGCCTTCTCCGGCGGCACCGACAACGCGTGGATGTCCGCCGTCGTCTCGGCCTTCGAGAAGAAGTACCCCAACATCACCATCAAGCGGACCTCGCTGCCGTGGGGCGACGTGATGTCCGCCCTGCCGCTGAAGCTGAAGTCGGCGAACCCGCCGGACATCGTGCCGGCCAACAACGGCTGGCAGTCCCTGGGCACCCTCGTCCGCGGCGGACTGGTACTCGACCTGGACAACTACGCCAAGGCGTACGGGTGGAAGCACTCCTTCCCCCAGTCGATCCTCAGCGAGCACGAGTTCAGCCCCGACGGCACCGAGATGGGCACGGGATCGATGTTCGGCGTCCCCGTCGCCCGCGCCTCGCTGATCGAGGTCTACTACAACCGGGCCCTGCTCAAGAAGATCGGCGCCGGCGTCCCGCGCTCCTTCGCCGACTTCCAAGCCGACCTGGCGAAGGCCAAGAAGGCCGGAATCACCCCGATCTCGCTGGGCAACGTGGAGCAGGCCGGGCTCACCGAGCCGTTCTACTCGCTGATGAACTCCCTCGGCTCACCCACCGCCATCTCGGACTTCATCTACTCCCAGGGCACGGCGGAGGTCGCCGCCACCGGCCTCCCGCAGGCGGTGTCCAGCCTCAAGCAGTGGTCCGACAAGGGCTACCTGACCAAGGACTACGCCGGAGTCGCCGCCGCCGACGCCGCCCAGGACTTCGTGAACGGCCAGGGCCTGTTCCACTTCGACTACTCCGGCTCGCTGCCCCTCAAGCCGGGCCAGTCCAAGGACTTCGGCTCCTTCGTGCTGCCCCGCGCCGACGGCGGCAAGCCCGTGGCCACCGCGTCCTCCGCCGCCAACTTCTCCGTGGCCGCCAAGTCCAAGCACGCCGACGCCGCCGCCGCCTTCCTCGACTTCGCCGCCAGCACCCGGGCCGCCGAACTCGCCGTCGCCAACCAGACGATGCCGCTGCTCCACCCGGACGTGCGAGCCCCCGCGGGTGACCCGCTGTTCACCGACGACGTCGCCATCGCCCGGCAGGTATCCGAGGACGGCACCTCCGTCCCCTACCTGGACTGGGCCACTCCGACGCTGCTGGACACCCTCAACGCCGCGCTGCAGAACATGCTGGCCGGGAAGTCCACCCCCGCCTCGGTGGTCACCGCCGCCGAGAAGAACGACGCCGCCTTCCTCAAGACCCTGGCGAGGTGACCTTGTCCACGCTCAGCCACAGCCGTGCCCGCCGCGGCGCCGCACCCCGCCCCGCCGCCGGCACCGACCGCCCCGCCCGCCGCACCGGGCAGCACCGGCCCGCCGCCCACCGGCGACGCCGCCGCTGGCTGGGGCTGGCCTACCTCGCGCCCGGGCTCGTGGTGTACGCGTTCGTCGTGCTCTACCCCGCGGGCCAGAGCGTGCGGGTGTCCCTCTACCACTGGGACGGCATCACCCCCGCCCGCTGGGCCGGACTCGCCAACTACACCGGCTTCCTGCACGACCCGGTGCTGCGGCAGGCCGTCGTCCACACCCTTTACTTCATCGTCTTCTTCGCCGTCCTGCCGATCGTCCTGGGCATGACCAGCGCGGCGCTCACCGCACGCAGGAGCGTCCGCGGCGGCGGGGTCTACCGCTGGATCATCTTCCTGCCCCAGGTCCTCACCCCCGCCGTCGCCGCCGTGGTGTGGAAGCGCATCTACGCCCCGGACGGGCCGCTCAACACGGTGCTGTCCGCGATCGGCCTCGGCGGCCTCACCCGCGGCTGGCTCGGCGACTACACCTGGGCCCTGCCCGCCATCGGCCTGGCCGGCACCTGGGGCGCCTACGGGTTGTGCATGGTGCTCTTCGGCGCCGGCATCCAGAACATCCCGGCCGAACTCTACGACGCCGCCCGGATGGACGGGGCCGGCGCGATACGCGAGTTCTTCACCGTCACCCTTCCGGGCCTGCGCGGCCAGCTGGCCGTCGTGCTCACCCTCACAGTGCTGGCCGCCATCCGCGTCTTCGACATCGTCTGGCTCACCACCCGGGGCGGCCCGGGAACCTCCACCATCACCCCCACCGTGCTCCTCTACCAACGCGCCTTCGCCAACCCGGACATCGGCGCGGCCTGCGCCATCGGCGTCGTCCTCGCGGCGGTCTCGCTGATCGTCTCCCTGATCGTGGTCAAGCTCTCCGAAGGTGACGACTGATGATCTCCGCACGAGAAAAGGCGTTCAACTACGCCTTCCTCACCCTGCTCGCCATCGCCGTACTCTTCCCCATCGCCTGGATACTCGGCGTGGCCCTCAGTCCCAACATCTCCGGGACCCTCGACCTCGGCCACCTGAACTGGTCCAACTTCACCCAGGCCTGGCAGCAGGCCGGTTTCACCCACTACCTCAAGTCCAGCCTCATCATCGCCGGCACCGCGGTGGCCGCCTCGACGGTGCTGGCCGTCCTCAGCGGCTACGCCTTCGGGGTTCTGGGCGTGGTCGGCGAGAAGCTGCTCTTCCCGCTCCTGCTCTTCGGCGTGATGATCCCGACCGAGGCGATCATCGTCCCGCTCTACTACGACTTCCAGGCCGACGGACTCACCGACACCTACCAGGGGATCATCCTCGCCCACATCGGCATGGGCATCAGCTTCGGCGCGTTCTGGATGCGGTCGGCCTTCCGTGCCATACCGGCCAGCATCGGGGAGTCGGCGCAGGTCGACGGCGCCAACACCTGGACCTCCCTGTGGCGGATCTACCTGCCCATCGCCAAGCCGGCCGTCATGACGCTGATCCTGCTCAGCTTCATGTGGACCTGGAACGACTACTTCCTCTCCCTCATCCTCGTCTCCGACCCCGCCCACCAGCCCCTCACCCTCGGACTGGGCGCCTTCTCCGGCCGCTACATGGTCCACGTCAACCTCCTCGCCGCGGCCGCGGTGACCATCTCCCTGCCGGTGGTGGGCCTTTACGCCTTCTTCCAGCGCCAGTTCATCCACGGCATGCTCACCGGCGCGGTCAAGGCCTGACGCGGGGACCGCCGCGCAGCCCCCCGCCACCGCGCCACGGACCCGCCTCCGCGCACGGGGCTCCCATGTGCGTCGGGCAGGGGAGCTGTCGCCCCGTTCAGGGGGAGCAGACCCGGGTCTCGGTCCAGTCGACCATGAGCCGGCGTTCGGCGAAGTACCAGCCGCCGCCGTCGAGTCTGACGAACCGGTCGAGATAGCGGATGGAAGCGATCATGATCGTACGGTTCGGCGGCTGGTCACGAGAGACGTGATGAGCCAGACAGTAGGTCTCGCCCGTGGCGCGGTCGCCGTCGAGAGCGATCACGCTCTGACCGTTGAAGTGGGTGGTGGCCGCGTAGGTGTTCAGGTTGTCGAACACCGGAGCGAGGCTGGCTCTGCCGTTCAGTTCCTGGGTGGGTTCGGAGGCGGTGGCGTCCATGAAGACCAGGAAGCGGGTGTCCTCGGTGAACAGAGCCGCCTGCCCCCGCGCGTCCCTGCGGTCGGCGCAGTGCGCGTAGGCGTCGACCAGCTCGCGGAGGGCGATCCTGTCGGCGGCCTCCGGGGACAGGGTCGGAGTATGTTCGGGCACTGGGCCTCCGTTCACTCGCCGGCCGGCAGCCGGGGTTGCCGGCTGCCCGGCGCCCGGGTCCGGTTCGCCTCGGGTCACCCCTCCAGCGACTTCGCCGCGTCGCGGATGACGTCGAGGACGTACTCGGGGTGCGAGAGCATGGGCACGTGGCTGCTGTCGATGTCGTAGGTCTTCGCACCCATGCGCGCGGCGGCGGCCCGTTCCAGGTCCGGGTTCACAGTGCGGTCGTTGTTCGCGACGATGTACCAGCTCGGCTTCGTGCGCCAGGCGGTGCCGGGGACCTGCTGGTCGAACAGATCGGCGACCGGAACGGCGCCCGTCGAGAGCACGAGCTTCTGCTCCGCCGCCGGCAGGTCGCCGCAGAAGTCGCCGATGCCCGACTCCCGGAGCCAGACGCGGCCGTCGGCGATCTCGACGTGCTCGAACACGGGCGTGCGGGGGAACTTGTCCTGCTCGCCCTGCGAGGTCTCGTCCTCGTCCGGGCCGAGCGCGGCGATGTAGACCAGGGCGCCCACGCGGTCGTGGAGGCCCGCCTTGGTGATCAGGGTCCCGCCGTAGGAGTGGCCGACGAGCACGACCGGGCCGGGCACGTGGTTGATGGCGCGGGTGACGCAGGCGACGTCCCCTTCGAGGGAGTCCAGGCCGTGCTGCGAGCTGAGGACCTCGTGGCCCTCGGCCTGGAGCGTGGGGATGAGCTTGTTGAAGCACGAGCCGTCAGCCCAGAGGCCGTGGGCGAATACGACACTGGCCTTGCCAGCCATGACGTCCTCCTCGGTAGACGCCAGGCCTGGGCGATCGCTACGCCTGGCATTCCTGAGATCACCCTATGTGGCTGCCGCGAGTACCGCTCGCCGCCGGGCCGAGGGGTGCCCCGATCCGCCGCCACCGGGGTGTCGGCACCGGCTGTGCCCCCGGCCGCCACGCAGGCCCGGACAGGGACAATGGTGGGATGGAGGAGTTCGAGACGGCGCTGGCCAGGGCCGCGGCCAGCGGGGACGAGCGGGACCGGGACACGGCCGCTTCACTGGCCGCCGCGCGGTCGGACTGGGCGCGGGTGGCCGCCGCCGCGGCGGCGAGGGTCGTACGCGAGTGCGGTACCCGGGGGTGGCAGGGCGCGGACCTGGCGAGGATGGCCGGGCGCGACCTCGAACCGCGGCACCGCCGGCTTGCCGAGGCGCTGACGGCGGAGGGGGATCTGGAGGACGCGGCCGCGGCGTTCGCCGCCGGAGAGCGGCTCGACCGCTTCTCCACGGCTTCCGCGTGCGTGGAACTGCTCTGCCTGTGGATGACCCTTCCGCGGATTCCCGCGCTCACCGCCGAGCCGCCCGCTCCGTCCCGCGCTGGGGACTCCAAGATGCTCGCCCGGGTCCGCACCCTGCTGGCGAAGGCGGAGTCCACCGGTTTCCCCGAAGAAGCCGAGGCCCTGTCGGCGAAGGCCCAGCACCTCATGGCCAAGCACAGCATCGACGACGCCCTGGTGGCCGCCTCGGGCGCAGAGGGCGGGACGGGGCCGGGCGCCCGCCGGATCGGTGTGGACCGCCCCTACGAGGGCGCCAAGGCGCTGCTGCTCGACGCCGTCGCGACAGCCAACGCCTGCACGTCCGTCTGGTCGGCGGACTTCGGCTTCTCCACGGTCGTCGGGCACCAGGCCGACCTCGAAGCCGTCGAGGTGCTCTACACCTCGTTGCTGGTCCAGGCCGACCGCGCGCTGCACGGCGGGCGGTCGGCCCGCTCGCGGGACTTCCGGGAATCCTTCCTGATCTCCTACGCGAGCCGCGTCCGCGAACGCCTCACCGTCGCCAGGGACGCCGCGGTCGCCGGGGCCGACACCCCGGAGGCCGAGCTGCTGCCCGTCCTCGCCGCCCGCGACCTCGCGGTCCGCGCCGCCACCCGCCGGCTCTTCCCGCACACCACCTCCTCGCGGCTCAAGGGCCGCGACCCTGCGGGCTGGGCGCACGGCCGGGAGGCCGCCGACCGCGCCACCCTCCCGAGCGGCGGCACGCGCAGCCCCACCCGCTGACCCTCGCTCGCCGCCGCCACCGCATCTCGCGTCCTCGCACTCGCCTCACGCGGACCCGCCCTGTCCGTCGACGGCTCCACCGTCGCCACGGCGGGAGGACGACGCGCTCCCGGGCACCCCGAGCCCCGCGGGCACCCGGCGTCGTCGCGGCGGCGCCGGGTGCCCGCGGGCGCGGCGAAGAGCGCACTCGGGCTGTGAGGCGTCGGCGTCTCCCCGTTGGGGGAGGCGCCGACGGTGTCGCGCGACGCACGGCCGCGCCCCCCTGACGGCCATGCGGGCGAGGTCGGCGCGGGGCCGTCAGGTCAGCTGGTCGGACGGTCAGCTGGTCGGACGGTCAGCTGGTCAGCTGGCTGAAAGCGTCCACCGCTGGGCGGCGCTGCCGTTGCAGTCGTAGATCTGCAGCTGGGTGGCGTCGGTGCTGGAGCCGGCCGGATCGTCCAGGCAGCGCCCGGACTCCGGGTTGATCAGCAGGTTGCCGGCGCCGACCGTCCAGCGCTGGGCCCCGCTGCCGTTGCACTGCCAGAGCTGGACCTTCGTCTTGTCGGCGGTCCCGCTGTTGCTCACGTCCAGGCAGCCGCCCAGCGCCCGCAGCGTGCCGCCGTCCGTGGGCGTGTAGGTCCAGCGCTGCGCCCCGCTGCCGTTGCACCCGTAGATCTGCACGGGCGTGCCGTTCGCCGTGTTCGCCCCGGCCACGTCCAGGCACTTGCCGGCGACGCCGGAGTGGGCCACCACGGTGCTCTGCTGCCCGGAGGTCAGCAGAGCGGCCTCCACCAGCGAGGCCGCCGCGCGCATCCCCGCCTCGTTCGGGTGGTACGGGGTACGACCCGCCGCCGGCCGGTAGGTCTCCACCCACGGCGTGGCCGCGCAGGCGTCGTGCCCGTGGCTCGCCGAGGCCAGGTCCACCAGTGTGGCCCCCGCCGTGCTCGCCGCGGTGGCTGTCGCCGCGGCCAGCCGGGTGGCGATGCTCCGCTCGAACGCCGCCTGGCTGTCGGTGAGCGGCACGTTCGCGCACACCCCCGAGTCCGGCAGGATCGTGAAGTAGTCGACCAGGTAGACGTGCGCCAGCGGTGAGGCGCTGTGCACGGCGTTCACCACGTTCTCGAGCCGCCCGGCCAGCTGCCCGAAGGCCTGGTTGATCGCGGCCTGGTCCACCGAGCCGCAGTTGGAGCCCCCGCCGGTCAGGCAGGAGTACGTGTCGATGCTCCCCAGGTAGTCCACGTCGTTGCCGCCGATGGTCACGGTCACCGCGTCGGTCGCGCTCGTCACGGCCTGGACCTGTGGCGGCTGTCCCGACTGCGCGTCGGTCAGCACGTTCGCCGTCGTCGCTCCGTAACAGGACGCGTCCGTCAGATCGGCGCCGATCTCCCGGGCCACGATGCTCGCGTAGTTGTTGTCCGACCGCTTGCACGTGGCGGCCCCGCTGCTCGTCTGCGCGGGCGGAATCCCCGGCCCGGCGGCGTACGAGCTGCCCATGGCGACGTAGTCCAGCCCCGAGCCGCCCCCGGCGGCGTCCGACGCTGCCGCGGTCCCGGCGAACGCGCTGCCCGCGAGCAGTGTCACGGCCGCCGCGGCGGCGAGAGCGAGCAGTGCCCGTCCCAGGGCCCGCCTGCCGCGGCGAGCCGTTCCTGTACTCGTGAGCCGATCCGGCATCGGACACCTCCGCGAAACCTGGGCCGCCCCCGGAGGCGTGCCCGGGCGCGTAACCCGACCAATGACAACATTGTCGTGTTCACAACATAGCTGGCGATATATCACAGGCCAAGCACACGCGCACAGTACCCGGGCATGATCAGCTCGGGTGAAGGGCCCCCGCCGGACAACTCTCCGGCCGCCCAGGGCTTGGGGCCCGGGCGGCCGGAGAGCAGGGTGGCCGGAGAGCTGGGCGGCCGGAGAGCAGGGCGAGGGTCAGCCGTTCAGGCCGGAGATCCCGTTGGAGCCCATGGCGCCCGCCCACAACCCCAGGGAAGTGACTCGTCCCGGGAAGTAGGAGCCCCCCGTCCCGTCGAGGTCAGCCTTGCCGACCGTCAGGTCACCGGAGCCCGGGACCGGCGTGAAGGGCACGGTGCCCTGCTCGTCGGAACCGGTGTAGAGCGAGGCGGTGCCCGCCTGGGCGTCGAAGACGCCCGTCACCTGTACGGGGTTGTCCGCTGTGCCCGGGGTCCAGATCGTGACCTCCTGGCTGACCGCGCCGGTGAACGCGCCGTCTGTCCCGACCCGCCCGAAGAGCCATTCGGTGGCGGGCACGGGCGCGGGGTCGTCCGCGCCGGGGTCGTAGTCGTCGTCGTGGCCGGCGACCCGGTACCAGATGCCCCAGGCCGAGCCGTCCGCCGAGCGCTGACCGACCACCTGGGCGGTCCACCCGTCCGGTTTGCCGCTGATCACCGACATGTCGGGCTGGACGAGGGCGGTCACGGTGAACGATCCCGTGTCGTCGACCACGGTGCCCGGCGTACTGGCCGCGCCGTCCGTCCCGTCCAGCACGATCGCGTTCCCGTCCAGCAGGGCGCCGCCTTCGGTGGTGAGGGTGTGGCCGTACCCGCTGGTGTCCGGCAAGGTCGCACCGCCGGCACCGGACGCGTTCCAGGCGGCGACGTTCGCGACACCGGGCCATCCGTTGTCGGGACTCTCCAGCTTGGCGTCCTGAAGGGCCTCCGAGGCCGAAAGCGTCCGCTGCCAGACCTGCACTTCGTCCAGCAGGCCCTTCCAGTAGCCGGCGGAGGAGCCGGCGCCGTCGGCGGTCGCGGCCCGCCCGAACTCCAGGTCTCCAGAGGCGGTCCGGGCGGTCGCCGCATCGGGGAGGGCGACAGGTGAGCCCTGCGGCCGGCCGTTCACGTAGAGGGTGAGGGTGTGCGCGGCGGAGTCGTAGGCCCCCGCGAGCTGCGTCCAGACGTGGTCCGCGCCGCCCGGCGCCTCGGCGTAGGCGACGTGCCGCGTGCCGGCGCTGTCGTTCCAGGCGTACGAGAACTGCCACGTCCGGTCGCCGGCCGCGTATCGCAGGGCGAAGCCCGAACCGTCGTCGCCGGTCTGGGAGAGGACCGTACGGTCCTGGGCCAGGTCGGTCGGGAAGACCCACGCCGACACGGCGAAGGACGCCGCCGGGTCCAGCACCGGGCCGCTTGTCGCGGCGTAGCCTGCGCTGCCGTCAAGGGTGAGTGCCTGGTCGCCGTCGCCGCGCCGGCCCAGCGCCGTCCAGTCCGCGCCCGTGCCGGAGAGGGCCGCCGCGTGGCGGTCGCCGGCGCCGGTGGCGGTGTCGGACGCGGCCGTCGACGTGTCCCCGGGCTGCCCGTGGTCGAAGTGCCACAGGCCCACGGAGGGCGCGGGCGGCGCCACCTTGAAGAAGACCTGGGTCTGCGCGCCCCAGCCACCGGTCGCGTCCTGGGCCTGCACCACCAGCAGCGGCTGGCCACTGTCCCGCGGGGTGAGCGTCACCGTCGCCGGGGAGCCGGACACCTGAGCCCAGGCCGAATCGGCGAACCGGTACTGGTACGCCACCACCCCGGAGTCGCCCTCGCCCGGAGCGAAGGTGAAGGTGCCCGGGACGCCGGGGCCGCCGTGGGCCGCACAGTCGTCGGCCGTGCACAGGGTGTACGGCCCGCCGGAGGTCACGACCGGCGCGAGCGGACCCGTCGGGTCCACGGTGAAGTAGCACCAGCCGCTGGTGGAAGCGGTGCTGGGCGAGGAGACGTACTCGGTACCGTCAGTGGCGTACGACCAGGTCGAGGCCGCCATCCGGTACAACGTGCCCTCGGTCAGCGGGTCCCTGACCGAGGTGGTGACGACCTGGCCGTCCGTCACGAATCCACTGGACGGGACCAGTTCGCTCTCTTTCTCGTTCCACGTCTGATCCGCCGCGCGGGCCTGTACGTCGAAGTGCGCCCGCAGGTACCCCGACGGTGATCCGCCGGCCGCGAGGTGCACCACCGCCGTCAGGTCCGGAGTCGTGTCCCCGAGCAGGGTCGGTGCGGAACTGTCCGTCGAGCAGGTCGGTTTGCCCGATGCCACGAAGCCCTGCGCGGTCGGCACCGCCGGCTCCGATCCCCCGGCCGCCTGCGCGCTGGTCGCCGTCATCGGCAGCGCCGCGAGCAGCACGCCCACGGCGAGCGCCGCCAACCGTCGTTTGAACCGGATTTTGGGCACGCCGAACGCGTGCGGTCGTCTACGCCTCAAGATCCCCACCCCTAGCTTGCGCGAACGCTTGTGTGGATCAAGCTAGTAGTTCGCGCTGCCGGGGCGTACTGGTTTTCCACCGCGTCGCCGCACCCCCACGCCCCGACGGAGGACCTCCAGGAGACCGCCGCCCCCGCTGAGAGCGGGGGCGGCGGCGGAACCCGGCCTCGTCACCGTGCTCCGACCGGCCCGGTCGCGCCCCTCCCCCGTCGTGGGCTCGGGCGCGCCGGGGCCGGTTACGCCGGTGTCGGAGTTCCGAGCATGGCTGCCGCCGTGTCGAGCGTGGTGAGGGCGGGCGCGGGCGCGGGGCGGCAGGTGAAGCCGAGGCCGCTCATCGCCCGCGTGACCTCGGCGGCGGAGAAGTCACGGCGGTCCTGCCCGGTGAGCACCTGGCCGACCTGCTTGACGGGGTAGGTGCGGCGGCCGATGATCACGGACTCACCGGTGACGGGTTCGGGTTTGATGCCCTTCATCGCTTCCAGCACTTCGCTCTTGACGAGGTTGAAGGCGAAACGGGCGATGACACAACGCATGATGCCTCACAGGTTGGCGGGGAGCCGTTGACCGCGGGGGGCCGAGTCGGATGGGCCTGTGGCCCGCCGCTCAGGCGGAGGTGCGGGGGGAGGACTGCCGACCGGAGGAGCCGGGCGTCGTCCGCGGGGTGCCGGCGGCCCGTCGCGCCTGGGCGCTGCCGCTGCGACGGCCGCGGGACGAGGACGAGGACCGGCGCTTCGGGCGCTCCGCGACCGGGGGCGCGGCGATGGTGACGGGGACGCCCGACGGTGCCTGGGCGCCGGTGATGCGGGTCAGTTCCGCCTCCCCGGAGCGCACCTGCGTGGTCTGCGGCGTGATGCCCGCGTCGGCCATCAGGCGGGTCATGTCACGCCGCTGGTTGGGCAGCACCAGGGTCACGACGCTGCCGGACTCGCCGGCCCGGGCGGTCCGGCCGCCGCGGTGCAGGTAGTCCTTGTGGTCGCTCGGCGGATCGACGTTGACCACCAGGTCGAGGTTGTCGACGTGGATGCCGCGGGCGGCGACGTTCGTGGCCACCAGCGCGGTGACGTGCCCGGTCTTGAACTGTTCGAGGGTACGGGTCCGCTGGGGCTGGGACTTGCCGCCGTGCAGCGCCGCGGCCCGCACACCGCTGCGCAGGAGGTCCTTGGTCAGCCGGTCGACCGCGTGCTTGGTGTCCAGGAACATGATCACCCGGCCGTCGCGCGCGCCGATCTCGATGGTGGTGGCGTGCTTGTCGGCGACGTTGACGTGCAGCACGTGGTGTTCCATCGTCGTGACCGTCGCCACGGAGGGGTCGACCGAGTGGACCACCGGGTCGGTCAGGTAGCGGCGCACCAGCAGGTCGACGTTGCGGTCCAGGGTGGCGGAGAACAGCATGCGCTGGCCGCCCTGGCGCACCTGGTCGAGGAGTTCGGTGACCTGCGGCATGAAGCCCATGTCGGCCATCTGGTCGGCCTCGTCCAGCACGGTGATGTCGACCTGGCCCAGGCGGCAGTCGCCGCGTTCGATGAGGTCCTTGAGCCGTCCGGGGGTGGCGACGACGACCTCGGCGCCCCCGCGCAGGGCTCCGGCCTGCCGGTTGATCGACATGCCGCCGACCACCGTGGCCATCCGCAGCCCCAGCGGCCGGGCGTAGGGGGTGAGCGCGTCGGTGACCTGCTGGGCCAGTTCCCGGGTGGGCACGAGGACCAGGGCCAGCGGCTGCCGGGGCTCGGCGCGGCGGCCGGCGGTACGGGCCAGGAGCGCCAGGCCGAAGGCGAGCGTCTTGCCGGAACCGGTACGGCCCCTGCCCAGCACGTCCCGGCCGGCCAGCGTGTTCGGGAGGGTCGCCGCCTGGATCGGGAACGGCTCAGCCACACCCTGGGCGCTGAGTGCCGCCAGCAGCGGGGCGGGCATGTCGAGATCGCTGAACGCCGCGACCGCGGGAAGCGCCGGCGTGACGGTCACCGGCAGCGCGAACTCCCCCTGCTGCGCGGGGCGACGCCCGTTGCCGCCGCCGGAACGGCCGGAGGCACCGGAGCGGCCGCCGCCCGAGGGGCGCGAGGACCGCGAACGGAACCCGCCGCCCCTTGAGGAGCCGGCCGAGCCGGCGGAGCCGCCGGTGCGGGAGTAGCGGTCGTTCGTGCGAGTGGTGCGGTTCATGCAGAACCTTCCTCGATGCGGGCACGTATCGAGGAGTTTCCGGCAGCGGTGAGCCGCACAGAGAGTCGCAAGTACGAGCCGAAGAAAAAAACGAAACAGGGAAGAACGCGCCTTCCCATTTGCGCCGGCAAGCGCAGCTCCCGGCCGACGGGATTCGAATATCGGGCCGAAGGACCGGAGTGGCCTTGCCGTGTCGCGACACGCCGGAGCGAAATGCCGTCCGTACGGACCGGCTCCCGCCGTCCGCGAGGCCGTTGCCGCAGGCGGAGGCTGTTGCGGGAGGAACTCGATGAAACACACAAGCTGGGGCCCGCACCCTTCAGGTGCGGGCCCCAGCTCACGTTGTACGCGTCAAGCGTCAGGCCGGAACGATGTTCTCCGCCTGCGGGCCCTTCTGGCCCTGGGTGACGTCGAAGCTCACCTTCTGGCCTTCCTGAAGCTCGCGGAAGCCCTGGGTGGCGATGTTCGAGTAGTGGGCGAACACGTCAGCGCCGCCACCGTCCTGCTCGATGAAGCCGAAGCCCTTTTCCGCGTTGAACCACTTCACGGTGCCAGTAGCCATGTTGTATCTCCTTCGGGGCGGTGCCCTGCACCCGCACCATGCGGGCGCAGCGTCGCCGTGATGATCACCCCATCCGGAAACAACCGGGAAAACAAAAATGCTCCCGCTGGGACAGAAAGCTCAGCGAGGGCACTTGAAGCTCATGGGAACCACAACTGCAACTGGTACCAACGCTAGCACAGTGCGGGCCGGCATGCGGGGCGACGGCTTGACTTTTTTCGCGGAGCGCCCGCGAAAACCCTGCCGCGCAGGCGAATATTTCTCCCCTCGCGGCACCAGATATTCACACGGTCGCAGACGCGAGGCGCGTCCGCCTTGGCACCGGGTTCACTTCGGCCCTCCTGGCCTCCTCAGCGAGCGGTACGGAGGCCAGGGGGGCGCCCTGCCGTTCTGCCGGCGCCGTTGCGGCGACGGGCAGGGCGCCCCCTGTGGGGCACGGCCTCACACCGTGCCCGCCCGCGTCAACGGCAGTCGACGGCCATGGAGCTCTCGCCGGCGGCGGCGGCCGGGGCGCTGGAGACGGTCAGGCCGACGTACGTGCGGCCGACGCCGGAGGTGAAGGTGTACGTGTCGGTGAGGGTGTAGCTTGTCGCGCCCTTGGGGAACGTCGCGGTCTGCTGAGCCGTCGTGGCAGCGCCCTGCGGGTTCCGGGTGGCGCCGCGCCACCAGGTGAGCCGCAGGGTCCCCGCGGCGCTTCCGTCGTAGCGCACCACGACGGTCGCGACCGCCTTGTGGCTCGCGCCCCTGGCGCAGGTGATGCCGGTCACGGCGACGGAGGAGACCCGCGGTCCGGTCCCGGGTCCAGGACTGGCCGTCGGACTCGCCGGGGGCGTGGTGGCCGGTGCGGTGGTGGCCGGCGCGGTGGTGGCCGGCTGCGCCGGAGCGCTCGTCGGGCTGTCGGGCACGGACGCGCTCGACGTGGTGGGCGCCGCGCTCGTGGCGGCGGGCGTGGTCGGGACGGCCGGCGACGAGGTGGTCGCGGAGGGCGACGCAGCGGGGCTGTCCGGGGTGCTGGTGGTGGGCTGGACGGCGGCCCGGTCCTTCGTCGCCGCCGCGGAGGGCTCCGCGGCGGCACTTCCCTGCCCGTTTCCTGAGGTCACAGCTGTGATCCCGAGCACGATCGCGACGACCACGGCCCCGGCACCGGCCGACACCGCGACCGTTCGGCGGCGGCTCCACCGCCGACCGCCGCCGTCGCCGTCCCCGTCCCCCGAGCCGCCGCCGGGACCGTCCGTCGGCGCCCCGCCCCGTCCCGCCAAGGCCAAGCGGGCCACGGGGGGCGGAAGCTGGGACGCAGCGGGGTCGGGGGCGGCTTCGGCCGAATGCTCCGAATGCTCCGACGGTGTCCCCTCGGCAGCGGGCTCGACGGGCTGCGCTTCCTCGGAGGCGGCTCCGTCGGAGGGGGCTCCGTCGGACGCGGCGGCCGACTCGGAGGCGGCGGACTGGGCCGCATCGGCCTCGTCCACTGTCTCGGCCGTGTCGGGCTCGGCGGGTTGCGCCGCGGCGGTGGTCCCGCCGGCAGTCCCGGCCTTGGCGGCGGCCGTCCCGGCGGGCGGGGCGATCCGGGCCTCGGACGGGGCGGCCGCGGGCTCGGCCACCGGCTCCGCCGACGCGGCTCCTTCCTCGGCCACCGGGACAGCGGCCGAGGCGCCGGCCGCCGGCTGCGGCTTCGCATCGACTCCGGCGGGGGCCGCGGGCGCCGCGGGCTGGGCCGGAGCACTCGCCTCGACGGGCTTCGCAGCGGGGGCGGCTGCCGCGGCGGGGGTGCTCTTCACCGGCCTGGCGGCCGACGCGGAGGCGGCCGGCTTCCCGGTTGTGGCGCGCTTCGCCGGCCTCTTCGGCCGCGCCGGCGCCGTCGGTCCGGGTGCGGTCGCCTCAGGCTCCCCCGCCTCGGGGGACGCATCGGTGGGGGCCGGAGCGGCCTCCCGGCCTGCCTGGCCGTCGGGCGTCACCGGCGTGCCCGACCCGCCGGGCTGACCGGCCGTCACGGGTGTCCCTGCCGCACGCGCCCCTCCGGGACCGGACGAACTCCCCTGTGCGGCAGTCGTACCCGCATCCGGCGCCGTGCCCGTCCCTGTGCCCGCCGTGCTCGGGTCGGCCGCGCTCGGCCGCGCCGCCTCCTCGCCTTCGGCCGCGGGCTCCGCGGTCTCCCCCGCCGCTACGGGGGACTCCCCCGGGGTGACAGCGGGTCCGGTCGGCGCCGAACCGACGGTGCCCCGTCCCTGACGCCGTGTCGGCGATGCCGGCTCCCCGGGTACGGCCCGCGGGTCCGCGTTCCCCGGCGGGACCGGCCGCGCCGGTCGTCCGCCCTCAGCGGGCGCTGCCGCGTCCTCGCGGGCCGCGGCGGCGTCCGCCGGGCCCCTGTGCCGCTGTGCGGTCGGCTGGGCCTCAGCCTCCGCCGTTCCGTGGTCGTCACCGGATATGCCAGTGCCGTCGTGCTCGTCCACCTGATCCGCCCCTCGCGCCGCACAGTTGTGCGGAAGTTCCTGTGGTAGGCCCGTCCCCCATGCCGTTCCCGGTACCGCCGACGGCCGGGCCGAACCGCCGGGAGCTCGCACGCCCGCCTCCGCCGGGTGGGCGCCGCTACGGGGAGTACGCGGCGACGAGGCGTGTGAGGTCACGAGGGTACTGCCACCCTGCCCGTGCCGCTGAACGCCCCCGCGTCCAGCCGACTTTGCCCACGGCGCGGCAGCCCCGCATGCTCGGCGGGCGGCGGGTCGCAGCCGCGCGCCGGCCCACCGTCCGGGTCAGGGGGCCTGCGCCGAACCGCGCCGCAGCGCCCGAACGGTGTCGGCCCCTGCGGCGCGCGGGCCCGCCGGGATCGCCCGGCTACCGGCCACCGGTCACCGGCCGCCGCCGGGAGCCGTACGCCCGGTGTCCTGGAGGTGTCCTGTGGCCAGTAGTTGATGGCGCCGGTCAGTAGTGGATGGCCCCCTTCGCACCTCCGCCGGCGGCGATCGCGTCGCCGTTGATCGCCACGCTGAGCGGGCTGGCCAGGAAGGCCACCACCGAGGCGACCTCCTCCGCGGTGACGAGTCGGCCGATGGAGATGCCGGCTGCCGCGGCCCGCTCGACCTCGTCCGGTTCCACCCCCCGGGCGGCCGCCATGGCGGCGAGTGTCCTGGGGGTCTTCTCCGTACGGGTCAGGCCCGGGTGGACGACGACCACGTTGACCCCGTGCGGGCCGAGTTCGTCGGCGAGGCTCTTGGTCAGCGCCGCCACCGCCACGTTGCGCACCGAACCGACGAGCGAACCGCTCTGCCGGGCCGCCAGGCCGCTGATGTTGATGATCCGGCCCCAGCCCGCGGCGGTCATGCCCGGGGCGAACGCCCGGGCGGTGCGCAGGTAGCCGCGTACCTTGACGTTGACCTCGGCCTCCAGCTCGCTCTCCTCGAACCGTCCGGAGCTGGGTGTGGCGGCCGCGTTGACGAGGATGTCCACCCCGCCCAGAAGCTCCTCCACCCGCCGCGCCATGGCCGCCACCGACGCGTCGTCCCCGGTGTCCGCGCTCACCGCCACCGCACCGGGAACCTCCGCCACCGCGGCCTCCAGCGCCTCCTGTCCCCGGGCGACCAGCGCCACCCTGGCCCCCTCCGCGGCCAGCGCCTTCGCGACGGCCAGCCCGATGCCCCTGCTCCCGCCGGTGACCACGGCCCGCCGTCCGTCCAGTCGGAGATCCATGGGGTGTTCCTCTCGAAGTGCCGGTGCCGACCGCCGCTGCGGGGCCGGCCTACGCCGCGTACTCTGCCGTACGGCCTCGGGTCACCGGACGATGTGGGCGGGGACGCCGGTGCGCACCGCGTCCAGGACGGCGAGGGTCAGCGCGGCGCGGTGGGGGCCGGCGTGACGGCGAAGGTCCGCCGGGGAGCAGGTGACGACGGCGTCGTGCTCGCGCGGGTCCAGGCGGATGTCCGCGATCTGCCGCTCGGTCAGCGCTCCGCCCCAGTGGACGAAGCCGGTCTTCATCGGCCAGCCGTCACGGGGCCGCTCGACGACGCTGGCCAGCAGGGGCAGCCGTTCCGGGTCCGGTGCCAGCAGGATGCCGGTCTCCTCGAACGCCTCGCGGACCGCGGTGTGCAGAGGTGTCGTGTCGGTGAACTCCGCGTCTCCGCCCGGGTACTGAAGGCCCTTGGCCGGGTTGGCGGAGCGCAGCATCACCGCGCGGCCGTCGGCGGTGGTGAAGAAGATCGCGCCCCACACCGGGGCCGCGGGGATGGTGGCCAGGTAGGCGGGCAGGGGGAGGTATCCGGCGGGCGCCGGGGAGGGGGCGGTGTGGCGGCGGATCAGGGCGGCCTCGTGGTCGGTGAGCTTTCCGGGGAACTCACCGGTGCCGGTGCCGGAGGCAGTGCCGGTGCCGGATGCGGTGCCGGTGCCGGATGCGGTGCCGGTGCCGGAGGCGGTGCCGGTGCCGGAGGCGGTGCCGGTGAACTCGCCGGGAGGGACCCAGCGGTGGTCGTCGTGCTCCGGGCTGAGAGTGACCGGCTGCGGCTGGTCGAGTACGGCGGCGAAGGTGAACTCGCGGACGCGCACGTGCCGGGCGTTCACGTAGTCGTCGTGGCCGAGGTAGGCGGTGATCCGGGCGGCGGTGATGCCGGTCTCCTCGGCGAGTTCGCGCCGGGCGGCGGACACGGCGTCCTCGCCGGCCTCGACGCCGCCGCCGGGCAGTTCCCACAGGCCGGCCAGCCGCGTGCCCGCGGATCGGCGTACGAGCAGGACCGCGCCGGCCCGGTCGGTGAGCAGGACGCTGGCGGCAGGGCGCTCGACACCGTCGAGTCGGGCCCGGTGGAGGAGGTCGAACGGCCGGTCGGTCACGGGGAACTCCAGGGTCGCGGGGGGCTTCGGGGGCGTGCCGTTCGGGGGCCGGGGCGAGGAGACCGGCGTGGTGGTCACCGGCCGGCCCGGGGGGTCGGGCGCGGAGCAGGTCGGTGTGGTGCCGGGGGATACCCGCCGCCGCTCCGCGCGGGGCGTCCGTTCTCCGGGGCTGCCGCGCCCGGACGGCTTCGCGCGGCGAGGGCCGCCGGGGCTCGGCGGGTGTCCTGGGGCGCCATCAGCGCGGCCAGGTCGCCGGGTTCGGCCCAGAGGACCCCGGTGACCTCCCCGGTCCGCGGCACGGTCTCGGGGGCGCGGCGTCCGCGAGGGTCGCGGTGTCCCCGGGTGTCACGGTGTCCGCGAGGCAGAACACGAAGCGGACGGCGAAGTGCTGCTGGGGGGCGTCGCCTTCGGCGGCGTCGGCGCGGGTGTCGCTGTCGTCGATGTCGATGTCGATCGGCACGGCGAGCAGCCGCGGGGCGGGCACAGGGCGCCGGGCGGGATGCCGGTCGCCTCGTGGAGCTCGCGCAGTGCGGCCTGGCGGAGTGTGGTGTCGCCGGTTTCGACACGGCCGCCGGGGGCGAGGCGCGGGCCGCCGGCTGAGGGCTCGACGTGCAGGACGCGCAGCGCGCGGTCGACCACGACGGCGCCGCACGTGATGGGTGCGGGCCGCGTCGTCCGGCAGGTCGGATCAGGGCCGGGGTCCATGTGCAGTGATGCCGGCAGCGGCTGGAGGGCGTCGCGCTCCGTGGGATGGCGGTCGCGGTACACGTGGACGAGGTCACGGATGGCGGATCGGGCCGGTGGCATGGAGGAGCCTCTCGTCAGCAGGTGCCAGGTGGGTGTCGCTGGGGCTGCGGGGGTGCCTCTACGTCCTTCTACGTCCTTCGTCACGTCTGAGGTGGCCATGGGGCGGCTGTCCGGTGCGGTCGGCTGGGCGGTGCCGGTCGGTGGGAGCGGGCACACGGCTCCCCTCCGTGCCGGGCGCGCGGGGTCGCCGCCCCGCCGCGGCCCCGAGGGCGCGGCGACGCCGTGGGGCCGTGGGGCCGCGGCGGGGCGGTCACGGAGCGGGTTCGGGCCGGACGGAGGTGCCGCCGGTCGCCGGGGTGCGCGGGGCCGGCGGCGGGGAGGGCGGCTCCTTCCAGGTGTCCTCGGCCAGGTTGACGGTGGTGCCCGCCGCGTGGGCCGCGAGAGCGGCGTCCAGCCTGGCCGCCAGCCGGCGGGGCAGCCGCCGGCCGGCCTCCTCACGGCTCAGCCAGAAGCCCTCGCGGATCTCGCCCGGGTCGAGGCGCAGGCCCGCCACCGCCTCCGGGGTGAGCGGGTCGAGCACGTACACCAGGCAGGTCAGCGCCCGCCCGTGCCGGGCTCGGGCGGCGGAGCTGTCCACCACGCGCGCGGGGCCGACCGGTGCGCGCAGCCCGAGCTCCTCCCACAGCTCCCGGGCGGCGCCCTCGGCGGCTGACTCCTGCGCCTCGACCATGCCGCCCGGCAGCTCCAGGTGGTCCTTGTACGTCGGTTCCAGGACCAGCACCCGGCCGGCGGTGTCGGTGACGACGACCGTGGCGGCCATCAGCGGCGCCGGTGCCTGGGCGTAGTAGTCGTGCGGTCCGGTGGGCGTGGCGTGGCCGTCGGTCAGCACCGCGACGTGGGCGCCGCGGGCTGCCTCCAGGGCGCCGCGCAGCCGGCGCCCGAGGGGTTCGGGCAGCATGGCGACGGCCTCGTCGGGCGGGAAGAACGCCGCGGCGGACAGTTCGTCCTCCTGGAGGCGCAGCCTGGCGGTGTCGACCGGCTCGCGGGTCCGGACGGCGTAGATGAGCGAGATCATGGTGCGTCCGAAGACCTCCCGCGGCACGGTGTCCACCACCAGCAGCCGGCCCAGCTCCACGGTGAGGCCGAGTTCCTCGCGGACTTCGCGCAGGAGTCCGTCGGCCGGGGCCTCGTCCTCGATCATGCCGCCGGGCAGGTCCCAGCCGTCCTTGTAGGCGGGGTCGACCAGCAGCACCCGGCCTCGCTCGTCGGTGATCAGGGCGTCGGCGTTCGCCGCGGGGGCGGGATGGGCCGCCAGATACGCCGCCAGTTCCGCGGCGTCGTCGGCGGCCGGCTCGTCCACCGGGCCGACGGACGGCTCATCCGTCGGCCCGCCGGCCGGGCCGGCAGGCGGCACGGCAGGCGGCACGGCAGGCGGCACGGCCGGCGCTCCGGCGGACGGCCCGGCGGAGGCCCCGGCAGGAGTGGTCCCGGGCGCCGTCCCGCCGGCGGCCTGCCCGTCGCTGTGCTGGAGGGCCCAGAGCGCGGCCAGCTCCCCTCCGTCGAGGGCGAGGAGTTCGTCCAGCGTGCCCTGTTCGACGACGCGCCCGGTGTTGAGGACGACGACCCGGTCCACGTGGCGCAGGCACGTCAGGCGGTGGGTGACCAGCACGGTCGCCCGCCCCTGCGACTGGCGGCGCAGCCCGGTGATGATCTTGTACTCGCCTTCGGCGTCGAGGGCGCTGGTCGGTTCGTCCATCACCAGCAGCCGGCCCTCGCGGTAGAAGGCGCGGGCCAGCGCGACCCGCTGCCACTCGCCTCCCGAGAGGTCGCTGCCGCCCCAGAACACCCTGGCCATCATGGTGTTGAGGCCGTTCTTGAGCTTCGGGATGACAACGTCGGCACCGGCCGAGCGGGCGGCGTCCAGTACGGCCCGTGTGCCTCCTCCGTGCGGCTGGCCGAGGGTGATGTTCTCCTCGAACGTCAACGGGAAGCGGGCGTAGCTCTGGGGGACGTAGGAGACCTGCTTCCACAGCGCGCCGGGGTCGAAGTCCTGGACGTCGACGCCGTCCCACGTGACGCGTCCGCCGTCGGCGAGCAGCAGCCCTGACATCAGTTTCGACAGGGTCGTCTTGCCGGAGCCGTTCATGCCGACGAGGCCGACGATCTCCCCCTGGCGGACCTCGAAGTCCACACCGGACAGGGCCGGCCGTTCGGAGCCGGGGTAGGTGAAGGAGACTCCCTCGGCACGGAAAACCGTCGTGCCGGCGGGCACCGCCGCGCCGCGGGCCATCTGGTGGCCGCCGACCTCGTCGAGGAAGGAGCGCCAGTCCGCGAGGTAGGCGCCGGTGCGGTAGAGCCGGGAGGCCGCCACGACCATCCCCCACAGCGCGGTGCTCACCGTCTGCAGCGCGATGACCGCCGCGCCGGCGTGCGCGAGCGACATCCGGTGGTCGACCAGCAGCAGTACCAGCCCGGCCCACAGCAGCAGCGTGGTCAGCCCGGACACGGCCGAGCCGGCCACGGCGACCTTCGCCGACTGCCAGGCCGCCGCCCGCTCCCGCGCCCGCACCAGGCCGGCGTGGTGCCGGTAGCGCCGCGTCAGCGGGCCGGTCATCGTACCGGCCCGGATCTGGTCGGCCGGGTACTTGTCGGTGAGGTACCAGGACAGCGCGCCCATCATCCGCCGGTCCGAGGTACTGGCCCGGTAGGACGTGTACTCGACGTGGAGGCCGCGGACCAGTGCGATCCAGCGGGGCACGATGCCGAGCGCGAGCAGCGGCAGCAGCAGCGGGTGGAGGACGGTGACGACCAGCGAGGCGGCGATGAGGGACGCGGCCGCCGCCACCAGGTCCTGGGTTCCGGAGACCAGGTTGGACGCCTCGTTGGCGCCGCGGTCGGCGGCGTCGTACCGGTCCGAGAACCCCGCGTGCTCGAAGGCGACCAGCTCCGCCGAGCTGGTGGCGGCCAGCAGCATCGACTGTGCCTCGGCCGACAGTTGGGGGGCGACCCGCCGCGACAGCGCCGCGACGCCCACCCCGAGCAGGGCTCGCAGCGTCAGGACCGCGCCCAGGCCCAGCAGCGACGGCAGGGCCTGGTGCAGCCGGGAGGTGATGGCGCCCGAACCGATCAGAAGGCCGATCGCCCGCGTGGTGGCCAACAGGCCGCCCGCCTGCAGGGCGCCCGCCACCGCCTGGCTCACCGTCAGCGCGACCACCGTGCCGCGGTCGACCCGCCACGCCAGCGCGAACGCGTCCTTCAGCAGCCCTGGCAGCCGCCCGGAGATCATGGCCACCGACGCGTCGCGCAAGGTCCTGTCCGCGCTGTCCCAGCCCAGTTCGATCCCGTAGTCCTCCTCCGGGGTCCCGCTGCCGGGCTCGGCGCCGGGGCCGGCGGCGCGGAGCCGGTGTCCGGGGTCGGAGGCGCGGAGCCGGCCGGCGGGTCCGGCGCGCTCTGCTTCGCGTCATGGCGTGCTTCGTCCGTTGTCAACCTTGCTCTCCCGTGACGATGGCGGCTGCGGCGTCGTGCTCAACGACACGGGTCGGCTTTCGAACACACGTCTTTCGGTCGATTCCCGGCATCGGGTCCACTGGGGTTCTGGAAACTGCTGGATGCACGGACCCTTGTGCCGCATGAGCCGTCCGGCGGGGGCCCGGTGGCCGAAACGCCGACGCTCGGTCGGAGGCGCGCCACTCGCCCGCACGGCGTCCTCGCACGGCGTCCTCGCACGGCACCCGGCCGGGCACCCCGCACGGCCCATGGCTCGGGCAGCGGCAGGGGCAGCGGCAGCGGCAGCGGCAGCGGCAGCGGCAGCGGCAGCGGCACATGATTGCAAGAGCGCGTTATGCGCGTTTGAAATAGGCGGCGCTTGCAATTACTCTCGTGAAGCGCGCAGGCCGCTCCCCGTGCGCACCGGCCCCCTCCGGACGGTGCGCCGCGGGCTCCGCGGGCGCGCCCCGACCCTCACCCGCCGGCTCCAGGCCCGCGGGCCACAGCACCACACGGAGACCATCACCATGACCGCCCCCAGCACTTCCGCCGCGCCCGCCACCGCCGTCGTCCCGCTCGGCATCGGCGACGCCGAGTTCCTGATCGACCAGGCCCGCTCGGCCGCCGAAGCGGCCGGCGTCCCCGTCGCCGTCAGCGTCCTGGACGCCGGCGGCCACCTGCTCGCCTTCCGCCGCGACGACCGGGCCGTCCTCATCGCCGGCGAGACCAGCACCCGCAAGGCGTACACCGCGCTCCAGCTGAACGCGCCCACGGCCGACCTCGTCGACGCCGTGCAGCCCGGCAACCCCTTCCACACCCTGCCCACCGCCCTGGACCGGCCCCTGCTCTTCATCGCCGGCGGTGTCCCCGTGCGGCGCGACGGCCGGCTCGTCGGCTCCCTCGGCGTCGGCGGCGGCGCTCCGCAGCAGGACCACTCCTTCGCCCACGCCGCAGTCCAGGCACTCGACGCCTGAACCACCGCCGCCGGACCCGGGCCGCCTCCCGCGCGCGGCCGCGGCCCGGCCGACGGTGTTCCGAACAACCGTCAGGCCGCCCTGCCCGCACGGCGGATACGGCGCCTTCACGTGCCGCCCGGCAGGACGGGGAGGGCGCCTGACGGGACGGTACGATCATCGTCCGTACGCGCGATGATCACCGCGGCGGACCGGCGGCGCCCACCGGCCGCCTGCCACCGCCGCCGAGGACCTGCTGCGGTGACCCCGCAACCGGCCCTGGCCGCCCGACGTCGCCCGGTCACCCGGTCACCCGGGAGCGTCAGGGCCGGGTTCCACCCCCATCGCGTATCCGCGCGGCGCCGACAGCGACGCCGACCGACCGCACCCGCTGAGAGGCGCGCTCCCATGGGCATGGACATGCGATACGGAATCAATCCGCAGCAGATGAAGGCGACCGCGCGGCCGTCCGGTCCGGGCGGGCTGCCGTTCCGGGTGGTGAACGGAGCACCGTCCTACATCAACGTGCTCGACGCGCTGAACGGCTGGCAGCTGGTCAGGGAGGCGAGCGCCACGCTGGGGCGGCCGGCGGCCGCCTCGTTCAAGCACGTCTCCCCCGCCGGTGCCGCTCTCGCCGGGGAACTGGACGAGGTGACGGCAGGCCTCCACGGCGTCGCGGGCGCGGAGTTGAGCGGGATCGCCAGCGCCTACCTGCGGGCCCGGGACGCCGACCCCAAGTCGTCCTACGGCGACTTCGTGGCCCTGTCCCACCCGGTCGACGCCCAACTGGCCGAGCTGCTGGCCGGGATGGTGTGCGACGGGGTCATCGCCCCGGGCTACGAGCCGGGCACGGTCGAGCGGCTCAGCCGGAAGAAGAAGGGGGCCTTCCTGGTGCTGGAGGCCGACCCGGCGTTCGTCGCGCCGGCCACCGAGGTCAGAGACGTCTTCGGCGTCCGGCTGGAGCAGGACCGCGACCAGGTGGAGATCTCGCCGGAGGTCCTGAAGGTGGCCACGGGCGGCGCGCTGCCGCCGGAGGCGGTGCGAGACCTGCTGCTGGGACTGTCGGTGCTGCGCCACACCCAGTCGAACTCGGTGTGCTACGTGCGCGACGGGCTCACCCTGGGCATCGGCGCGGGCCAGCAGTCGCGAGTGGACTGCACCCGGCTGGCGGGCGCCAAGACGGACACGTGGTGGCTGCGCCGCCACCCCGCGGTACGGGCTCTGGAGTTCGCGCCGGGCGTGCGGGCCCAGGACCGGATCAACTGGCAGATCCGCTTCGTCGAGGGGGATCTGACGGCGGACGAGAGCGCCCGGTTCGCCGACGCGCTGACCGGGCCCGCGCCGGAGCTGACCGCCCGGGACCGTTCGGAGTGGCTGGCGCGGCTGACCGACGTGTCCTTCGCCTCGGACGGCTTCCTGCCGTTCCGCGACAACATCGACCACGCCCACCGGCACGGGGTGACCCGCGTCGCCGAGCCGGGCGGCTCGATCCGCTCCGGAGACGTGGAGGCGGCCTGCCGGGAGCTCGGCATCACCCTGGTGTGGACGGGCCTGCGCCTGTTCCACCACTGACCGGCGGCTTCACCACTGGCCTGCGGCGGGTCCGGCGCGGCCTAGAAAGCGACACGCGGGAGCGCTCCGGCGACGACCGCCGCGACCTCGGCCACGCGCTGGTGGAGGTAGAAGTGGCCGCCGGGAAAGGTGTGCAGGCGGAAGGCGGCTGAGGTGTGGTGGCGCCAGGCGTCCATCTCGGCCACCTCGACCGCCGGGTCCTCCCGGCCCGCCAGCGCGGTCACCGGGACGTCCAGGACAGCCGGCACCTCGGAGGGCCGGTAGGTCTCGACGGCGCGGTAGTCCGCCCGGATCGCCGGCAGGAGCAGCCCCATCAGGTCCGCGTCGCGCAGGACCTCCTCGTCGGCCCCGCCCAGCGCGCGCAGTTGCGCGAGGAGCCCGGCGTCGTCCCGCAGGTGCACCGTGCCGGGGCGGTGCACGCAGGGTGCGGACCGCGCCGACGCCAGCAGCGCGCACGGGCCCTCGGGCCCATCCGGCGCGCGGTCTCGAAGGCGACGAGCGCGCCCATGCTGTGGCCCAGGAACGCGTACGGGCGGTCGGTCCAGGGCGCCATGGCCTCGCGGATCCGCTCCGCGAGGGACCCGATGTCGTCCAGGGCGGGCTCGCGCAGGCGGTCCTGGCGGCCCGGGTACTGCACGGCCAGCAGCTCGACGTCCGGCCCCAACTCCACGGCCAGCGGCCGGAAGTACCCCGCCGAACCGCCGGCGAAGGGGAAGCACACCAGACGCGGCGCGCCCTCCCGGGGCGGTCCCAGCCGCCTGATCCACCGGTCCTCGCCGCCCACTTGCCCCAGCACGCCGATCCTCCCGCCGTCGCTGCACCCCGGGGCCCCGACGCCCCGGCTCCCCGAACCTACCGAGCGCGGCCGGGCACCGCGGCGAACGAGCGGTCCACGGCGCGGCGCCCAACAGCTCGCGCTATACAGGAGAGTCCGGCGTCCGGCGTCCGGCGTCCGGCGTCCGGCGTCCGTACCGCCGGCCCCGGCAGCGGGTCGGAATCCGCTGCGCGCGGCGGCCGTACCCGCCTGTCCTCGCCCGCAGGGCCAACGAGGGTTTCCGGCAGCCGCGGCCCGCCGCCCTCCACGTCCCGTTCGAATCCGGCCGAGCCGACCTGGACGCCTACCTGCGGATCACCCAGAAGAAGCACGCCCGCCGGGGGCTCGACATCGGGTGCGGGACGGGCGTGCCGGTGCTGCTGCCGGCCGGCCGGGGCGTCGAGGTCGTGGGCGTGGACGGGCCGGGGCCTCCCTCGACGTGGCCCGCGCGAAGCCCGGAGCGGAGCGGGCCCGGTGGATCACCGGGGGCGGGACGGCGCGGCCGCCGCCGCCCGTGGACCTCGCGACGATGACGGGGAACGCCGCCCAGGCCCTTGGAGCGTGCGGCCTGGGACGCGGTGCTGCACGGGATGTACGCGGCGCTGCGGCCCGGCGGGTACCTGGTCTTGGAGACCCGCGATCCGGCCCGGCGGGGCTGGGAGGAGCGGAACCGCGCGGCGTCCACGGCGGTGGTGCACGTGCCCGGCGTCGGCGCCGTCGAGAGCTGGGTGGATCTGGTCGAGGTCGACCTGCCGCTGGTGACGTTCCGCTGGACGTACGTGTTCGCGGCGGACGGGCAGGTGCCGACCTCGGACTCGACGCTGGGTTCCGTGAGCGGGCCGAGGTCGAGGCCGGCCTGGCGGCGCACGGGCACCTGGTGGAGGACGTCCGGGAGGCCCCGGACCGGAACCGGCCGGAGTTCGTCTTCCTCGCCCGGCGGCCCGAGTCGGGTACCGGGGTCCGATCCGGCGGCACGCTCGGGCGCGTGGCGGCGGGCTGTGCCGCCGAGGCCGGGCAAGGTCAGGCCCGGGGCGGGCGACGGGGTCAGGCCCCGGGGGCGGCCAGCGGGGTCAGGCGCCCGAGCGTGCCGCGAGTTCGGTGAGCGCCGCCCCCAGCGGCAGGTTCACCAGGGCCGAGGCGAGCCCGTCGCCGCGGGTCGCGCCCTGGTTCACCACCGCCACCGGCTTGCCGCGGCGTGCCGCGTGCCGGACGAAGCGCAGCCCGGACATGACCGTGAGCGAGGAGCCGAGCACCAGCAGCGCGGGCGCGGCGTCCACCAGTTCGTAGCAGCGGGCGACCCGCTGCGGCGGCACTGTCTCGCCGAAGAACACCACGTCGGGTTTGAGGGTCCCGGTCCCGCAGGCCTCGCAGGCCGCGGTGCGGAACCCGGCGACGGCCGCCTCGGGCAGTTCGGCGTCACCGTCGGCGTTGACGTGCGCGGCCACCTCGGCGAAGTCCGGGTTGGCGGCCCTGAGACGGTGCTGGAGGCGGGTGCGGGGGCTGCTGGTGCCGCAGTCCAGGCAGAGGACGTGGTGCAGGCTGCCGTGCAGTTCGACGGCGTCGGACGTGCCGGCGGCGAGGTGCAGTCCGTCGACGTTCTGGGTGACGACGCCCGTCACCAGGCCGGCCGCCGCGAGCCGGGCCACGGCGCGGTGGCCGGCGTTCGGCCGCGCCGCGGTGATCGCCGGCCAGCCGAGGAAGCTGCGGGCCCAGTAGCGCCGCCGGTTCTCCTCGGCGGCGGTGAACTCCTGGTAGGTCATCGGGGACCCGCGCCTGCGGCGGCCCGTCTCGCCGCGGTAGTCGGGGATGCCCGACTCCGTCGACAGGCCCGCCCCGGTCAGCACGGCCGCGCCGCCCGCCGACAGCAGGCGGGCGATCTCGTCCAGTCCCGCCTCCGCCTGCCGGGCGGCGTCGGTGCGGGTCGCCGGGGCGTCGCGGCCCCGGGGTGCCGCGACGGCGGCTGTCGATGAGGGCGACGCGCCCGTGGGAGTGGCGGCGGCATCCATGCTCAGCAGCCTACGCCCGCGCCCGGCGGCGGTCCGGAGCAGCGGCGTGGCCGGCGGCGGGGAGCGGCCCGTACCGCCGGTCCGGACGTGCCGCCGCCCGGACGGGCTGTACAGGCGGACGGGCGGACGCGCGGAGGGCCCGCGGCGGGGTTTCCCGCCGCGGGCCCCCGGTCCCGACCGGGGCGTCCCCGGTGCGGGCGCGGCTTCAGGAGGCCGTGCGGCCGTAGCGGCGCTCGAAGCGCTCGACGCGGCCGGCGGTGTCCAGGACGCGCGACCTGCCCGTGTAGAACGGGTGGCTGGCCGACGAGGTCTGCACGTCGATCACCGGGTACGTCCTGCCGTCCTCCCACACCACGGTGGTGTCGCTGGTGGCGGTGGAGCGGGTCAGGAACGCGCTGTCGGCGGCCTTGTCGCGGAACACGACCAGGCGCGTCTCGGGGTGGATGGCCTTCCTCATGTCTTCTCCTCTCCTCGTCCGCCCCCGGGCCGCCGCATGAGGCGGGGACCCGGCGGGGACGCCGGCGGTCGAACCGTCCCGGTGGGTAGCGGGCGGTCGGGCCCGTCCGGCCCGGCCGGGCCCCTGGTCAGCGTCAGCGCTCCTCGCGGAAGAGCACGTGCTCGCGGGCCACCGGGTCGTACTTCTGGAGTTCCAGGCGGTCGGGGTCGTTGCGCCGGTTCTTGCGGGTCACGTACGTGTGTCCGGTGCCGGCGGTGGAACGGAGCTTCACCACCGGGCGCTGCTCGCTGCGGGCCATCGCGGCCACCCCTCTCTCGTTCTACTTGCCACGGTTTTCATTTTCGCTTTCGTCAACGCGCGAGGTCGCCCGCCCATTCCCGCACTCTCGGCAGCGGCGCCCCGCTCCTCCGCACCGCCGTCCGAGGGATCGCTCATCAGATGATCGGGGGAATTTTGGGTGCTCTGCGCCTCCATCCGGTCCCGCCTCCGCCGTCCCGGGGTGCCGACCTTCCTACGGTGTGGCACGGACTCGTCGACGAGGAGGTCTTCCGTGCCGGAAGCACAGCGGACGGACGTGGCCGCGGGGCTCCCCCGGGCCGGCGGCGGGCAGCCGGCCGAACCCGGCAGCACCGGGCCCGGGGCGGGGCGGCCGAGGCCCCGCGCGGGAGCGCGGCGCCGGAGCGGGGCGGCTGGCCGGACTCGACGGGCTGCGGGCGCTGGCCGTCGCCGCTGTGATCACCTATCACGTGGCCCCCGGGTGGCTGCCGGGCGGCTACGTGGGCGTGGACGTGTTCTTCGGCATCAGCGGCTTCCTCATCACCCACCTGCTGCTGGCCGAGCAGCTCCGTGACGGGCGCATCGCCCTGGGCGGCTTCTGGCGCCGCCGGGCGGTGCGGCTGCTGCCGGAGCTGCTGCTGGTGCTGGTCGCCTGCGGCGTGGCCGCCCGGCTCACGGCGGGGGACGGCACGGGTGTCGGCAACGGCCTGCGCGGGGACGCCGCGTCCTCGCTGGGCTTCGCCAACAACTGGTGGCAGATCCACGAGGGCGACGACTACTTCCACCACCTGGGCACCCCTCCACTGCTCCAGCACCTGTGGTCGCTCGGGGTGGAGGAGCAGTTCTACGTGGTGTGGCCGCTGCTGCTGGCGGTGCTGCTGCCGCTGGCCAGGGGCCGGCGGCGGCCGGCGCTGCGGGCGGTGCTCGGCGTGGCGGCCGCCGCGGGGGCGGCGGCGTCGCTGTGGCGGATGCGGGTCGTGGGCCACGGCACCTCGGGCGTGGCGCGGGCGTACTTCGGGACCGACACGCACAGCGGGGCGCTGCTGGCGGGGTGCGCGGCCGCACTGCTGCTGCCCGCGCTGGCGTGGGTGGCCGGGCACCTGCCCCGGCGGGGCCTGACGGTGGTGCGGGCCGGTCTCGTCACGCTGGCGGTGGTGGCGTTCCTGGGGCCGAGCGACGCGGTGATGTACGGGTGGGGCTTCGCGGTGGTGGCGGTGGCGACCACCGCGGTGTGTGCGGGGTGCGGGGTGGGGGCGCCGGTGCGGCTGCTGGACGCCCGGCCGCTGCGGGCGCTGGGCCGCCACTCGTACGGGTTGTACCTGTGGCACTGGCCGGTCGTGGTGGCCCTGAACGCGCTGGCGCCGGCGTCGGGGGCGGCGCTCCGGGCGGTGGAGCTGGTGGCGCCGCTGCCGCTGGCGGTGGCCGGGCGGCAGCTCGTGCAGCGGCCGGTGGCGCTGCGGCTCAGGACGCTGGCCGAGCGGGGCCTGCGGCCGGCGGCCGGGGTGCCGCTGGCGTCCGCGGGGATGGTGGTGGCCGCGGCGGCGCTGGTACTCAGCCCGGTGTCGGCGCCGAGCGCGCTCCAGTCGCAGTTGCGGGCGGCAGCGCGGTACGAGGCGAGGCTGGCCGACGACGGCAGGCCCCGCTCCCCGGCCCCGACGGCACCCTCGGCCTCGCCCTCCCCGTCGGCCGGGTCCCGGTCCGGGCCGCCCCCGTCGGCGTCGGCGTCGGCGGCAGGGGCCGAAACGGCGAGCGGGTCGAGCGGCGACGCCGGGGTGGACGGGGTGGACGGCGGCGACGTGACGCTGATCGGGGACTCGGTGTCGCTCGGCTCCGACCAGGACCTGCACCGGCTGCTGCCCGGCATCGACGTGCACGCCAAGGTGGGCCGGATGATGGAGGACGCGCCGGACATCTGCGCGCAGTTGCTGGCGCAGGGGCGGCTGCGGGGCACGGTGGTGCTGGCGCTCGGCACCAACGCGGAGTTCGGGCCGGACGTGCTCGACCACGTCCGCTCGGTGATCGGCGGGCGCCGCATGGTGCTGATGACGGTGCGCGGGCCGTTCACCTGGCAGCACAGCGTCAACTCGGTGGTGCGCACGTACCAGCACGACCATCCCGAGGTGCTGGTGGACGACTGGTACGACGCCGTCGCCCCGCACCTGGACCTGCTGTGGATCGACCACGTCCACCCCCGGGGCGGCGCTGGCACCACGCTGTTCGCCTCCTCGCTGGCGTGGACGCTGACCGCCCGGCCGACCGGCTGAACCCGGGCGGCGCCGACCGCCCCGGAGGGCGGAGACGGCGCCGTCCGGCCGTCGGCCACCGTCTCCGGCCGACTCATGAGTCCATGGCCGCGGTCAGTCATCCCGGCGGCCCCCGCGTGCTGCCGGGATGACTGACCGCGGCCCCGACGCCTTCTGGTACACCCCGCGCTGCGCCATGTCGAGGAGCGCTCGACCGGCGCGCCGGTCGGTCCGGCGCTGCGGGTGACGCTCACCTTCCACCCGTGCCGGGTCCGCGGCGGCCGGGCGGTCCTGGACGCGAAGGCCGGTCCTGGACGCGACGGCCGCCGACGGCGTCCACCGGTCGCGGTTCACGACGGGGACGGCGGCGGCCTGACCGCGTTCCCCGGCGGCGGCCGGTGGCGCCGGGAGAGCCGGATGTTCGGCGGGATCTGCGACACCGCGCCGCCCGAGCACCCGCCCGGTGCACGGAGCCCTGGACCGCCGGCGCAGCCCCGTCGGAGGGGCGCCGCGGTTCGGCTCGGTGCGGCTGCGGCTGCGGCTGCGGCTGCGGCTGCGGCTGCGCGGGGACGCTGGCGTGATCGACCTTCTGCTACCCCGACAGCTTCTGCGAGCCGGAGGACTTCGGGGTGGCCTCGCGCATGGCACTGGTCGCGCTGGCCGAGGCGGACCGCCGCGACGCGCCTGGCGACTGCACCGGGGCACACGCGCACGGCCCGGTCGTGCCCGCGCGGGACGCGGCGGCGCCGGTCCTCGACCCCTGCTACCGGGGCACCGCCGGGGAGGAGGCGGCCCGGCGGCTGCCCGGCGGGTCTGGAGTGGCGCCCCGGACTCCGGCTGGAGGCCGCCGAGTTGCGCGGCCACCCTGAGCTCCGGGGCCCGCGGTAGGTCGAGTTGGGGGCGCGGATCGCGGTGGACGGTGTGCCGGACCGGCGCGGCACCGGCCCTGGGAGGACCGGCCGCGCGGACCCGGCGCGGCCCTCACCGGAACGGGTCAGGAGCGGCCGAGTGCCGCGTTCACCTGGCCGCGCAGGGCGTCGTAACGGGTCCGCGCGGCACGGCGGTTGCGGTTGCGGACCAGGTCGGTCCAGAAGCCGCCGCGCAGGAGCATCTCGGGGGAGACGGCGTCGACGCGGCTGAGGATGCCCTCGGGGACCTTCTGCGGGTCCGGGACCACCCACTCCTGCACGATCTCGTCGTAGTGGTCCTTGAGCACCGTGCTGCCGGGGTCGGCGCCCAGGATGAGCAGCACGCCGGTGGGCTCGGTGTCGACCGGCACGACCGTCAGCTCCGGGCGGTACTTGGCGAGTACGGGGATGAGCTTGTAGACGTCGCCGGTCCAGGCGTCGGTGTGCCGGTCGCGGGCCGCCTCGTCGATGTCGCGCGGCAGCATGTCGTCCAGGACGATCACGGAGTCCCAGCGGGAGAAGCGCTCGACGTTCATGAAGTCGCGCAGCGCGTACTCGAAGAGGTGCATGCCGTCGATGAAGGCGAGGTCGAGGGTCGTGCCGCCGCGGTAGTGGGCGAACAGCGGGCGGCCCTTGCGCGCGTTCTTCACCGGGTTGCGGGCGCTCTTGAGGTGGCCCAGCGGGTCCTTGGTGGCGAAGAAGTCGTCGCTGGTCGCCTTCACGAGGTGGATGTCCGCACGCAGCTCGACGTTCACCTTGAAGGCGGGGTCGATGCCGATGCTGGGCACCTGGGACAGGGTGAGGCTCCGTCCGTCGTTGACCCCGATCTCAAGGTAGTTGCGCGTGGCCGTCACTCGGTGCAGGCCCCGCAGGAACTCGTGCCGATTCACTGAATACCACCCTCCGGAACAGCCCGCTTGACGGGCCGGACACGCGGCGGTTAACGCCGCGTCAGCGATATGAGAACGTCAGGAGTACGCAACCACGGAGCGCTCAAGACGTGAACCGCCACGTACCCGCTATCTCCCGGAGTCATACGTGACTCGCGTCACACCCTAGCGAACGCCGGTCGCCCGCCGCATCTCACACCGCGTGTCCGCCGATCTCCCGGTCCTCGCGCAGCGGCGCGCCGTAGACGGCCAGCCGGGTGCCGTGCAGCGGGATGGTGCGGGGGCGGACGGCCAGCGTGCGGTCGGACAGGTCGAGGGTGACGGTCATGCTGTGCGGGACCTCCAGCGGCAGCAGGGTCGCGGTGAAGGCGCCCGGACCCGTCCAGCCGCCGCCGAACGCCAGCGGCACGGGCGCCGAGGGGCGCTCGGCGGTGCTCCAGCCGTGCGGGCCGGGCCGGTCGTGGCGCAGCGCGGTCTTCCCCTCCGGGGTCTCCAGGAGCAGCTCCCAGCCGCCGGGGACGGCGGCGAGGCGGGCGGCGGTGACGCCGAGCGCGCGGGCGGCCGTGTCGCCGGCGCCGGAGAAGGGCGCCGCCGCCCAGTCCTCGGCCGGCTCGACGGGGGCGGCGGCGCCGGGGCCGGGCGGGAGCGCCAGGGCCGCCAGGCGGGCGCGCAGCTCCTCGTCGTCGCCGTCGCGGGCCGCCGCGGCCGGCGGCGCGCCGCCCTGCGGCGTGAAGGCGGGCAGCAGGTGCTCCCAGACGAGGGCGAGCAGTGCCCGCATGTCGGTGCTCTCGCTGGTGAGGGCCACCACGGCGTCCTGCTCGGGCAGGACGAGGCAGAACTGCCCGTAGGCGCCGTCGCCGCGGTAGCCGTGGCGGGACATCCAGAACTGGAAGCCGTAGCCCTGCTCCCAGTCCGAGTCGGGGGCCGTGCCGTTGGCGACGTGGCGGCGGGTGGCCTCCGCGACCCAGGCGGGCGGCAGCAGTTCACGGCCCTCCCACCGGCCGGCCGCGAGGTGGAGCTGGCCGAGGCGGGCCACCGCGTCGGTGGTGGCGTAGAGGCCGGAGAAGCCGAGTTCGCGGCCGAGCGGGTCGGCCTCCCACGCCGCCGGGCCGATGCCGAGCGGGTCCAGCAGCCGGGGGCGCAGGTATCCGAGGAGGGTGGTGCCGGCCAGGCGCTGCACGATCGCGCCCAGGGTGTAGGTGTTCGACTGGTTGTACGCGAAGACCGTCCCGGGTTCGCGCTGCGGCGGCTGGTTCAGGAAGCCCCGTACCGGCTCCTCCCGGTCGGCCCGCGCGGTGCCCCAGGTCTCACCGGTGTGGCCGCTGGCCATGGCGGCGATGTGCCGTACCAGCATGGCGCGGCCGCGCGGATCGACGACCCGGGAGTCGAGTTCGGGGAAGTACGACAGGACGGTGGCGTCCAGGTCCAGCAGCCCGTCGGCCACCGCGAGTCCGGCGGCGGCGGAGGTGAAGCTCTTGCTGAGGGAGTACAGCAGCTGGGGCCGCTCGGGTGTCCGGGGGGCCCACGTGCCCTGGGCGACGACCCTGCCGTGGCGCAGGACCACCAGTCCGCGCGGGAGGGTGTGCCCGCTGCCCTCCAGGGCGTCGAGGAACGCGCCGACCCGCCGGGCGTCGACGCCCTCGGCGGCCGGCGTGGAGGCGGGAAGCGGGCGGAAGGCCATGGGCGTGCTCCTCGGTCCGGGGGAGGTGGCGGCAGAGGGCACCCTGCCACCGGGTCACGGCGCCGTACAGGGCCGTGACCGCGGGGCGGGCCCTGCCCGGGGCCCCGGGCCCCCGGGTCCCGTGGGACCGTTCAGCCCGGGCGGAAGGAGCGGGCCCCCGGCCGGGCGGCGGGCCGGTCGGGGGGTCAGGCGGCGGGCCGGTCCGGGGTCAGGCGTCCGCCGGGTCCTCCGCAGAGGGGTCCGCCAGCAGGGTGACGATGGTGAAGAGGCCGCCGTCGGGGTCGCGCAGCTCGGCGTGCTCCCAGACGCTGTCGCGGCCGCGGTCGATGAGGGCGCCGCCCAGGCCGCGCGCGGCGTCGACGCAGGCGTCGATGTCGGGGACGGTGAACTGGACGTCCCAGTGCGGGCGGACGCGCGGGTCGGGCGCCGCCTCCACCGCGCCGGAGCTGAGCCGGGCCACCACGCCGGCGCCGCTGCGCACCACGACCTCGTCGTGCTCGTAGTCGACGGTGCAGCCGTCCGCGCTGCCGTCGGCCCAGGCCAGCACGCCGCCGTAGAAGATGGCGGCCTCGAAGGCGTCGCGGGTGCGCAGCCGCACGATGACCGGGCCCTGGTCGTGGTAGGACTCCCAGCCCTGCGGGAGGCGGCCGTCCCAGACGCCGAAGACGGCTCCGTCGCGGTCGGCGGCGATCAGCGCGCGGCCGGAGGCGAAGGCGACCGGTCCGAGCGCCACGGTGGCGCTGCGCTCGCGGATGCGCGCGGCCGCGTCGTCCACCTGGGGGACGAAGAAGATCGGGGTCCAGCCCACGGCGATCTGCATGTCCACGGCGACGGCGCCGATGCCCGCCACCGGCCGGCCGTTGCTCAGCGCGACGGCGAAGTGGTCGCCGAGGGTGGTGTTGCGGAACTCCCATCCGAGGACGGAGCCGTAGAACTTCTCCGCCGCCTCCAGATCGCGGGCCGTGAGGTTGGCCCAGCACGGGGCGCCGCGGGGCACGTCGGCGGCCGGCTCGTCAGGGGCGGCGGGGACGGGCTGCTGCTGGGGGGTCACAGGGTGCCGTTTCGTTCGGGGCCGGGTCGACGGCGGGCTTCGACAGGTTGCATGGCGTCCCCTTCCCCGGCGCGGCGCGGTCATTCCTACGACTTTCCGCGGTTGTCCGTTCCGTGCCGGGCGGACGACGGGACGTCGCGGACGCGCCCGCGGGCGTTCCGCGCCGGGCGGCGGCCGGCGGTCCTTCCCGCCGTCTCCACCCAGGGCGAGAGGTTACCCGGTGCACCCGGCTGGTGACGCTTCGGGGTGGTCGGCCGCGGGGGTGTGCCGCGTGCCCTGCCGGCCCTGCCCGAGACACGCCGGTTCCGCCCGGAGGACGGGGCCCTGCCGGAGAACGGGGCCGCCGGCATGGCGCTCCCGCTCTCCGGCGCGCGTCGCACCGGCCCGGGCCCGCGGCCGCGGTCAGGGCCGCCGCGGGACCCGGGCGGCGCGGTCAGTCGCCGTAGCCGGCGGGCGGACGCGGACGGTCGTCGTAGCCGCCCGGCGGGCGGCCCTGCTCCCCGTATCCGCCCGGCGCGCGGCCCTGCTCTCCGTACCCGGCCGGCGGGCGCGGCCGGTCGCCGTACCCGTCGGGGGCCGGGGACCGGTACGCCGCGCGGCCGGTCAGCGGGCCCCGGGCGAGCCGGTGGGCGCCCAGCGCGAAGGCGACGGCGAGCAGTCCGCCGCCGGCCGTCCACAGCCAGCGCGGCGACCACCAGGTGCCGGCCCAGCCGCCGGAGGGCGCCAGGTGGGGGCCGTTCGCGGTGACGACGGGGGCGACCGAGCCGTCCACCGCCTGGCGGCCGGCGGTGCCGTCGGAGGTGGCCTTCATGGCCGCGGCGATGGGCTGGCCGAGGTCGGTGGAGGGCAGGTCCAGGACGGTCAGCCGCACGTAGTAGGCGCCGCGCAGCGGGTCGTTCGACCAGGGCTCGGACCAGGAGCGGATGGTCCGCAGGTGGCAGGCGAGGTCGACGGTGGACGCCCCGGTGCCGACCGTCGCCGTCTGCACGCCGTAGCGGCACGCCTGGTGCCGCCGCAGGCCGTCGTAGACGTCGACCTGCCAGGTGGACGGGCCGTGCCGGGTGGCGGAGGTCGGGAAGGTGACGGTGGCGTGGACGGTGACGTTCTCGCCGGTGTCGGCGGGGAACTGCCAGTACAGGTAGTCGCCGGCGGAGGCGCTGGCGGTGGCCTGGACGCCCTGCTGGACGACGGTCGCTGTGCGGAAGTCGGTCCCGGCCTCGGTGGGCGGGGCGTCCGCGCCGGGCGTGGCGGTGGCGGTGTCGGTGGGCGTGTCCGTCGGCGTGTCGTCCGCGGCGGCGGACGCGGTGAGGCCGCCGAGGGCGGTCGCGGCGAGCAGCGCGGCCGCTCCGAGCAGGCGTGCGGTGCGCATCAGCGGGTCCTCCCGGTGTTCAGGCGCCAGCGGGTGGTCCAGCCGGTGAGCAGTCCGGCGACGGCGCCGGTGAGGCCGAGCAGGCCCAGCAGCCACCAGCCGCGGCCCAGGCCGTGGAAGGCGACGTCGGAGGGCTGGCTCGGGCTGGGCACGAGGTCGATGGACAGCTCGACGGGCAGGCCGGGTGCGGTCTTGACGCTCGCGGGCGCGGAGAAGGAGTTGCCGATCTGCAGGCAGACCTCCTCGGCCGGCGTGTCGTCGTCGGCCTCCGGCTTGGGGTAGCGGATGCCGGCGGAGACGGCGTCGGTGCGGCCGGTGCCGGACTCGTCGTCGCGGACGATCTCCCGTCCGTGCCGGGTGACGGCGCGCAGCAGGACGCCGTAGTCGGTGTTGACGGCGCGGTCGTCGGAGACGGTGGCGGAGGCGCGCAGCTCCTCGCCCGGGTCGACGTCGACGCGGTACCAGCGGTTCTCGGAGAAGGTCTCGCGGTCGCTGTAGAGGCCCTGCTTGAGCAGCGGGGCGTTCGCGCAGCTGTCGGTGCCCTGGGTGGCGGTGGGCGTGACCACGGTGTCGGTGCTGCGGTTGACGAGCTGCTTGACGCGGGTGGTCAGCTGCTGGCGGTGCTGGACGGTGGTGTAGGTGCCGCCGGTGGCCTCGGCGATGCAGCTGAGCTGGTTGCGGGTGCTGGCGTCGGGGATGAGGCCGAGGGTGTCGATGGTCAGGCCGATGCCCTGGGCCGCGATCTGCCGGGCGACGTCGCAGGGGTTGGCGGCGCAGGTGTCCTCGCCGTCGGTGATCAGCACCAGCCGGCGGCTGCCGTCGCCGCCCTTGAGGTCGTCGGCCGCGCCGAGGAGGGCGGGCCCGATGGGGGTCCAGCCGGTGGGCTGGAGGGTGGCGACGGCGGCCTTGGCCTGGTCGCGGTTGAGGGCGCCCACGGGGTACAGCTGCCTGGTGTCCTTGCAGCCGATCTTCTTGTCGTTGCCCGGGTAGTCGGCGCCCAGCGTGCGTATGCCGAGGTCGACACCCTGGGGGACGGAGTCCAGGACGTCGTCGAAGGCCTGCTTGGCCGCGGACATCCGCGACTGCCCGTCTATGTCCTGGGCCTTCATGGAGCCGCTGACGTCCAGGACCAGTTCCACCTTGGGGGTGCCGACGGCCGGGGACGGCTCGTCGGCGGCGGCGCTCGTCGGGAGGAGGCCGCAGGCCAGTGCGGCGAGCACGCCGCAGGCCGACCCGACGGCCAGGAGCTTTCGGATGATCATCACAGGATCGTAGTGAAGGCTCCGCGGAATCCCGAAGTCGGCAGGTCAGCGGGACGGTTGGGACCGGGGGCGGCACACGGCCAGGACTTTGACATTTCTTTACAACCAAGCGGGCGGCCGGGGCGTCTCTGCTGCGAGTCCCGGACGGCACGGTCCGGAGCTCCCCCGGCCCCCGGCGGTCCGGCCTCTCGACGGCCGAACCCGGGACTCGGGAAACCCTCCTGAAAGGACGTCAGGACATGTACAAGGGTTCATGGGCCGCGGGCGCCGCGGCAGTCGTGGTCGCGGCGCTGGGCGCCGCGCCGGCGGTGGCCGGCACACCGGTGGCGGACGCCTCCGCCACCCCGATGTGCGCCACGTCCCAGCTGTCGGTCTCGCTCGGCGGCAGCGACGCGGGCGCCGGACAGCTTTACCACACGCTGGTGTTCACCAACACCGGCTCGACGACCTGCCACCTCACCGGATACCCGGGCGTGTCGCTGCTGGACGCGAGCGGCAGGCAGATCGGTCAGCCCGCCGACCGCGACCCGCGCACGTACTCCCCCGTCGTCCTGGCGCCCGGCGCCGCGGCCAGCGACACCATCCACACCGCCAACCGCATCGGCAGCTGCCTGCCGGACTCGGTGAAGGTCAAGGTCTACCCGCCGGGCAACACCGCCTCCACCACGGTCTCCGGCGCCGTGGCGATCTGCTCGGGCACCTTCACCGTCACCCCGCTCGCCGCCGGCGACGACGGCAACCCGCCCGGCAACAGCGGTCCCAGCGCCAGCCCCACGGCGGCTCCGACGGCGTCCGCGACCGTGACGGGCGGCACCGGGACCGCCGGCGGCGCCCAGATCTCGGCGGTGCCCTCGGGCGCCCCCGACACCGGGCTGGCGGCAACCGGCTCCGGCGGCTCCGACACCGGGCTGTACGCGGCGGCCGGAGCGGGCGTCCTGCTGCTCGGCGGCGCGGGCCTCGCGGTGGCGCGCCGCCGCGGGGCGCGGGCCGGCCGTTGAGCGGCGCGGCCGGCCCGGGCCGACGCCCGCGCGGCCGGGCCGGCCGGGCGGGCGCCGTGCTCGCCGCGGCCGGCCTGGCGGCGCTGTGCGGGTGCGGGCCGCACCCGGCCGGCGCCGGCTCGCCGGCCGTCTCGGCGACGGCGCCGGCCGCCACGGCCCCGTCCGCTTCCGGGGGTTCGGCGGCTCCGCCGGGTCCGGGGGTGCCGCGGCCGCGGCACCGATGGCCCGGTCCCTGCCCAGCCGCCTGCGGATCCCCGCGATCGGGGTCGACACCCCCGTCATGTCCCTCGGGCTGGCCGCCGACGGCACGGTGGGGGTGCCGCCGATCGAGGCGCACGCCCCGGCCGGCTGGTACGAGGGCTCGCCGACACCCGGGCAGCTCGGCCCCTCGGTGCTGCTCGGCCACGTGACCGTGGGCCGGTACGGGGACGGGGTGTTCCTCCGCCTGGACCGGATGCGGCCGGGCGACCGGGTGTCGGTGACGCGCGCGGACGGCTCGGTCGCGCTCTTCTCCGTCAACCGGGTGCAGACCGTCTCCAAGGCCCACTTCCCCACGGCGGAGGTGTACGGGAACGTGGACCGCCCGGAGTTGCGTCTCATCACCTGCGGGGGCACCCGGATCAGCGGGGGCGGCGGCTACCCGGACAACGTGATCGTCTACGCCTCGCTGGTCTCCGGGTCGTGAGCCGCCCCGCGCGGTCCGGTGGCGCCGGGCCGGCGAGGACGAGCGGGACGAGTGAGGGGAAGGGCCATCCGGTCTCAAGAGCGAGCCGCCTCGGAGCTGTTCGCGGCGCTGTACCCGCGGCTGGCCGGCTGGGTGCGCGGGCTGGTGGACGACGACGGGACGGCGCACGAGATCGCCGCCGAGTCGTTCACCCGCCTGTGGGCCCGCTGGACGAAGGTGGAGGAGCCGGCCGGGTTCCTGTACGTCACCGCGGCCAACCTGGTGCGCGACCACTGGCGCAGGCTGGAGCGCGAACGGCGGGCGCTGCGCCGCGCGACCACGGAGGAGCAGGTGCGCGGCCGGCCGGAGACGGCCGACCCGACGGTGCGGATACTGGTGCAGTCACTGCCGGAGCGGCTGCGCGCGCCCGCACTGCTGTACTACTACGCCGACCTGCCGCTACGGGAGGTGGCGGCACTGCTGGGACGCCGGGAGGGCACCGTCAAGGCCGACCTGCACGCGGCACGGGAGCTGCTGCGCGCCAAGCTCGGGGAGCAGCATGACCGGATTTCCTGACCCCGCGGGCGGCTTCGACGACGCGGACGGCCGCCCCGCGGGCCTCGGCGGTGACCCGCCGGGCGCGGGCGGCGCGAACGCTCCGGAGGGCGCGGAGGACCCGGCGGGCCCCGGTGCCGCGGGCGCTGCCGTCGGGTACGGCGGCCAGGAGCACCTGGAGCGGCTGGACCGCCTGGGCCGGTTCGGCCGACTGGGTTTCGAGGGCGCCGAGGGGCCTGCCGACGGCGCCGACCCGCTGGAGCGGGTGCTGCGCCCCGCGCCGGGCTACCTGGCGCCGCCGCCGGGCGCCTTCGAGCGCGTCCGGGGCCGGCGGCGCGGCGCCGGCGGCTGCGGGCGGCGGCGGGCGTCGGCACGGTCACGGCGGTCGCCGCCGTGACGCTGTACGCCGCCGGGACGCTCGCGCCGGGCGGCGACGGCCACGCGGTGGCGCCGCCGGCGAGCAGCCGGGTGTCCTCCCTCCCCGCACCCGCGTCCACGCCCCCTTCCGCTCCCGCTTCCACGCCGTCCGGCGCCCCCGAACCGCCCCCGTCACGGCCGCCCCCTCCACCGGTGCGGGGACCGCCGCCGGGGGCACGCCGACCCCCTCGCCGCCGCCGAGGACCTCCCCCAGCGGCTCGCCGTCGCCATCGGAAGGGACACCGATGTGCGCGGCCGGGCAGCTGAGCGCGGCCCTGGGCGACGGCGACGCGGGGGCGGGCCAGCTCTACCGCTACCTGGTGCTGACCAACACCAGCGGCACCTCCTGCCATGTCGACGGCTATCCGGGGGTGTCGCTGCTGGACGCGGACGGCAGGCAGATCGGACAGCCCGCCGACCGCGACCCGCGCGCCTACTCCCCCGTCGTCCTCGCGCCGGGCGCCGCGGCCAGCGACACCATCCACACCGCCAACCGGATGGGTACCTGCCTGCCGGCGTCGGTGAAGGTCAGGGTCTACCCGCCGGGCAGCCGGCAGGCGCTCACCGCCGACGGGCAGGTGACCGTCTGCGCCGGCACGTTCACCGTCACGCCCCTCGCGGCGGGCACCACGGGCAACCCCCCGTCCTGACGCGGCGGTGCCGGCCCCCGCCCGCGGACCGCGCGACGCGCCACGGGGGTTACCCACCGAACGCCTGGCCGAATACGAGCGGGAGCCGTCCGGGCGAGGCCGTGGAAAGCTTTGACGGTGGCCTCAAAGCGGTAACGGCGGGTTCAGGCCACCGGGCCGGATGATTGCCTGGAACCGGCGCCCGCCGTCCGCGGCGTGGGTTCCGGGGCTCCGCTCCTGGGCCCCGCGCCGCCGACCGAAGGGAGCCGTTCCACCGTGCTGCGTCGCCTGCCCGGCCGCCGCCTCGCCCCGGGGCGGCCCGAGGGCCCGTATCCGCGCGGCGCCGCGGGCGGCCTCGACGGCACCCGCGCCCGGCAGCCGCCGTCCGCGCCGCTGCTGCTGTCCGTCCTGCCGTACGTGGTGATGGCGCTGGTCGCGGTGGTGGACGGCGTCGCCGGGCAGAGCGTCGGCCTGCTGCCGCTGGTCGCCCTGGGCCCGGCCTTCGCCGGGCTGGTCGGCTCCTGGGTGCGCACCGCCGTGATCGGGCTGCTCGCGGTGGCGGTGGTGTGCGTGCTGGGCGTGGTCGACGGGCTGTTCGAGGAGCGGCGGGGCTTCGCGGCGATCGGCGCCGTGGTCGGGGTGACGGTCGCGGGCGTGATCGCGGCGGTCACCCGGCAGCGCCGGGAGGCCGAGCTGGCGAACGTCCGCTCGATCGCGGAGGTGGCCCAGCGGGTGCTGCTGCGCCCGGTGCCGCGCAGCGCCGGCCACCTGCGGGCCGCGGTGTCGTACACCTCGGCGGTCGCGGAGGCGCGGATCGGCGGCGACCTCTACGAGGTGGTGCCGTCGCCGGCCGGCGTGCGGGTGGTCGTCGGGGACGTCCAGGGCAAGGGCCTGGAGGCGGTGGAGACCGCCTCCGTGGTGCTGGGCGCGTTCCGGGAGGCCGCGCACGACGAGAAGGCCCTGGAGGGGGTGGGCGAGCGGGTGCAGCGGGCGGCGGACCGGGCGTTGAGCGGCGAGAAGTTCGTCACCGCGATCATGGCCGAGATCTCCCCCGGGCAGGGCACCCGGGTGCTGAACTTCGGCCATCCGCCGCCGATGATCGTGCGCCCCGACGGGGCGGTGGACTTCCCCGAGCCGCCCGAGCACTCGCTGCCGCTGGGCCTGGGCGTGCACCGGGCCGAGCCGGCGGTGCCGTTCGAGGTGCGGTTCGGGCCCGGCGACCAGCTGCTGCTCTACACCGACGGCGTCACCGAGACGCGGGACGCGGCAGGCGTGTTCTACCCCCTGGGCGAGCGGGCGCACCTGCTGGCCGACGGGGACCCGCAGCGGGCGCTGGAGACGCTGCGGGCCGACCTGATCCGCTGGTCGGACGGGCCGCTGCGGGACGACGCGGCGATGCTGCTGCTGCGCTTCCGGCGCCCCGGGGCGGTCCGGGCGGCCGCGGACGGGCCCGAGGAGCCCGAGGCGTGAGCCGGCCGGCCGCGGTCCGGCTCAGCGGCAGTCCGGGTGGCCCCAGCCGTCGGCGTTCTTGGTGATGGGCTCGCCGACCGCGTAGGCGCGCCCGCAGCGGCACCGCCCCGGGAACTTGGCCTTGAGGGTGCGCGGCGGCCCGGACGCGGTCCGCACCGAGCCCGAGGCGCCGCCGGGCGCGGTGCCGGTGGCGGTGCCGGACCGCGGCGCCTTCGCGGGTTTGCGGCTGCTCGCGGGGGCCGGCGGCGGCTCCGGCGAGTCCAGCGCGCTGCCCGCGGGCTGCTGGACGACGGCGGCCTGGCTGGCGGCGCGGTCGGCGAAGTCGTTGAGCCGGTCGCCGTCGACCTGGTGGGCGGGGACGTAGCGGAACTCCACGCTGCGGCCGGCCAGCAGCTCGTCGATGCGCACCACCAGCTCCTGGTTGGCCACGGGCTTGCCGGCGGTGGTCTTCCAGCCCTTGCGCTTCCAGCCGGGCAGCCACTTGGTGACGGCGTTCATCGCGTACTGGGAGTCCATCCGGACCTCCAGCGGCACGCCGGGGTCCACCGACGACAGCAGCCGCTCCAGCGCGGTGAGCTCGGCGACGTTGTTGGTCGCGGTGCCGAGCGGCCCCGCCTCCCAGCGGTCGGGCTCGCCCGACCCGCCGGCCGTCACCCACGCCCACGCGGCCGGTCCGGGTTTCCTTTGGAGGCGCCGTCACAGGCGGCGATGATGCGGTCTGCCACGCTCCGATCATGCCATCCGGCGCCGGGTGCGCGGGCCCGGGGTGGGTCCGGGCACGGCGGCGCCGGTGGGCTCGGGCCCCGCCGACCCGCGCGGAGGACGCCGGTCACTTCTTCAGGAACTGCCCGCCCTGGGCGTGCTCGCGGATCTGTTCGGGGGTGAGGTAGGCGTCGGTGTACTCGAAGTCGCGCAGCGTGGCGGGCCGGCGGGCCTGGAAGCCGGTGCGTACGAAGTCGTCGCCGGCCGCCGCGTTGAGCAGCCAGTTGGTCAGCACCCGGGTCTTGGCGACGTTGGTGCGCAGCGCCGACCAGTGGTAGCCGCGGGCCACCGCCTGCGCCGGCAGGCCGCGCAGCTCGACGCCCATCGGCTTGGAGACGGCGTCGGCGCCGCCCAGGTCGACGACCAGGCCGAGGTCCTTGTGGATGTAGGGCTGGAGCGGCTGCTCGCGGAGGGTGGCGATGACGTTGTCGGCGACCCGGCGGCCTTGGCGCATCGCGTGCTGCGCGGTGGGCGGGCAGATGGCGCCCTCGTCGTCCTTGGCCAGGTCCGGGACGGCGGCGGCGTCGCCGAGCGCGAAGACGCCGTCGTGCCCGGGGACGGTCATCTGGGCGGTCACCGCGAGGCGGCCGCGGACGGTCTCGGCGTCCAGGGTCCCCACCAGCGGGCTGGCGACGACGCCGGCCGTCCAGATCAGCGTCCGGCAGGGCAGCACCCGGCCGTCGGTGAAGGTGACCTCCTCCGCCCCGGCCTTGGCCACGGACACGCCGAGGGAGATGTCGATGCCGCGGTCGCGCAGGATCTTCAGGGCGCTCAGGCCGAGCTTGTCGCCCAGCTCGGGCATCAGCTTGGGCGCGATGTCGATCAGGTGCCACTTGATCTCGGACGGGTCCAGGTGCGGATAGCGCTTGACGGCGTTGGTGGTCAGCCGCTGGAGGCAGGCCGCGGTCTCGGTCCCGGCGTAGCCGCCGCCGACCACCACGAACTGCAGCCGGGAGGCGCGCTCGGCCGGGTCCTGGCTGGCGTCGGCGAGGTCGAGCTGGGCGATGACGTGGTCGCGGACGTAGGCCGCCTCGGCGAGGGTCTTCATGCCGCGCGCGTGGTCGACCAGGCCCGGGATGTCGAAGGTGCGGGTGATGCTGCCCGGGGAGAGCACCAGGTAGTCGTACGGTTCGTTGACGATCTCGCCGGTGATCTTCCGGACGACGCACACCTTCGCCTTGGTGTCGACGCCGATCGCACCGCCGGGAATGATGCGGGTGCGGTGCTTCTGGCTGCGGCGCAGGGACACCGCGATCGACTGCGGGGTCAGGACGCCGGAGGCGACCTGTGGCAGCAGCGGCAGGTAGAGCTGGTAGGAGGTGGGCGTGACCAGGGCGATGTCGGCCTCGCCGGCGTCGAGTCTGCGCTCCATCCGCCGTACGCAGCCCACTCCGGCGAAGCCGGCGCCCACCACGAGGATCTTCGGTCGTGCCACGGTGTCCGTCCCTTCCAGTGGGTCGGGTGGTGTTCCGATCACTGCGCCTGCCCGCGCGGCGCCGCTTCGCACTTTCTGTAGTACCCCGGTGGCGGATGCCGCGCCAGCGGAGCGCGGCGGCACCCGCCGCCCGCGGCGGCCGGCCGGAAGGGCCCGCGACCTGCGGCGGCGGCCCTCGCGGGGCGCGGTGGAGGCGGGCGGGCGAGGTGGACGGGGCCGGAGATGCTACCGGCGGTAGCGCCGTACGGGAGGGTGCGGCACGGCCGAACGGGGAGGAGCGCGGAGCCGGTCGACACCGTCTGAAAAGGTGTCACATGCTACGGTCGGGGGATGGCAGCGGACGCGTCGGCGGACAGCGGCGGGGGTGAATTCGCCTTCGTCGGCGGCCGGGTGTGCCTGGACTTCGCGGCGACCCTGGGCCGGCGGCACACCGACCCGGTGGAGGGCCTGCCGGACACGGCGGCGCTGGCGCGCTGGTTCGCGGCGGCCGGACTGCTGGCCCCCGAGGCCGGGCTGCCGCGGGTCGGCAGCGCCGAACTGGCCCGGGCCCGGGCGCTGCGGGAGGCGCTGTACCGGCTGGTGCGCGCCGCGACGGAGGGCTCCTCGTACGCGCGGGCGGACGTCGCGGCGCTCAACCGGGCCGCGGCCCGGCCGGACCTCGTGCCGCAGCTGGCTTTCGCCGCGGGGGCGCCGGGGGTGCGGTGGCAGCAGCGGGACGAGGCGGTGGCGGCACTGGCGACGGTGGCGCGGGACGGGGTGCTGCTGCTGGGCGGGCCGGACCTGGCCCGGGTGAAGGAGTGCGGCCACCCGGCGTGCTCGCTGCTCTTCGTGGACGACTCGCAGGCGCGGCGCCGGCGCTGGTGCTCGATGGAGCGGTGCGGCAACCTCGCGAAGGTGGCCGGCTACCGGGCCCGGGTGCGCCAGGGCGCGCGGGCGGCAGTGCCGTCCCGCCCGGACGGCCCTGCGGACTCGGCGGCGTCCGCCGTCCCGGGCGCCCGGGCCGCGGCCGGCTGAGCCGGCTCCGCGTCGGCTTCCCGACCGCCTGTGGGCGCGGTCGGCGCGAGCGCGGACGGCGACGGATGGCGAACGGGCCGGCCCGTGTCCGGACCGGCCCGCACCGGCGTTCCCGCGTTTACGCGCTCCCGCGTTCCGGGTCAGCCGATGTCGATGCGCCCGGAGCCGCTGCCGCCCTTGGCCTCGCGCTCCCGCAGGGCGACCTCGGCGCCGGTACCGCCACCGGAGTCGCCGAGGTTGGCGCGGACCGAGTCCAGGATGCTCAGGCCCTGGCTGACCAGGCCGGCGGCCAGCTCACCGAGGCCGTCGGCGCCGTTGAGGACGTTGAGGTTGGCGCCGGCCAGACCCGCCGACGCCTCCTTGACAATCTGCGGCAGCTGCTCGATGAGCATCCGGTCCAGCGCGATCCGGTTGTGCGAGGCCGACGCCTCGGCCTGGATGCGCATCCGCTCCGCCTCGGCGACGGCCAGCACCCGGATCCGCTCGGCCTCGGCCTCGGCGGGCTTGACGATCTCCGCGACCAGCTGCTGCTGGCGCAGCTCGGCCGCGCGCAGCGCCAGTTCGGTCTGCGCGGCCAGCACCTCCTGCTGCGCGTGCGCCTGGGCCAGCGGACCGGCCTGGGCGGCCTCTGCCTGGGCGCGGTCCACCTGGGCGTTGTACTCGGCCTGCACCACGGCGGTCTGCCGGGCGTACTCGGCCTGGTTGCGGGCCGCGACCTGCTGGGCCTCCACCGACGCCTGGGTGGCCTGCGCCTGGGCGATCTGCGCCTGCCGCTGGATCGCGGCCTTGTGCGGCGCGGACATCGCGTCGATGTAGCCGGTGTCCCCGTCGTCGATGGACTGGATCTGGAGCGAGTCCACGATCAGCCCGATCTTGGCCATCTCCGCCTTGGAGGTCTCCAGCACCTCCATCGCGAGCTTCTGCCGCTCGGTGACGATCTCCTCGACCGTCATGGAGCCGATGATGGACCTCAGGTGCCCGGCGAAGATCCGCCCGGTGAGGATCGCCATCTGGTCCTGGTCGGACAGGAAGCGCTGGCCGGCGTTGACGATGCTCTCGTGGTCGTTGCCGACCTTGAAGGCGATCACCGCCTTGACCGTGAGCCCGATGCCCTGCCGGGTGACGCACCGCTCAGCGACCTCGGCCTCGCACATCGCCAGGGTCAGGAAGCGGGTCTTGCGGAAGACCGGCAGCACGAACTTGCCGTGCCCCGTCACGACGCGGAACGGCGCTCCGCCAAGCCCTCGCCGACCGCCCGAGATGAGCATCGCCTCATCAGGGGCGGGCACGCGGTAACCCAACATCCTCTTCTTCTCCTTCAGTTGCGCCGCTCAGCCGGCCAGGGCGTCCAAGGGGTCGACCCACTTGATGACGTCCACCTGGCGGCTGCCGCGGGACTCGACCACCAGCACGGTCGTCCCCCTGGGCAGGGGTTCGTCCGACCAGGCGAGAAAGGTCTCCGAGCCGCCGCGCACCCTCACCAGGACCTCACCGGGACCGGCCGGGCCCCGGGTGGCGATGAGCAGCTCCCCCGTGCAGCCGACCACGGCGTCGTCACGTGCCATTCGCGGCTGCCCCCTTGTCGTCGTGGTTGTGCGAGTTTCCGACCGTGACCATCCTCCCACCGGCGCGCGCCGCGGGATCTCCGACGGTCGCTACGGAATACGCGCGCGGCGGCGGCGCGGTTCCGTCTCCGCGGCGTCGCTTTCCGCGGGGCGCGCCACGGTGTCTCCGACGGGCGGCCGCGCCCGGCGCCCTGGCATGATCGGGTCCACCGCCCGCTGGAGAAGCCGGGGTGCGGTGCGGGTCCGGCCAGGGTCCGCGACATGGTGGGAGGCTGGATGTTCCGGGGCTTCACGGCTCCTTTCACGGACCGCAGCGAGCGCGACCGGGAGAGTACGGCGACGCCGTGGGCGTACATCCGTACCGAGACCGGCAGCGCCGCCGTACTGCTGGCCGCCACGGTCGCGGCGCTGGTGTGGGCCAACGCGGCGCCCGGCGACTACACCGAGGTGTGGGCCACCCGGCTGTCGGTGCGGCTGGGCGGGCACGGCGTCGACATGGACCTGCGCGAGTGGGTGAACAGCGGCCTGATGACGCTGTTCTTCCTGGTCGTCGGCTTGGAGGCCAGGCGCGAGTTCGACATGGGAGAGCTGCGCGACCGGCGCCGGATCGCGCTGCCGCTGCTGGCCGGGGTGAGCGGCATGGTGGTGCCGGTGGTCCTCTACCTGGCGGTGAACGCGGGCCGTTCCTCCGGCCACGGCTGGGGTGCGGCGATGTCCACCGACACGGCGTTCGCGCTCGGCATGCTGGCGCTGCTGGGTTCGCGCTTCCCGCGCCGGCTGCACACGTTCATCCTCACCGTGGCCGTGGTAGACGACTTCGTGGCGCTCGCGGTGATCGCCGTCGCCTACAGCGACCGCATCGTGTGGACGCCGCTGGCGGTCGGCGTCGCGGCGCTGGCGGCCTGCCTGGTGGCGCGGCGGGCCGACGTCCGCCGGGGCGGGGTGTACGCGCTGCTGGGGATCACGGCGTGGGTGGCGTTCGTCCACTCGGGGGTGGACCCGGTGGTGGTCGGCCTGCTGATCGGCCTGACGGCGTTCGCGTACCCGGCGCCGCGGGAGGCGCTGGAGCGGGCGACGGGCCTGTTCCGCTCCTTCCGGGAGCAGCCGACGGCGGAGCTGGAGCGGGAGGCGCGGCTGGGCATCGCCTCGGCGCTGTCCCCCAACGACCGGCTGCAGCGGCTGTGGCACCCGTGGAGCAGCTACGTGATCGTGCCGCTGTTCGCGCTGGCCAACGCGGGCATCCGGATCGACGGCGGGCTGCTCTCGCACGCCTTCACCTCGCCGGTGACGCTGGGCATCCTGCTGGCCTACGGTGCCGGCAAGCCGATCGGCATCCTCGGTTCCACGGCGCTGGCCACGGTGGCGAGCCGGGGCCGGACCCGGCCGCCGGTGGGGTGGGCGGCGGTCGCCGGCGGCGGCACCATCGCCGGGATCGGCTTCACCGTCTCGCTGCTGATCGCGACCCTCGCCTTCCACGGGCAGCAGCTGGACGAGGCGAAGATCGGCGTGCTCAGCGCGGTCGTCTTCGCGATGCTGAGCACCTCGGCGGTGGCGCTGGCGACCTCGTGGCTGCCGCCCGCGCGGCGGGCGAAGGCGCTGCTGGGCACGGCGGCGGGCGTGGTGGACCTGGCCGAGCCGGTGGACCCCGGGCGGGACCACATCCGCGGCCCGCTGGACGCGCCGGTGACGGTGGTGGAGTACGGCGACTTCGAGTGCCCGTACTGCGGCCAGGCCGAGGACGTGGTGCGCGAGCTGCTGGCTGACTTCGGCGACATCCGGTACGTGTGGCGGCACCTGCCGCTGACGGACGTGCACCCGCACGCGCAGCTCGCCGCGGAGGCGGCCGAGGCGGCGGCGCTCCAGGGCCGGTTCTGGGAGATGCGGGACCTGCTGATCTCCCGTCAGGAGGAGCTGACGCTGCGCGACCTGCTGCGGCACGCCACCGATGTCGGCCTGGACGTGGACACGTTCAAGCACGCGCTGAAGAACCGCAGGGGCGCCGCGCGGGTGGCGCGGGACGTGGAGTCGGCGGACCTGAGCACCGTGTCGGGCACCCCGACCTTCTTCGTCAACGGCCGCCGCCACCACGGGGCGTACGACATCGCGAGCCTGTCGGCGTCGGTGCTGGCCGCCCGCGACCGGGCGCTGCTGATCGACGGCGGGGACAGCGGCTCCACCCGTCAGGGCTGAGCGGCGCCCCCGGGGTCCGGGGCCCGCCGGCCCTGTCGTCCGCGGAGAGGCTCCGGGGGTCCGGGCCGGGTGGCGCCGCCGCGCCCGGAGCCCGCCGGGGCGCGCGGGCGCTGGGCCGCTTGGCTGATCCTGCCTGGTCACGGCGGCGTCCGCGTGTGGCGTACCCGGGTACGGCGGGGGCGCGGAGGGAGGCTGGGACCCCCCACTTGCGCCCACCTTCGGAGCTGTGATGAAACGCACCCTCGCGACGGCCTCGTGTGCCGCCGTCACCCTGCTGGCCACGCTGCTGACCGGCTGTTCGGGCAGTAGCTCCTCCTCCGCGAGCGGATCGTCGACTCCGACCGCCTCCACCACCTCCACCGCCTCGGGGCAGGAAGCCACCCCGGCCGCCGACAAGATCTCGATCCCGACCCAGGCCACCGTGGCCACGAAGTCCGTGGGCAACCTCGGCACCATCCTCGTGGACGCCAAGGGCCGCACCCTCTACCTCTTCGTGGCCGACAAGAAGAACAAGTCCACCTGCACCGGCGCCTGCGCCGTGGCCTGGCCGGCGCTGCTGACCGTCAACGACGCCAAGGCCGGCAAGGGCGCCGACAAGAAGCTCCTGGGCATCACCCAGCGCTCAGCCGGCCTCAAGCAGGTGACCTACAACGGCCACCCGCTCTACTACTACGTCGGCGACGGCGGCAAGGCCGGCAAGACCACCGGGCAGGGCGTCAACCAGTTCGGCGCCCTGTGGTACGTCGTGAACCCCAAGGGCAAGCAGGTCACGAGCTGACCGGGTCGCACAGCGCCGCCCGACCGCCGCGCCGCCCTCCCGCGGCGCGCGCGGTGGCGGTCGCCCTCGGCGTCCTGGTGCCGGTCGCCGTCGGCGTCGGCATCTACCTCGCGGGCCGCAACCTGACCCCCGACTACAACACCGGCCTGTACGGGCAGCACGGCACCGGCGCGGTGACGCTCAAGGCCCGCCTCGGCAGCGCCCTGCTCTGCCTGGCCCTGGTCCAACTCGGCCTCGCCCTGTGGATGTACGGCCGGCTGCCCGGCCTGCGCGGCGGCACCCGCCCGGTCCGGCTGGGGCACCGCGCCCTGGGGTTCCTCACCGTCCTGTTCTCCCTGCCGATCGCGTACCACTGCCTGGTCACGTACGGCGTCGAGACCACCAGCCCGCGGGTGGTGATCCACTCCGTCGCGGGCTGCGCGTTCTACGGCGCGTTCGTGGCCAAGGTGCTGGTGGTGCGCTCCCGCAGGCTGCCCGGCTGGCTGCTGCCGGCCGTGGGGTCGCTGCTGGTCGTCGGCATCGCGCTGCTCTGGTACACGGCCGCGCTGTGGGCGCTGAACGGGGACTCCGTGCCGGGCCTGTCCACCACCTGAACCTGACGGCCCGGGTACGGCGCCGCGCGCGACCGCCTGGAGCGGCCCTCGTCGGACCGCGCCGTCCGGTGCCGGACGGTGCGGCGCCGGGCGTGCTCAGGCCAGGCCGTTGACCATCGCGCCGAAGAGCGCCGGCAGCCGGGCCGCCGCCGGCACGATCCGCGCGGCCAGCAGCGGGTTCGCGCGCGCCCGCAGCAGCCCGGCGGTCAGCGCGCGGTGGCGCCGCGACATCGCCCGCCAGGCGCGGTCGTACTCCTCGGGCCGGCCGGCGAGCACGCAGCGCACCAGGTGGGCGGCGGCCCGCAGCGCGAGCGAGACGCCCTCGCCGGTGAGCGCGTCGACGTAGCCGGCCGCGTCCCCGACCAGCAGTACCCGTCCCAGCGCCCGGCCGCGTACCGGCTGCCGCAACGGGCCGGCGCCGCGCGCGGGGGTCGGCGGGCACCGGCAGCCGCGCGGCCAGCTCCGGGAAGGCGGCGAGCTGGCGGTCGAAGGGCGCCCGTTCGCTGGTCAGCAGCGCCACGCCGACCAGCCCCGGCCCGACCGGGGTCACGTACGCCTCCGAGCGGCCGGACCAGTGCACCTCCACGCAGTCCGTCCACGGGGCCACCGCGAAGTGCCGCCGCAGGCCGTAGCGGGCAGGCCCGCGGCCCGGCGGCCCGGTCAGGCCCAGGGCGCGCCGGAGCGGGGAGTGCAGCCCGTCGGCGGCCGCGAGGTAGCGGGCGGTGATCCCGGCGGCGTGCACCCGGTCCGGCTCCTGCCGCACCTCGCCCACCCGCAGCGGCAGCACCGGAACGCCCAGCCGCGCGGCCCGTTCGGCGAGCGCGGCGTGCAGTTCGGTACGGCGCACCCCGCGCCCCGGCCCGGCGCGGAAGCGCGCCTCGGCCTGGTGCCGGCCGTCCACGTACCGGATGCCGCGCAGCGGCCGGCCGCCGACCGGCACGCCGAGCTCGGCCAGCGCCGCGACCGCCCCCGGCATCAGGCCCTCGCCGCAGGCCTTGTCCACCGGGCCGGGGCGCGGCTCGGCCACCACCACCTCCAGCCCGGCCCGGGCGGCGTGGATCGCGGTGGCCAGTCCGGCCGGGCCGCCGCCGGCCACCAGCAGGTCGATCACGGCGCCGCCACCGGGGCCGCGAGGGCCGGGCCGGCACGCAGCGCGGCGTTCTCGCAGCGCAGCCGGACGGCGAGCAGCGCCAGGTTCAGCGGTGTGAAGCACAGCGCGGTGATCCAGCACCCGAGCACCAGCGGCAGCGCGAGACCCTCAAGGAGCACCGCGAGGTAGTTGGGGTGGTCCATCAGCCGGTACGGGCCGCCCTCGACCAGTGGCAGCCCCGGCACCACGATCACCCGGGTGTTCCAGCGCGGCCCCAGCACCCGCACGCACCACCACCGCAGCGCCTGCGCGCCGAGCGCGAGCAGCAGCATCGGCCCGCCGAGCGCGGGGACGAACGCCCGTCCCCCCCACCAGGTCTCGGCCAGGCACCCGGCCAGCAGCCCGGTGTGCAGGGCGACCATCACCGGGTAGTGGCCGCGACCGTACTCGGTGCCGCCGCGGGCGGTGCTCCAGGCGGCGTTGCGCCGCGCCACCACCAGCTCGGCCAGCCGCTCGGCGGCGACGAGCAGCACCAGCACGGTGTAGGCGGTCGCGGGCCAGGAGGCGGCGTGGGGCTCCGGGACGTGGACGGCGGTAGGTGGGAGGGTCATCGCGGCCTACCAGCGCAGCAGGAGGAGTTCGGAGCTGAGCCCGGGGCCCACGGACAGCATCAGCCCCGGGCTCCCGGACAGCGGCCGGGCCAGGTCGAGGGTGTCGCGCAGGATGTGCAGCACCGACGCGGAGGAGAGGTTGCCGACCTCGGCGAGCGAGCGCCAGGACAACTCCAGTGCCCGCGCGGGCAGATCGAGCGCGGCCCGGACCGCCTCCAGCACCTTCGGACCGCCCGGGTGGCAGATCCAGCCGGTGACGTCCGCCGTCTTCAGCGTGTGGTCGTCGAGGAAGTCCCGCACCTCCGGGCCGAGATGACCGACCAGGGTGTCGGGCAGATCGCCGCCCAGCACGATCCGGAAGCCGCCGTCGCCGACCTCCCAGCCCAACATCGGCTCGGTGCCGGGGTACAGGCGGCTGCGGGTGGCCACCACCCGTGGGCCGACGGCCGCTTCGGCAGCCGGATGCTCGGCGCCGACCGCCAGCACCGCGCCGGCGCCGTCGCCGAAGAGCGCGCCGGCCACCAGGTTCGGCACGGAGGTGTCGGCGCGCTGCACCGTCAGCGAGCACAGCTCCACCGACAGCAGCAGCGCGGCCGCCCGGGGCCGGCCCGCCAGGTAGTCGTGCACCCGGGCCAGGCCGGCGGCCCCGGCCACGCACCCCAGCCCGAAGACCGGCACCCGCTTGACGTCCGGCCGCAGTCCCAGCCGGCCCGCCAGCCGGGCCTCGATCGACGGCACCGCCAGGCCCGTCACCGACGTGGACACCACCAGCTCCACGTCCCGCGCGGGCACACCGGACTCGGCGAGCGCCCCGCGCGCCGCGGCCTCGCCCAGCTCCAACGCCGCGGCGAGGTAGGCCCGGTTGGCCGCGCCGAAGCCGCCGAGCGCGGCGTACCGCTCCAGCGGCAGCGCCAGATGCCGGCTGCGCACGGCGGAGGCGGCGTGCATCCGGTCCAGCAGCCCGCGCCCCTCCCCGCCCGCCGCTCCGACCCCCGCCATCTCCGCCAGCGCGTCCCTGATCTCGTGCTGCCCGTAGCGGTGGCGCGGCAGGGCCGCGTGCACGCCAGCGATCCGACTCATCCGGCCAGCATAGGGACGAAGTCCACCAATAGCCGCCAACCCGTCACATCGGGTGGACGCGCGCCGCGCCGCGCCGCCCTGAGCCCGATCGCGCCCCTACAGTCGGGCGGGTGTCCAGCGACCAGGGCGGTACCGCCGGCATTCCGGCCGTCGAGCTGACGGGCATCGAGCCGGCGAACGTCGGGCGGACCGGCGTCGGGCGGACCAGCGCGCCGCCGCCGGCTGACGGGTCGGCTGACGGGTCGGCGCCGGCGTCCGGTGCGGCGAGGGCTCCCGGCCCCGGCGCGCCGGGCGCTGCCGTGCCGGGCGGTCCGGACCGGGACAGCGCGAACCCGGACAGCGGGGTGCCGGCCGGGGGGTCGGCCGGTGTGGATGCACGGACGGACGGCGCGGCCGGTCGGCTGGTGCGGGGCTGCCGTCCGACGGCCGGGGCGGCGGTCCGCGGGCTGGTCCGGGCCTGCCACCCGGAGCCGACGGCAGCGGTGACCGTCCTGGTGGCCGCGCTCGCCGCCGCGTCGGGGCAGACCGCCGCCGGGTGCGCGGCGGTGGCGGTCGCGGTGGCGGCCGGGCAGGCGTCCGTCGGCTGGAGCAACGACCTCCTGGACCTGCCGCGGGACGCTGCCGCCGGGCGTACGGACAAGCCGCTGGTGGCCGGTGTGCCCGGGCCGCGGACCGCGCGGCTCGCCACGGGCGCGGCGCTCGTCGTCTGCGTGGCCGCCTCGCTGGCCTTCGGCCCGGCGGCGGGGGCCGCGCACCTGGCCGGGGTGGCGGCCGCGTGGGCGTACAACGCGGGCCTGAAGCGCACGGTCTGGTCCTGGCTGCCCTACGCCGTCGGATTCGGGCTGCTCCCCGCGTTCGTGGCGCTCGGCCTGCCCGGCCGTCCGGCCCCGCCGGTCTGGGCGCTCGCCGCCGGGGCGCTGCTCGGCGCGGGCGCCCACGTCACCAACGTGCTGCCGGACATCGAGGCCGATCTCGCCGCCGGGGTGCGCGGCCTGCCCCAGCGGCTGGGCCGCCGGCGCTGCCTCCTGCTGGCCCCGGTGCCGCTGCTGGGCGCCGCCGCGGTCCTCGTCCTCGGCCCGCCCGGCCCGCCCGGCGCCGCCGGCTGGGCCGCGCTCGCCGTGACCGGCGCGGCGGCCGTGGCCACTGTGGTGCCGGGCGCCGTCCGAGCCCGCGGCCGGGTGCCGTTCCTGGCGACCATCGCGATGGCCGCCGCGTCGGTGGTGCTGCTGCTCCTGCGGGGGCACGCGCTGGCCTGAACGGCTGCGCCGGCCCGCGCCGCCGGGACGTCGCGGCGGCGGCCACGGAGGCGGTCGCGGAGGCGGTCGCGGGCAGCCGGCCGTCCTCGGCGGGCTGCCCGAGACGCGGACGCGCCCCCGGTGAGGGGGGCGCGTCCGCGTCAGGTGGAGGGGAAAGGGACCTTCAAGGACCTTCAGGGATCGGCACGGACCGGCACGGACCGGCTGGACCGGCGGGTTCAGCGGCGGCGGACCGCGAGCGGCGGCACCGGCTCCTGGTGGCCGCCGCTGGCCATCATCCGCACCTCGCCCTCGGGCGTGATCTCGGCGCGGACGATGCCGGTGTCGTCCTCGTAGACGGGGTAGCCGCCGGCTCCGGAGGCCTCGGTCCTGTGCACCACGACGACGTCGTCCTCGACCGCGGGCGCCTGGAAGACCAGCTCGTAGAGTTCGGGGTAGTCCATGGGCACACACCTCCCCAGGGGCATCCCTCCCATCATGCCCTGTTCCGCCGGTTCGCGCCTCCGGTGGGCGCCGCCAACGCGCCGGAGCGCGACGGTTCGGCCAGTTCCCGCCGCCCGGCGCGCGGGAGGGACACCGCCGGGGTGGGCGCCGGACGCTCCGGAGCCCGTACCGCCCTGACGCCCGCCGCCACGCCGGAAGCACAGGTCCGTGGCGGCCCTGGGGGCGGCGCGTGGGCGTCGGGCGTCGGATACCGGGCCGGGACGGCACCCCGGCCGGGGTCGTCCTGGAACCCCGGCACACCGTCGTCTCGGCCGGAAGACGGCTGAAAAGACGTCCCGAACAGGCCCAAGGGGCGCGCAAGGGGCGCTGTCGCGGCGTGGCGCGCGCCCCCGCTGGCTCCTGCGGCCCCCGTCCCGCGCGTTGACGTGCGAGTTCGCGACCCCGTAGGCTCCTTGGCTGTGATGGTGTGAGGAAGCCGGTGCAACTCCGGCGCGGTCGCGCCACTGTGAGTCCGTCCCGCGGTCAGCCGCGGAAGGACGAGTCAGACACTCGCCTGTCACATCGCCCCATCGTTCCAGGGACGCTGTATCCCTCAAGGAGGCCCACCGTGAGCTCTGTCTCCGCTCCGTCCGCCGCGCAGTCCGCGGACTCCGCCACCCCCGTCGTCATGCCGGTCTCCAAGGCCGTGCTGTGGCTGGTCGGCACCGCCGTACTGGCCCTGGCCTTCTACTACTTCATCGGCGTCGACCAGGGCGCCGTCTCCGTGTTCGGCAGGGACATGCACATCCACGAGTTCGTGCACGACGCGCGGCACTTCCTCGGTTTCCCCTGCCACTGACGTTCCGTCACCGCTTCGGATCGACGGACAACACGACATGGAGAAACGACTCATCCTGCGCGGCGTCATCGCCGGCGCGGTCGGCGGGCTGCTCGCGTTCGTCTTCGCGCGGATCTTCGCCGAGCCCCAGATCGCCAAGGCGATCGACTACGAGAACGCCCGGGACGCGGCGCAGGCCGCCCTCGACCGCGCCGCGGGCCTGACGCCCGAGGCGCCCGGGCCGGACCTGTTCAGCCGCACCGTGCAGGCCGACGTCGGAGTCGGCGTCGGGCTGGTGTTCTTCGGCATGGCCATGGGCGCCCTGTTCGCCGTGGTCTACGCGGTGTGCCTGGGCCGGGTCGGCCGGGTACGGCCGCGCACGCTGGCCCTGCTGGTGGCCGGCGCGGGCTTCCTCGGGTTCTACCTGGTGCCGTTCCTGAAGTACCCGGCGAACCCGCCGGCGATCGGCCACGAGGACACCATCAAGGCCCGCACCGGCCTGTACCTGGTCATGGTGGTGTGCTCCGTCGCCCTGCTCGGGCTGACGGCGTGGCTCGGCCGGCGCCTCCAGGCCCGCTTCGGCACCTGGAACGCCACGCTGCTGGCGGGGGCCTTCTTCGTGGTCGCCATCGGCGTGATCATGGCGGTGCTGCCGTCGCTGGGCCACCTCGCCGTCAACCGCGAGGAGTTCGGCGACCACGCCACGGAGACGCCGCAGCCGCTGACCGACCCCGCGGGCCGGATCGTCTACCCGGGCTTCCCGGCCGACGTGCTGTTCACCTTCCGGCTGTACTCGGTGGGCGCGCAGCTGCTGATGTGGGGCGCGATCGCGCTGGTCTTCGGGCCGCTGGCCGAGCGGGTGCTGGCGCCGGCGGCGCGCTCCGCCGGGCCGGTCCCGGCGGCGGACCCGGTCGGAGCGTGAGCTCGGAACCCGGTACGGCGACGGCGGGCGGCCCCGGTTCGGACCGGGGCCGCCCGCCGTCGCCGTACCCGGAAGCGGGGGCGGTGCTCGCCGGGCTCGGGCCGTTCTTCGCGGCCGAGGTCCACCCGCCGGAGGAACCGCCCGGGCCGCCGTGGCGGTCGATGGCGGAGCTGGCCGGGGACGGCGCCGTCGCGCTCGCGGAGCGGGTCGCCACCGTCCGGCAGGCGCTCGCGGCGGGCGGCGGGCAGCCGGTGGCGGCCGTGGAACCGCGGGTGGCCGCGTCGGTGGCGCATCTGGGCCTGGCCGCGCGCGTGGTGGCCCCCTACGTCGCGCTCGCCGCGCTGGAGGCCGCGCTGCCGGCCGAGGGGCTGCGGCTGGCGGACCTGTACTGGCTCCCGCGGCTCGGCGGGCCGTTCCCCCTGTCGCTCCCCCGGCCCGCCGCGGGCGCCCGCCCCGTACCGCCGGAGCCGGACGGTCCGGCCGGACCCGACGGCACCGGCCCGGCCGGCGGGGACGACCGGCTGGCCGGGCTCGCGTCGGCGCTCACCGCCCGGCTGCTGGACGGGCCCGTGCGCGAGCTGGTCGGGGCGGCGGCCGCGCTGGGCGCCTCCCCGCACGTCCTGTGGGGCAACACCGCCTCCGCGGTGCACTCCGCGGCCCGGCTGGCCGCCGAGGGCGCGGGCCGGCCGGACGCGGCCCGGCGGGCCCGGCGGCTGGGTGGGCTGCTGCTGGCCGCGCCGGCACTCGCGGCCGTCAGCGGGCGGGACGGCGCCGGGGGCTTCCGGCGCCGCTCCTGCTGCCTGATCTACCGGGCCGCCCCCGGCCGTTCGGGCTCCCTGTGCGGTGACTGCGCGCTGGACCGGGTGCCGTCCCGCCCGGTCTGACCGCCGCGCGCCGCCCTCCTCCGCGCCCCGGCAGCGAGGGGGCTCCCGGCGGCTGCCCCGCGGGCAGGCGCCGCGCCCCTCGCGCCGCGGTGGCGGCGGCCCGCCGCCGCGCGGGCGGCCGGGTGGCCTTCCCCCTCGCTTCCCCCTTCACCCGCCGGCACCTGCTCCGCACGCGCGGCCGCCCGGGCCCCGCGACGCCCACGCGCCCTCAACGTGCACCCGCGCGCTGCCCCCACCTCCGAGTGACTCCGGGTCGCCCCAGGTGAAAGGGGGTCCCCGGGTGACGTCCGGGTCTTATTGCGAGTAGATTGCAACAAGCAATGGCCCGCATCAGGAGGCCGCCCCCACCGTGAAGGACTCGTCGATGACCTCCACTCTGGACGCCCCGGCCCCGGCCGGGACCCGATGGCACCGGATCAAGGGCTCGATGTCCCGGGCGGAGTGGAGCAGGCTCGGCGGGATGGCCGCCTTCATCGTGGCGCTCCACGTGATCGGCTGGTTCACGCTCGTCGCCATCGTCGCGCCCAACCACTACGCGATGGGCACCAAGACCTTCGGCGTCGGCATCGGCCTGACCGCCTACACCCTGGGCATGCGCCACGCCTTCGACGCCGACCACATCGCCGCGATCGACAACACCACCCGCAAGCTCATGCACGAGGGCAAGCGGCCGCTGTCCGTCGGCTTCTGGTTCTCCCTCGGCCACTCCAGCATCGTCTTCGGCCTGTCGCTGCTGCTGTCGTTCGGCGTCAAGTCCCTGGCCGGCCCGGTGCAGGACGACGGCTCCACGCTGCACGACGTCACCGGCTGGATCGGCACCACCGTCTCGGGTGCGTTCCTGTACGCCATCGCGATCATCAACCTGCTGATCCTCGGCGGGATCTGGAAGCTGTTCCGGCGGATGCGCGAGGGCTTCTACGACGAGGCCGCGCTGGAGGAGCACCTCAACAACCGCGGCCTGATGAACCGGCTGCTGGGCCGGGTGATGAAGTCGGTCACCAAGCCCTGGCAGATGTACCCGCTGGGACTGCTCTTCGGCCTCGGCTTCGATACCGCCACCGAGATCGCGCTGCTGGTGCTGGCCGGCTCCGGCGCCGCGTCCGGGCTGCCCTGGTACGCGATCCTGTGCCTGCCGGTGCTCTTCGCCGCCGGAATGTGCCTGCTGGACACCATCGACGGCTCCTTCATGAACTTCGCCTACGAGTGGGCGTTCTCCCAGCCGGTCCGGAAGGTCTACTACAACCTGACGATCACCGGCCTGTCCGTGGCCGTCGCGCTCATCATCGGCACCGTCGAACTCCTCGGCCTGGTCGCCGACAAGGCGCACCTGCACGGGGCGTTCTGGGACTGGGTGGGCGGCCTGGACCTCAACACCGTCGGGTACGTGATCGTGGGCCTGTTCATACTGACGTGGGCCGTCGCGCTGATGGTGTGGAAGTACGGCGACATCGAGGCGAAGTGGACCTCCGGCCTGCGCGCGGCCGACGCCGGTCCGGAGCAGCCGGCGGACTGACGCCCCGCCCCGGTCCGAACGCCCCCCGCACGCCCCTCCCGCGCACGCCCGCACGGCCCCGGCTGTCCGGTGGTCCGGCCTTCCCGGCCGGGCCACCGGACATCGCCGGTTCAGGGCCGGTTCGGGGCCGGCTCAGGGCCGCCGGGTTCCGATGACGACGAGCGCGCCGCGGTCCTCGTCGGCCGCACGGCGGGCGGCCAGGCCCGCGCCGCGCAGCGCGGCCAGTGCCGCAGGCGCCTGCTCCGGGCTGGTCTCGGACAGCACGCTGCCGCCGGGCGCAAGCCAGGCCGCCGCCTCGGCGGCCACCCGGCGCAGCACGTCGAGGCCGTCGCCGCCGCCGTCGAGAGCGAGGCGGGCCTCGTGCTCGCGGGCCTCGGCGGGCAGCAGCGCGATGTCGCCGGTGGGCACGTAGGGGACGTTCGCGGCGATGACGTGGAACCGGCCGCGCAGGGCCGGCGGCAGCGCGCCGAACAGGTCGCCCCGGTACACCCGCCCGCCGGCGGCGGCGAGGTTGCGGGCGGCGCAGGCGACCGCCGCCGGGTCGAGGTCGCAGGCGTGCGCCTCCACCCGGTCGCCGTGGGCGGCCAGCGCGGCGCCGATCGCGCCCGTTCCGCAGCACAGGTCCAGGACGACGGCGCCGCTCCCGGCCGGCAGCAGCGACACGGCCTGCTCGGCCAGGAACTCGGAGCGCCGCCGCGGTACGAAGACGCCCGGCTCCACGCCGATCCGCAGGCCGGCGAACTCCGCCCAGCCGACGACGTGTTCCAGCGGGACCCCGGCGGCCCGCCGCCGGACCATGGCGGCGCGCTCACCCGGGTCGGCGGTGGTGGCGCAGACGACCTGCGCCTCCTCCTCGGCGAAGACGCACCCCGCCGCCCGCAGCGCGGCCACCAGGTCGGCGGGCGGCTCCACCGGACCGCCTCCGGGTGCGGGCGGCGCGGCGAGGTGCGGGGCTCGGGCCGGGCGCCGGCCGGGGTTGTGGCGCCGCCGGTACGGCGGGGGCGGTCGCCGGTTCGAGGGGGAAGGGCTGCGCGCCCGGCCGGTCGGAGCCGGGGGCGGGCGGGAGAGGGTGCTGCGGCATGGTGCCTTCCGGGAAGCGGTGGGTGCTTCCCCGGCGGTCCTGCGGCGGGCCGGTCAGGCCGCGCGGCGGCCGGGGAGCGGGAGTCGGGCACTGCGGTTGATCGGTCCCACCTCCTCGCCTCGCGTTCCGGTGCGGCCGACCAGGGCGGGCCGCCCGCGCGCCCGGGCCGTCGTACGGCCCCGCGCGGGCCCAACCTACCGCACCCGCGCCCGACCCGCGTCCCCGCACGCTCCCCGAAGCCGCCTCGTCCCGGCCCGTGCCCGGCCGTCGCGGGTGCCTCGGAAGCGGGGCTTCCCCGGGTGGGTCGGTCCGGGTCATTCCGCCTTCCGCAGCGCTCGCTGCGTCTCGCGCAGTACCGCCCAGGCGTCCGCCACCGGACCCATGTGCGCGAGCTTGTCGGGGTTGATCACCGAGCGGATCGTCTGGATCCGCCCGTCGAGGATGTCGAGCGCCAGGGTGTTGACGATCCTGCCGTCCCGGTCGCGGAAGACCGCGCCGGGCTGCCCGTTCACCACGCGGGGCTCCACGAGGCCGCCGATCCGGACGAACGGCGGAACGAGTGCGGCCAGCAGCGAGGCCACCTTGGCGGCGCCGGTGATCCGCTCGGCGAACTGCGGGGCCTTGCCGCCCCCGTCGCCGACCATGTGGACGTCGGCGGCCAGAAGCTCCAGCAGCCCGTCGACGTCGCCCTCGCGGAAGGCGTCGAAGAACCGCCCGGCGAGCTCCTCGCGCACCCTGCGGTCGGCCTCGAAGCGGGGCCGGCCCTTCTCCATGTGGCGGCGCGCCCGTACCGCCAGCTGGCGGCACGCGCCCTCCGAACGCCCCACCGCCGCCGACACGTCCGGGAAGCCGAAGGCGAACACCTCCCGCAGCACGAACACCGCCCGCTCCAGCGGGCTGAGCCGCTCCAGCAGCAGCAGGGCGGCCATCGACACCGAGTCGGCCAGCTCCGCCGACCGCTCCGGGTCCTCGTAGGGGTCGGTCAGCAGCGGTTCGGGGAACCACGGCCCGACGTACTCCTCCCGGCGGACCCGGGCCGAGCGCAGCACGTCGATCGAGATCCGGGTGACCACGGCCGACAGGAACGCCTTGGCCGAGGCGGGCCGCGTCGAGGAGGCGTCCCAGCGCAGCCACGCCTCCTGGACCGCGTCCTCGGCCTCGCTGACACTGCCGAGGATGCGGTACGCGATGGCGAACAGCAGCGGGCGCAGCTCCTCGAACTCCTCGGTCCTGCTCATGCCGGCTCCTCCCCCGCCGACGGCCCGGCCGGCGCTCCCGTTCCCACCGGCACCGCCAGCAGGCGGCCACTGATCTGACGCACCATCATATCCGGCGGGGCCGAGGCCGCCGTCCGAACCACCGGTGCCGCGCCCGGCGGCTCCGGCCGCGGATCCGGCCACCGCCTCAGCACGCCGGCTCCGCCCGCCGCGAGCACCCGCACGCCCATCACCCTCCCGATCGCTGTCGCCCCCGCCACCACCGGAGACGACGCGGCGGCGCCCGCTGTGACATCGGAGGGCGCGGAGAACGGGAAACGGCCGCCGCCGCCCCGCGCGCCCTGGACCGGCACGGCCGGACGTTCAGGTCTCGGCGCGCACCCGCGCCACTATGGTTGGCCGATGACGTCGATCAGGCAGTTCCAGGTCACCTTCGACTGCGCGGACCCCGAGCGCGTCGCCCGTTTCTGGTGCGAGGTGTTGGGGTATGTCGTACCGCCGCCGCCGAAGGGGTTCGCCACCTGGGACGACTTCGACCGCTCGCTGCCGCCGGAGCGCCAGGGGTCGGCGTTCGCCTGCGTCGATCCCTCGGGGGTGGGCCCGCGGCTGTTCTTCCAGCGGGTTCCCGAGGCCAAGGTCGTCAAGAACCGGGTCCATCTCGACGTGCGGGTCGGCACCGGGCTCGTGGGAGAGGAGCGGCTCGCCGCGCTGGAGGCCGAGTGCGCGCGCCTTCTCCCCCTCGGCGCGGTACGCGTGCGGCTGCTGTATGACGGCACCGACTCGTGCATCGTCATGCGGGACATCGAGGGCAACGAGTTCTGCCTCGACTGAGAGGCCGCCGGCGGGCCCTCGTTCCGCCCCCCGTGAGCCCTTCGATGTCCCGGCAGAGGCGCTCACGCGCCCCGCGGCTCCGGCGGCTCCACACGCTGCTGCCGGGCGGGGGCAGTGGTGATGAGACGGCGGGAGGCTGTGCCGCCCCTGCTGCCGCATGCCGGAGGGGGGCACACGGCGACGGGCGTGTTCGGCCCCGCGGTTCCCGCCGACGCGCCTTCGCGCGACGGGCCGCGGCTCGGACGCCGCCAGGGGCGACGGCCTCCCGCCGTCGCTCGACCCGTCCGCGACCGGGCACGGGCCCGGTCGCGGACGGCAGTTCACTGCGCGGTCACACCGCCATGGCGCAGAGCTCCGTCCGGGCCCGGGACGCCGCGCCGACGGCGACGGCGTCGCTCCCGAGCTGGGCGGGCACGAGCCGGATCGGCAGTCCGCTCACCGGCGGCTCCGCCGTCAGGGCCGCGCGGATCGCCGGCTCCAGCAGCGGCCAGGCGCGGCTGACGCCGCCGCCGATGACCACGGTGGTGACGTCGATCAGCCCCGCCGTGATGAGGACGGCCCGGGCGATCGCCGCCCCGGCCGCGGTGAGGACGGCGAGGGCGTCCGGGTCGCCCTGCCCGGCCGCCTGGGCGACCCCGCGGGCGTCGGTGGTCCGGCCGGTGCGCTCCGCGTACCGGGCGGCGAGCGAGCGGCCGGAGGCGAGCGTCTCCAGGTGGCCGCGGCCCCCGCAGGAGCAGGGGATGTCGCCGAAGCCGGGGATGTGGCCGATCTCGCCGGCGGCGCCGTGCGGCCCGTCGACGAGGGTGCCGTTCATCCACAGCGCGCCGCCGACACCGGTGCCCAGGGTCATCCCGAGGGCGTGCGGCTCCCCGGCGACGGCGCCCTTGGCGGCCTCGCCGCGCAGGAACGCGTTCACGTCGTTGTCGAGGAACGCGGGCACGCCGAGGGCCGCCTCCAGGGCGGAGGTCACGGCGAACCCGGCCCAGCCGGTGAAGGAGTCGCTGGCCACCAGGATGCGGCCGGTCTCGGCGTCGACCACTCCGGCGGCGCCGACCCCGACGCCGACCAGACGGGCCGGGACCCGGTCGAGCAGCTGCCGGAGACCGTCGAGCACGGTGTCGATCATCGCCTGGCCGCCCTCGCGGGCGGGGGTGGGGCGTTCCACACGGTCCAGGACGGTGAGGTCGTCGGAGCAGAGCACGACCTGCGTCGTGGTCCCTCCGATGTCCACGCCGGCCAGGACGTCGGGCAACGGGCCGGAGGGTCCGGGGGTGGAGGTCACGCCTGCGCCCCCGATCCGGCAGCGGCGGCGGCAGCGGCGTGGCGGGCCGCCCGGCGCTCCCGCTGGAGCACCGGGTCCGGGACGGGAACCGCCCCCAGCAGGCGCCGGGTGTAGTCGGTGCCCGGGTGCAGCAGCGTCTCCATGGTGCCGCCCTGCTCCTCGATCCGGCCCGACCGCATGACGACGACCCGCTCGGCGAAGTGCTGCACCACCGCGAGGTCGTGCGAGACGAACAGGCAGGCGAAGCCCAGCTCCTCCTGCAGCTCGGTGATCACCTCCAGCACCGCCTCCTGGACGCTGACGTCGAGGGCGCTGGTGGGTTCATCCGCGACCAGCAGCCGCGGCGCCAGGGCCAGGGCCCGGGCCAGGCTGACCCGCTGGCGCTGGCCGCCGGAGAGCTCCCGGGGGGCGCGGCGGGCGAACTCGCGGGGCAGCCGGACACGTTCGAGGAGCTCGGCGACCCGGTCATGGCGCTCCTTCGCGGACATGCCGCGGCGGTGCACGCGCAGCGGTTCGGCGATGCACTCCTGCACCGTCATCCGCGCGTCGAGGGACGCCACCGGGTCCTGGAGGACGACGCCGATGCCCGATCGCAGGGTGCGGCGGGCGCGGGCGCCGGTGCGGCGCAGGTCGGAGCCGAAGAGCGTGACCGTGCCGGAGGTCGGCGGGATCAGGCCGAGCGCCACCCGGGCCGCGGTGGACTTGCCGGAGCCGGACTCCCCCACCAGGCCGACGGTCTCGCCGGGGCGGACGTGCAGGGACACGCCGTCCAGTGCGCGGACGGCGCCGCGGCGGCGGCCGAACACCACGGAGATGTCCTTCAGGTCCACCACGCGCTCGCCGTCGCCGGAGGCCGCGGTCGCGGTCCCGGCCGCCGTCGCGGTCTGGGTCTTGGCCCGGGAGCCGTAGCGCGGCCGGGGCACGGCGTCGGCGCCGTCACCGGCGCCGGCACCGTCGCCGGGCGTGGAGCCGGACGGTGCCACGGCCAGCCGCGGCACCGCGGCGAGCAGCCGCTGCGTGTACTCGTGCGTCGGCCGCTTCAGGACCTGCTCGACCGGCCCGGTCTCCACGATCTCGCCGTGCAGCATGACCGCGACCCGGTCGGCGAAGTCCGCGACGACGCCCATGTTGTGGGTGACGAGCAGCACGCCGGTGCCCGCGTCGACGGCGAGCTTGCGCAGCAGGTCGAGGATCTCGGCCTGCACGGTGACGTCGAGCGCGGTGGTCGGCTCGTCGGCGATGAGCAGGGCCGGGTCGTTGGCGATCGCCATCGCGATGACGACGCGCTGCCGCTGGCCGCCCGACATCTCGAACGGGAAGGCCGCGACGCGGCTCTCCGGATCGGGGATGCCGACCTTGCGCAGCAGGTCGACGGCCATCAGCTCGGCCTCCTTGGCCGAGACCTGGCGGTGGTTGCGGATCACCTCGGCGATCTGCGCGCCGACCCGGGTGAGCGGGTCGAGGGCGGTGGCCGGCTCCTGGAAGACCATGGAGACGGTGCGGCCGCGCAGGCTCACGAGCTGGGCCTCGGAGGCGCCGACGACGTCGGTCTCGCCGAGCAGCGCCCGGCCGGTGGCGCGGGCGTTCTCCGGGAGCAGGCCGATCGCGGCCAGCGCCGCGGTGGACTTGCCCGAGCCGGACTCGCCGACCAGTGCGAGCGTCTCGCCGGGCCGCACGTGGAGGGAGACCCCTCGTACGGCGTGCACGTCGCCGGTCTCGGAGGAGAACGTGACGCCCAGGTCCTCCAGGCGGAGGATCGAGTCCGCCGTGGCGGCGGCGGTGGTGCGGTCGTCGGTGGTCATCCGCGTCCCCTCACGTCGAAAGCGTCACGGAGCCCGTCGCCGATCGCGTTGAACGCGCACACGACGAGGATGACGGCGAGGCCCGGCGGCACGATGAGCCACCAGCGGCCGGAGTACGTGGCGGTGAGGCCGGCCGAGAGCATGCCGCCCCAGTCGGTCTTGGGCGGCTGCAGGCCGAGGCCCAGGTAGGACACGTACGCCACGAGCAGGATCGCGTCGGCGACCTGGAAGGTCGCGGCGACCACGATCGTGGAGACCGAGTTGGGCAGGATGTGCCGGCCGATCGCCCGGGAGTGGCCGCCGCCGATGGCCCGCAGGGTGTGGACGTAGTCGCGGTTCTTCAGGGTCAGCGTCTCAGCGCGCACCAGGCGGGAGGGCACCAGCCACGACACCAGGCCGAGGATGACGATGAGGCCGGTGACGCCCGGGGTGGAGATGGCCGAGACCACCAGCAGGATGAAGAGCGCCGGGATGGCGATGCCCGCGTCGACGACGCGCATCATGACCGCGTCGATCCAGCCGCCGGCGTAACCGGCGGTGGCGCCCCACAGGGTGCCGATCACGGTGGCCAGGACGCCCGCGGCCAGGCCCACGACGAGCGAGACCTTGCCGCCGTACATCAGGCGTCCGAGCTCGTCGTGGCCGACGGCGTCGGTGCCGAGCCAGTGCGAGCCGCTCGGGCCCAGGTTCGCCTGGGTCAGCGCGGTGTGCGTCTGGTCGGTGGAGTACAGCAGCGGGCCGACGAAGCAGAACAGGAAGAAGAGGACGACCACGGCGAGGCCGATGACGGCCAGCCGGTTGCGGGTGAACCTCCGGACCGACAGGCGCAGTCCGGAGACGCCGCCCCCGTCGACGCCGGCTCCGGCCGACGGGCCGGACTGGAGTACGGCACTCATGCGCGGCCTTCCTTCACTCGGGGGTCGATGAACCGCTGGACGATGTCGGCGAGGAGCGTGCCGACCACGGTGGCGACCGAGATGACCAGGACGCAGCCGAGCAGCACCGGGTAGTCCGAGGACTGCGCGGCGGTCCAGAACAGCAGTCCCATGCCGGGGTAGTTGAAGAGCTGCTCGACCACGAGCGCGCCGCCGAAGAGGACCGGCACGTAGTAGCCCAGCATCGCCACGACCGGGGTGAGGGAGTTGCGGAACACGTGGCGGCGCAGGATGGCGCCGCGCCGTGATCCGCCGGCCCGGGCGGTCCTGACGTAGTCCTCGGAGAGGTTCTCCAGGGTCGCGCCGCGCATGTAGCGGCTGAAGACGGCCACGATGGACGCGGCGCCGGCGACCACCGGCAGCACCAGCCCGGCCGGGTCGGAGAAGACGCTGGCGAGGGAGTCGCCCTGCGGTGCCTGCGCCGGGAACCAGGGCAGGACGTGGCTGAAGAGGAGCACCAGCATCAGGCCGAGGAAGTACACCGGGGTGGAGTAGGCGATGAAGCTCAGCGTGGTGATGAGGTAGTCGATCGGCTTGTTGCGCCGCACCGCCTGCCACATGCCGAGCGGGATGGCGATGACCAGCCCGATCACCGCGGACAGCACGGTCAGGACGAGGGTCTTCGGCAGGCGCTCGGTGATGAGCTGCGACACCGGCTCGTTGAGCGTGTAGGAGCTCCCGAGGTCACCGTGGAGCAGTCGGCCCAGGTAGGCGAAGTACTGCACCGGCAGCGGCTTGTCCAGGCTCTGCTGGTGGTTGAACGTCGCGATCTGCTGGGCGGTGGCCTGCGGGCCGAGGATTCCGCGTGCGGGACCTCCGGGCAGCGCGTGGAGCAGGCAGAACGTCGCCACGGTCACGATGAGGATCACCACGACTGCTTGGAGGACGCGCCTGGTCAGGTAGAGAAAGGTGTTCATGGGCTTCCCGAACGGTTCGGATCAGTTCCGCGGGCGGACGGCGCTGGCGCGGGCGGTACCGGTGCGGGAGGCACCGGTGCCGTGCGGGCTTACTTACCGGTCCACTGCCACTGGGCCGGGTGGAAGTTGGCGAGGGAGTCCTGCGCGAAGCCGCCGAGGCCGTTCTTGATGACCGAGATCTGGTAGTCCGGCTCCGGCAGCCAGACCACCGGCAGGTCCTTGGCCAGCGCCGCGCTGTACTGCTGGACGGCGTCGGTGGAGGACGAGGTGGTCGTCTCGTTGATCAGCTTGTCGATGTCGGGGTTGGAGTAGCTGCCGAAGTTGGAGCCGCCCTTGGTCTCGAAGAGCGAGTCACCGGTCGGGTAGGCCGGGAAGTACCAGCTGCCGGCGGTGCCGAAGAAGGACAGCTGCCAGTTGCAGCTCGACTGGTCCGAGGTGCACTGCGGGGTCTGCGACAGCACCGAGTTGACCGGCGCGGTCTTGATGGTGAAGTTGATGCCGCTCTTGGCCAGCGAGGACTGGACGGCGCTCATCATGTTGTCGGTGACGGTCGAGCCGGACTGCGAGAGCACCTGCATCTGGAACTTGGTGCCCTTGTCGATGCCCGCGCCGCACTGCGAGGCGCCGGTACCGGGCTGCGCGCAGACCATGGTGCCGTTCTGCTCGGTCCAGCCGTGGCTGGTCAGCAGGGCCTTCGCCTTGGCGTTGGAGAAGGGGTACGGGTTGTCCTTCTGCTCCTGCGAGACGAAGTCGGAGGACTGCGCCTGCGGGATCGGGCCGTAGCCGGCGACCGCGGTGCCGTTGAAGATGACCTTGGTCAGGCTGTCCTGGTCGATGGACTCCTGGACGGCCTGGCGGGCGTAGAGCTGCTTGAAGACGGCGCCCATCTTCGGGTCGTTGAAGTTGTAGGGCATGTACGTGATCGCCCAGCCGGTCCACGGCTTGACCGTGTAGCCCTGCGAGGTGAAGGACGACTTCTGGTCCAGGTCGGTGGAGTTGATGTAGCCGTAGTCGACCTGGCCGGAGCGCAGCGCGTTCTCCTCGGCGTCGGTCGTGGTGAACGGCAGCAGGTTGACCGTGGAGATGTGCGCCTTCTCGCCGCCGTCGTACTTGGCGTTGGCGGTGAGCACGACCTTGCCGGCGGTCGAGAACGACTTGACGGTGTACGGGCCGCTGACGGTCTTCCACAGCGGGTCCGACGCGTACTTCGAGATGCTCTTCGCGGCCGTGTTGAGGAAGGTCCAGACCTGCTTGGCGCCCGCGGTGGTCAGGTCGGCGTCGGAGACGGCGGCCGAGGCGCTGGTCTTGTCCCACACGTGCTGCGGCATCGGCGTGATGTTGCTGAGCTCGTTCGCCAGCATCCACTGGGAGTTGTAGGACTTGTCGAACGTGATGGTGAAGTGCTGGTCGTCAACGACCTTGAAAGAGGTCCAGTTGTCGGGCGCCTTGCCCTCGCTGTAACCCGCCCACTGGTCCTTGTTGGCCTTGATGAGGTTGAACCAGAACTGCACGTCCCGCGAAGTGATCGGCTTGCCGTCGCTCCACTTCCGGTTCCCGAGCGTGATGTCGACGCTCTTGCCGTCCTTCGCGAAGTCCGCGGCGGTGGCTATGGACGACGACTTGTTCCAGCCGACGGTGCCGGTGGACCCGTCGTACGCGACGAGTGGCTCCCACAACGATGCCGCGATGGACACATTGTTGGTGTTGAGGTGGGCCGGCGTTCCGATCGGCAGGATCCAGTTCGGCGTGAAGTTCGCCGGGAGCGCGTAGTTGATCGAGTCGGACGACGCCGAGGACGAGCTGCCGGCTCCACCGCAGCCTGCGAGCAGGGCACCTGCGGCGATCGTGGCGCCGGCAGCGAGAGCCCAGCGGCGGTGGTCCGCCGTGCGAACAGGGAACATGATTCTCCTCAGGATGGGACGACCGCGGACGACCGCTGGGCCCGTTGAGCACGGGAAACGTCGAGGGGCGGTGTGCCGAACAGTCAACGGCCTCCGCCGCCGAAAAAACAAACCTTCCTGGATAACAAATATGTTTCTGCCGTTTCGAAGAAAGGTCGGCCGACACCGGTCCGGGCCCCGAAAACGCCGTGGTTACGGGGTTTCCGGGGGTACGGCGGAGGGTCGGTGTGGCGTGCGCCACTTCCTTGCTCCGTGATCCGGGCGTACTGTCTTGGCCATCCACCCGCCCTTTGTCGGAAGTAAGTCCGTCCATGCCCGACGTAAGTCCCGTACAGCGCAACGGCGCCAAGGGCTCAGCCTCTCTCGCCGAGCGCGTCCTGGAACTCATCGCCTCCGGCCAGGGGACCTCGCGCACCGAACTCGCCAATCTTCTGGGTGCCTCCCCGTCGACCATCTCGCTCACGGTCAACCAGTTGGTCGGCCGCGGTCTGGTCGCCGAGCAGGGCACCCGGGCCTCCACCGGCGGCCGCCCGCGCAAGGTGCTGCGGATCGGCACCCGGGACGAGTTCGCCGTCGCCGCCGACCTCGGCGGCCGGCACGCGCGGGTGGGCGTGGTCCTGCCCGGCGGTGAGCTGACCGACGTGGCCACCGTGCCGTTCATGATCGCCGACGGCCCCGAGGCGGCGCTCCCGCAGCTCGCGCGGACGCTGGAGGAGCTGGCCGAGCGCCACGGCCGGGACCGGCTGCGCGGGATCGGGTTCTCGCTACCCGGCCCGGTGGACGTGCAGTCCGGCGCGGTCACCCTGCCCTCCCGGATGCCCGGTTGGAACCGTTTCCCGGTGGCCGGCTGGCTCCAGGAGCGGTTCGGGGTCCCGGCGGCGGTGGAGAACGACGCGAACTGCATGGCCGTCGGCGAGCACGCCGTCCAGCCGGCCGAGCGCCGCCAGTCGATCATGGTCAAGATCGGGTCCGCGATCGGCACCGGCATCATCGCCGACGGAAAGCTCTACCGCGGCGCCACGGGGGCGGCCGGCGACATCACCCACGTCCGGATCGCCGAGGCGGGCGACACCCCGTGCTCCTGCGGCAACACCGGCTGCCTGGAGACGGTCGCCTCCGGCGCCTCGCTCGTCCGCGTCCTGCGCGAGCGCGGCGCCCCGGTGGCGGAGCTGGACGACGTCGTACGGCTGGTCTCGGACGCCGACCCGCTGGCCACCCGGGCGGTACGGCAGGCCGGCAGCTACCTGGGCACGGTGCTCGCCGCGAACGTCAACTTCTTCAACCCCGACGCCGTCTACCTCGGGGGCATCCTCTCCACTCTGGAGCCCTTCGTGGCGGCCGTCCGCAGCCAGCTCTACGAGGGCTGCCATCCCCTGGTGACCGAGCACCTGGCCATCGAGCGGGCCAGCCTCGGCGCCGACGCCGGCCTGTTCGGCGCCGGCCTGTTCGCTCTCCAGCGCGCCGTCGCGCGGGCCCTGCACGACGCGGCCGACCCGGCCCGTCCGGCCCGCCGCTGCCCGCCGGGCAGCGCGGCCCCGTACCCGGCGGCGTCTGAACCCCTTCGGCGGGCCCCGGGAACCGCCCGTCCCACTCCGCACCCCCACCCCACGCCGCATACCCCCACGCCGACCGCCCCCATGCGGCACGCCCCCACGCCGACCGCCCCACCCGTTCACCGACCACCCGCTGGAGGAGCCATGTCGCAACCCCGCACCGCCGTCGCCCGCCCCGTGATCGCCATCGCCGGCCTCGGCATCGAGTCGTCGACGTTCTCGCCCGCCCGCACCAAGGCACCGGCCTTCCACCCGTCGCGCGGCGACGAGGTCATGGGCCGCTACCCCTTCCTCGACAAGGGCGCGCCGCTGCGCGAGGCCGCCGAGTGGCACGGCGCGCTCGTCGGCAAGTCGCTGCCCGGCGGCATGGTCACCGCCGAGGCGTTCGCGGAGCTCTCCGACGAGCTCATCGAGCGGCTGGCCGCCATGCCCCGCCTCGACGGCCTCTGGTACGACATCCACGGCGCGATGACGGTCGAGGGCATCGACGACGCCGAGGCCCTCCTGCTGGCCCGGATCCGGGAGACCGTCGGCCCCGACGTGATCGTGTCCACCTCCATGGACCTGCACGGCAACGTCTCGCGCGAGCTGGCGCACCGCAGCGACCTCATCACCTGCTACCGGATGGCCCCGCACGAGGACCACATGGAGACCAAGGAGCGGGCCGTCCGCAACCTGGTGGACCTCCTCGTCGCGGGCGCGCCCCGCCCGGTCAAGGCGTGGGTGCCGGTGCCGGTGCTGCTGGCCGGCGAGCAGACCTCCACCCGGATCGAGCCGGCCAAGAGCGTCTACGCGGCCGTGGAAGAGGTGGAGGCGATGGACGGCGTGATCGACGCGGCGATCTGGGTCGGCTACGCCTGGGCCGACGAGCCGCGCAACCGCGCGGTCGTGGCGGTCACCGGCACCTCGGAGGAGGCCGTGGCCCAGGGCGCGGAGCGGCTGGCCCGCGGCTTCTGGGAGGCCCGGCGCGACTTCGAGTTCGTCGCCCCCACCGGGACGCTCGCCGAGTGCCTCGACGAGGCCCTGGCCTCCTCGGCGCGCCCGTACTTCATCAGCGACACCGGTGACAACCCCACCGCCGGCGGCGCCGGCGACGTCACCTGGGGGCTCACCCAGCTGCTGGCCCGGCCGGAGTTCCGCGAGGCCGACGGCCCGACCGTCATCTACGCGTCCGTGCCCGGTCCTTCGGCGGTGCGCGCCGCGGTCGAGGCCGGCGTCGGCGCGACCGTGACGGTGACCGCGGGCGCCGAGGTCGACGACCGCCACTCCGGACCGCTGACCATGACCGGTGTCGTCCACGCGGTGCGCCACGGCGACCGCGACGCCCAGACCGAGGTCGTCCTGCGGGTCGGCAGCGTGCACGTGATCATCACCGCGCTGCGCAAGCCGTACCACCACGAGCACGACTTCACCGACCTGGCGCTCGACCCGCGCGGCGCGGACGTCGTCATCGTCAAGATCGGCTACCTGGAGCCCGAGCTCTACGACATGTCCGCCGACTGGAAGATGGCGCTCACCCCCGGCGGCGTCGACCAGGACCTCGTGCGCCTGGGCCACCACCGCATCCGCCGCCCGATGTTCCCGTTCGACGCGGAGATGGCCGACCCCGACCTGACCGCCCGCATCATCGCCCCCTCGGACCAGCCCCTCACCGGGGACGACGAGTGAGCGGGTCGGCTCAGGACCCGCGGGCCGACGCGCCGGCCGGTCGGCCCCACGGCGCCCGGCTCGCGCTGGAGATCGCGGTGACCGGCCCGGCCGGCGCCCGGGTGGCCCGGGACGGCGGCGCCGACCGGGTCGAGCTGTGCTCGGCGCTGGAACTCGGCGGGGTGACCCCCTCGGACGCCATGGTCGCGGCCACCGCGGCGACCGGTCTGCCGGTGCAGGTCCTCGTCCGGTGCCGTCCGGGCGACTTCGTGCACGACGCGGAGGAGGTCGCGCTGATGGCGGCCGAGGTGCGCTCCGTGGTCGCCGCCGGCGCGGCCGGCGTGGTCGTCGGCGTGCTCGACGCGGACGGCTCGCTGCACTCGGAGGCGATGCGGCGGCTGGTCGACGCGGCCCGCGAGGCCGGGGCGGCGGCCGGCCGGCCGGTCGACGTCACCCTGCACCGGGCCATCGACCAGGCCGCCGACCCGGTGGCCGCGGCGGTGGCCGCCGCCTCGCTGGGGATCACCCGCATCCTCACCTCGGGCGGCGCGCCGAGCGCGCTGGACGGCGCCGCCACGCTCGGGGCGATCACGGCCGCCGTGCCCGGCGTCGAGGTGATGGCCGGCGGGGGCGTGCGCCCGCAGGACGTGGCGGCGCTGGCCGTCGCCGGGGTCGGCGCGGTCCACCTGTCGGCGAAGCGGGCGGCCCCCGTCCGCCACGGCGGAACGTGGGTGCCCATGGGCGCGGCGGCCTCCTCGGCGGACGCGGACACGTACTTCGTCACCGCCCCCGACATCGTGGCCGCGGCCAGGACGGCGGTCGACGCGGTCGGCTGAGCCGGCTGCCGCTGCCGCTGCCGTGCCGCGTGTCGCGTGTCGCGTGCCGGACAGGATGCGTCCAGGGCGCCGGAGCAACCGGGATGGGAACCCACTCGGCTGCTCCGGCGCCGCGCCGCGCCGCGAACCCCGTCGTCCGGGCGGTTCAACCGCCCGGACGACAACCCGGCCTCGGGCGGCCGGTGCACGGCAGCGGCGTACCGCGCGATCTGCGGCCCACATCGCCGCCGGCCCGCATCGACGCACGCGGGATCGCCGGACACGCCGCGCTGCGGAGTTCCGGGTGGGGCAGTCCGCGGTGCCGTGAGCACGCTGCCGACCTGCTCGGATCGGGGACCGGCGGATCCCCGTGCCGCCCGCGCGCCGCGGCGACCGGCCTGGTCCTCCTCCCGGGCCGCTCAGCCGGTCCGGGCGAGGTTCCGCTCGAACGCGGCCACGTAGTTCAGCAGGTGGTGGTCCTTGATGGCGTCGGTCTCGGGGGCGAAGAGATCCTCGCCCACGCCCTTCACCCGGTCCCGCACCGTAGCGATCAGCGGCATGACGGTGTGCAGCCCGCCGTCGGCGTCGAAGTACCGCAGCGCCTCGACGTGCGTGTACGCGGGCTCGGGCGGCAGGTGCGGAACGATGTCGTTGTTGTTGACGAAGCGGTAGCAGCGTTCGGCGAACGCCTTGTTGTGGGCGGCGGCGAGCAGCCGTTCGCAGGTGCGCGGCTGGCCGAAGGTGTAGACGCCGTCCGCGAGCAGGTGGGGCTCCTCGAAGTACATGCGCGCACCGGCGAGCATCGCCAGCGCCGCGCCGAGGCTGTGGCCGGTGAACCAGACGCTCTGCCCGTTGTCGCGCAGCTCCAGGATGGTGTCGCGGACCTCGGGGTAGACGGACTCCAGGGCCTGGTGGAAGCCGTAGTGGACGAAGCCCCTGTTCCCCGGTCCGGGAACGGGCGGGGTGTCCACGTCGGTGAGCCAGTCGCGGATCTTCTCCACCTCGGTCCCCCGGAAGCCCGTGACGATCATGCGGTCACTGGCCATGACGTACGCCTGGGTGTCCTCGATCGGGAAGGGCATCTTGTGCGTCGACTCGAAGTACCGCACCTCACCGAAGCCCCAGGCGGGGGCCTGGGCCTCGATGTCGGCCCGGTCCAGTGCCGCCAGCCCGGCCGCCCGGGCCATCCAGTAGGCGTGTGGGAGGCAGTAGCCGGTCGTCGAGTGGTCCAGCGCGGGAATGGTCATGGGCGCCTCCTTCGCGTGAGCCTGCTCCGTCCGCCAGCAACCTAGCGGCGGCCCTGGGCGCCGTGGAGCGGCTCACGGCCACGACCACCCTGACGGACGCGCCCGGTGACGCCGTCCGGCCCACGGGCAGCCGCGGACGCCCCCTGCCGCGCCGTGGAGCGGTGCCGCCGGCGCCGAGCCGACGTCACCTGTGGCGGCCGGACCGTCCGGCCGGGAGGACGGGCGGCGCGGGCTCGGCCGCGCGGGCGGGCGGCCCGCCGGACGCGGCGCGGTGCCTCAGCGCCAGCGCCAGGCACGTCACCGTGGCGGTGACCGCGAGCGCGGCGGGCAGCCGCTCCCACGAGGTGCCGTGCAGCGGTACGCGGGCGGCGAGGAAGACCACCGCGCAGGCGGCCGCGGTGCCGGCCGCCGCGCCGAGCGGGGGCGGCGGGGGCGGGCGCGATGAGGCCGCTGGTCCAGGCGTCCGTGGCCAGCAGGTACGCGGCGAGCAGCGCGGTGACGCACGCCGCGTCCCACACCGGAGGGTCGGTCAGGGCGGCCACGACGACCGCGCCGGCCGCGAGCAGCGTGTTGCGGCGGCGCCGGGCCAGGGTCGGCCAGCGCAGCGAACTCGCCACGGGCCGCTCGTCGGTCATCGGCGCCGCCCACCAGGCGACGGCCGCGAGGAGCGCCAGCAGGGCGGCCTGCGCCCAGCGCCCCGGGCCCTCGTGCGACAGCCGGGCCGGGTCGCCGGCGGCCACCGCGAGGGCGGCGCCGAGCAGCCGGTCGGCGGTCCGGTCCGGGGCCCTCACCGCGCGGCCCGGGCGGTACGGGTGGGCGTGGTCATCGGGAACCTCCGCGGATACGGGTGCGCAGCAGCGGCGCCAGCGCCAGGTCGAGGGTCCGGCCGGGCTCGTGGGAGACGACGGCGATGCCGCGTTCGGTCAGGGCGAAGCGGATGGCGTCGCGGTTGGCCCGCCACAGCCGCAGGGCGAGTTCGCCGTGGCGGTCGCCGCGTTCGACGGGCGGGTCGCCGGTGGGCACGGCCACCACGACCATCGGATTGGCCCGGGCCCGCACCTGGTGGAGCACGTCGAGGATGCGCTGGTCGGCCAGCGGCGTGATGACGTAGACCAGGGCGCCCTGCGGGAGGGCGGGCGGCGGCAGGCTGTTCAGGCCCTGGCCCCGGTGGGCGAGGTCCTTGCGGACCTCCAGCACGCTCTCCACGATCCGGTAGAAGTAGCCCTGGCCGCTGCCGGGTTGCAGCCAGCGCACGGTGCCGCCGATCGACACCACGCCGATCCGGTCGTGGGTGCGCAGGTAGGCGCGGACCAGTCCGGCGGCGGCGCGGAAGGTCTCGTCGAGGGAGGACGTGCCCGTCGCGGGGTCGCGGACGTCGGTGGTCGCGTCGAGCAGGACGACCGTGTCGGCGGCCCGTTCGGCGGCGAACTGGTGCAGCTGAAGGGTGCCGCGGCGGGTGGTGGCGGGCCAGTTGACGCGGCGCTGGCGCTCACCGCGCGCGTAGGGGTGGACGCCGGTGACCTCGACGCCCTCGCCGCGCTGGGCGGAGGCGTGCTCGCCCAGCCGCTGCGGCAGCCGCACCGGGATGGGGGTCAGCCCGGCGGCGCTGGGCAGCGGGAAGACGGCGACCTCGCCGAGGTCGACGCGTACGGTCCGGCGCGCGGCGCCGCCGGAGTCGTAGAGGTCGACGTCCACGGTGCCCAGCGACCAGCGGCCCCAGCGTTCGGCGGTCAGCCGCAGCTCGATCCGGGCGCTGCCCACCGACAGGTGGTCCAGGCGCAGGCCCGGGCCCGGGGTCACGCCCGGGTCGAGGCGGCAGGGGGCGCCGTCGTGGGCCACGGTGATCCGGACGGTGACGGCCTCGCCCTCGAAGACGCGGCGCGCGTCGGCCTCGACGGAGGTCTCCACCCGTCGGGGGCGCGGCCCGCGCGGCAGCGACAGCGCCAGCAGCACCAGCGGCGCCGCGGCGGTGGCCAGCAGCCAGGCGTGGCCGGTGAGCAGGGCCGCGGCCAGCGCGGTGGCGGCGACGGTGGCCCGGCCCAGGGTGCGTTCGGCCGCCCGCCAGCCGGCCGGCGGCGGCGAGGGGGCCCGGCGTGCGCGTCGCCGTCCACCGCCGCCGTCCCGGCGGCTCCGGCCGCTCCTGCGGCTCCGCCCAGGGCCCGCTCCACCGCGCCGGCCGGCCGGCCGGGCCCCATGGCCGGTACGGGATCGGGTACGGGCATTGGCTCGGGTACGGGTGCGGGTGCGGGAATGGGATCGGTGCCGGGGGTCGGGGCCGTCATGAGGCGACGGCGGCGCGCGGCATCGTCTCCGGCGCGGGGACGGACCGCACGATCTCCCGGACGACGTCGTCGGCGTCGATCTGCCGCACCCACAGCTCGGGCTTGAGCGTGATGCGGTGGGCCAGCGCGGGGACGGCCACGGCCTTGACGTCCTCGGGGGTGGTGTAGTCGCGCCGGTCGAGCAGGGCGCGGGCGCGGGCCAGCTGCACCAGCGCCAGGCCGCCGCGCGGCGAGGCGCCCACCTGGACGTGCTGGTGGCCCCGGGTGGCGCCGACCAGGGCGACCGCGTAGCCGAGCAGGTCCTCGTCGATCTCGACCCGCTCCACGGCGGCGCGCATGGCCAGTACCTCGGCGGGGCCGGACAGGGTGCGGACGGTCGCCTCGGGCGCCGCGCGGCCGACGCGGGCGCGCAGCATGCCGGCCTCCTGCTCCGCGGTGAGGTAGCCCATGCGGGTGCGCAGCAGGAACCGGTCGAGCTGGGCCTCGGGGAGGGAGTAGGTGCCCTCGTACTCGATGGGGTTGGCGGTGGCGATGACGACGAACGGGTCGGGCAGCGGGCGGGTGCTGCCGTCGACGGAGACCTGCGCCTCGGCCATGGCCTCCAGCAGCGCGGCCTGGGTCTTGGGCGGGGTGCGGTTGATCTCGTCGGCGAGCAGGAGGTGGGTGAAGACGGGCCCGGGGCGGAAGACCATCTCGCCGGTGGACTGGTCGTAGAAGGGGGCGCCGGTGACGTCGGAGGGCAGCAGGTCGGGGGTGAACTGGATGCGGCGGAAGTCCAGGCCCAGGACGGTGGCGAAGGAGCGGGCCAGCAGGGTCTTGCCGAGGCCCGGCAGGTCCTCGATGAGGACGTGCCCGCCGGCCAGGACGCCGAGCATCACCAGGGCCAGCGGTTCGGGCTTGCCGACGACGGCGGTGCGGACTTCGTCGAGGACGGCGGCGGCCCGCTCCCCCGCCTGCTGCGGGGTCATGGCGTCGCGGGCGGTGGCGGGGTCGGGGCTGGTCACGGTCGGGTCCTCACTGTGCCGTGGGCGGGGTCGGGTCGGTGGCTCGGGTCGGAGGGCGGCGTCGCGCTGTTGGCCGGGCTGCGGCCGGGCGGGGTGCCGGGGCTCGGGTGGGCGCGGGCACGCGGGCGGTCCAGGGATGCCCGGAGGGACGTCACAGGGCGTCGAGGCGGTCGAGCAGCGCCCGCAGGACCGGCTCGGGCAGGCGGGGCTGCGGCGGCGGGGCCTGCGGGTCGAGCCACGGCCACAGCTCGGCGCCGACCAGGCGGCGGGCGCCGGCCGGGTCGCGGTAGAGGTCGGCGCCGTGGCGTTCGGCCAGGCGGGCGGCGAACACCCGCTGGAGCTGGGGTCGCAGGCCGGTGGCGAAGTAGACCTCGCCCCCGGCGCCGAGGGCGTGTTCGACGGTGCGCCGCCACTCGCCGAGCGCCGGCGCGCGGCCGCCGAGCAGCCGTACCCGCTTGCGCAGGCCGCTGTCCTGGGCGGCGGCGCCCGCGGCGTAGCGGAGCACGGCGAGGCCGCCCACGGTCAGCAGGGCCAGGCAGGAGGCCGCGGCGGCGAGGCCGTCGGCCAGGCCGACGAGCAGGCAGGCCAGGGTGGCGCACCCGGCGAGCACGGCCACGCTGAAACGGGTCGACGCCACGCCGGGATCGGTCACCCGTCCGAGGTCGGTCCCCCGCCCGGGTGCGGGACCGACCGCGGCGGGCCGGGAGGCGGGCGGGCGGCGGGCGGGGCGGCCTCCTGCCGCGCGGCGGAGGCCGGCGCCGCGGTGGCCGAGGCACCGGGCGGGGTCGGGGCGGCGTGCGGGGCGTCACGGGCGGCCTCCGGCGGGCGGTGCGGCCTGGCCGTCGGCACGGCTTCCCGCTCCGGCCCGGGCCCCGGCATCGGCGTCGGCGTCGGCGTCGGCGTCGGCGTCTGCCCCGGCCTGGTCGGCGAGGCCCGCGGCGATCTCGGCGAGCGCCTCGGACGCCCGGTGGCGGTGGCCGTCGTCCATGGGGTGGGTGGAGTAGCGGGCCTCGCGGAAGAGGTCGGTGAGGGCCGCCGCGGCCGTGGCGGCGGGCAGGCCGCTGCCGACGGCCCGTTCCAGCAGGTCCTGGGGGCTGTCGGAGTGGCGCCGGGCGACGCCGGAGGCGGCCAGCGACTCCTCCATGGCCGCGTAGCAGGCGATGACCGCCGCGCGGGCGTCGTCGCCGAGCAGGAGCGCCCGGCGTCCGGAGTCCACCGCGTCGGCGAGCCGCGCCTGCTCGTCGTCGAGGACGCTGAAGCCGCCGTGGGACGCCGCCGCCCGCCGACGCGGCAGCGACCGCAGCAGCACCCACAGCGCGAAGCCGATGAGGACCACCACGGCGAGCACGGCCAGCGTGCCGGCGACGGCGAAGAGCCTCCCGACCCAGGCCGGCCCGGTGCCGTCCAGCGGGTGTGCCGACGGGGTGGCGGTGGCGCTGACGAGGGGCAGGGTGCTGACCCGCCGCGCGCGGACGGGCTCCACGTGGCGCGCCTTCGGGCTGAAGCGGTGGAGGACGAGGACGAGCAGCGCCAGGGCCGGCGCGGCGCCGGTCAGCACCCAGCGGACGACGTCGGCCAGCCGCTGGCGGGCCGACGCCTCGGGCAGGTACGCCGGGGTGAAGCGCTCGCGCAGCCGCCGGCACACGGGGAACGCGACGGCCGCGCAGACCAGGGCGCCGGCAACCACCACGGCGCCGTTGCCGCCCAGCGGGCCGCGCCCGCGCACGTGCAGCGGGGTGCCCGGCCGCAGTACCAGGGCCGCGACGCAGACCCCCGCGACGACCAGGACGGCCAGCGCCGCCCCGCCGGCGTCCAGGAGCCGTCCGCCGTCCCGCCGGCGACCGGGCGGTCCCGCCGCCAGCCGGTCCGATCGTCCTACCACCGCCGCGCCCCTCCCCATAGGTGCGGGCAGCTTCGCACACCACCGCGGGCAAGCCACCGGCAGGGGGCGGAGGAGCGGCCTCCGGAAGCGGCGCGCGGGGCCTCGGCGGCGTCGGTCCCTAGCCGGCCCGGCAGCGCCGGGTCACTGCTGGGTGGGCGTGGTGTACCGCTGGGCCTTGGCCACGCGCGGGAAGAGCGTCTTGGAGATGTCCTTGAGCGAGAAGGCCAGCGGGTGGGCCGTGTCGCCCGCCTTCAGGTTCGGGGCGCCCACCACGGTGCTGTCGACGATCTTGCCGTCGGAGTTCGCGAACTGGACCTCGACGGCGAAGGAGGCCTTGGAGCTGGTGCGGTTGGTGATGTTCACGATGACCGTGTGGGTGCCGCCGGACTCGGCCTTGGGCAGGCCGCTGATGCTGACGTCCTTGATCGCGTTGCCCTTGCCCGACACCTTCGCCAGCGCGTCCCTGGCCGCCTTGGAGGACCTGCCCACGTTGGCCTCGACCGAGGCCTCGAAGCTGGCGGCCGCGTCGCTGATGGAGGCCGCGGCGGAGGAGGCCGCGGCCCTGCCGGACGCCAGCAGGGAGTTGAGCACGGAGGGCACGTTGGTGCCGCTGAAGGTGCCGGCCGCGGCGGGCGGCGAGGGGTTGCCCGAACCGGAGTCGCCGCAGCCGGCCAGGGCGGCCACCGACACGGCGCAGGCGGTGACGAGCAGCCCCGCGGTCAGCGCGCGGGACCGGGCGGGACGTGGGCGGCGGTTGCGACTCAACGGTGACCTCCTGGCTCGGCGGGCGGGGCCTGCTGCCGCGTCCGGCCCCACCAGGCTGCGCGGCGGGGGTGGGCGGCGCAGCCGCGGTGGCCCGACCGGGTGAGCGGCGGGCGGGCGCCGCGGTGGCGGGCCGGAGGGCGGGGACGGCACGAGGCGGGCGGGCGCGGGCCGGGCGGGCGGCGCGGCACCGGCGTCCCGCTGGGGCTGCGGGGATCGGCTTCTTGCTATATCCAGGAAAGGACAGGACGACTCGCCCAGATGGCCCGGGGGACGCCGGAGAGGTAGTTCGATGCCTTCGATGCACCAGCCGCTGACCCCTGCCGCCCTCGCCGAACTGCGCCGCCCCCGCAAGTACCCGGCGGTGTCGGTGCTGCTGCCCACCCACCGCCGCCAGCCGGACAACGCCCAGGACTCCGTCCGGCTGCGCAACCTGCTGGAGGAGGCCAAGAACGCCGTCCACAACGACCCGGAGGTCTCCCGGTCGGACCGGATCGACGTCATCGGCCAGCTCGACCAGGCGATGAGCGAGGTGGACCTGGTGTACGCGGAGGACGGCCTGGCGATCTTCGCCGCGCCGGGCGAGCACCAGGTGTGGTCGCTGGAGCGCTCGGTGCCCGAGCGGGTGCTCCTCGCCCAGACCTTCCTCACCCGCAACCTGGTGGCCGCGCACGCGGCGAGCCGCCCCTACTGGGTGCTGGCGCTGTCGGCGGACGTGGCGACGATGTGGAGCGGCAGCCGGCACCAGGCGCCGCAGCCGGAGAAGGGCCCGTTCCCGGTGCGCCGCCCCACCGTCGACTTCGACCCGGAGCGGCAGGAGCAGATCGGCGACACGCCGAGCACGTTCCGGGACGAGGACACCCGGACCTACCTGCGGGAGGTCACCGAGGCGGCCAACGCGGTGCTGGCGGCCGACCCCCGTCCGCTGTACGTGGTCGGCGACGTGGCGGCGCTGGCCGCGCTGGACGAGGTGGGGCCGCTGGTGAAGGAGGCGGTGGCGCGCGTGTCGCAGGGCGGCCTGGCCGGCGGGCCGGCCGAGGCGCTGGGCGAGGCCGTCCGGCAGGCCGACCGGGAACGGGACGAGGCGCAGGTGGCGGCGGTCCTGGCGGACCTGGACCGGGCCCGCGGCCGGAAGGCGTTCGCCGGGGGCGTGGACGAGGTGTGGCAGTCGGTCGTCGAGCGCCGGGCCGCGCTGGTGGCGATCGAGGACGGCTTCCGCGCGACGGTCCGCGACGACGGCGAGCACCTGGTGCCGGCCGGGGCCGCGGAGCGCGGCGCGCGCGACGACATCGTGGACGAGATCGCCGAGCAGGCCCTGGACACCGGCGCCCGGGTGCACTTCGTACCGGACGGGACGCTGGAGGGCTCCGGGCACGTGGCCGCGGTCCTGCGGTTCTGAGCCGCCGGGCGGCAGGCCCGGCCCCGCCGCGCTCGTCGGCGCCGGGCTCTGCCGCCCGCTCCGGAACGTCCGGCCGGGACCGGCAGTTGCGGACATCGTGATCGCCGGAGTGCGGGAGCAGGACCGCGCCGCGCGGGGCGACCGCTCGGGACCGTACGAAATCCACGGGGGGTTCGGCGCATGGCCGACGACGAGGGCTCGGGCTTCACGGTGCCGCGCGGAGCCACGGGCTTCTTCCGCCCGCGGGACGGCCCGCTTCCCGAGACCGGCCTTCCGACCCTTCGCTCCGCGCTGTACGCGGCCGCCCGCGCCGCCAGGGGTACGGTGGGCGCGCTGGAGCCGCGGGCGTACCCCCGCACGTTCCACACCGCGACAGTCGTCGACGGCACGGGCGAGCACGTCGTCCTGTGCCACGCCCACCACCCCTGGATCGCCTTCGCTCGGGAGCGCCTGGACTGGTACACCGAGGAGTTCCTCGCACCCCCGCCGTGGGCACGCGCCTTCGCCGGCTTCGGCTTCGTCGTGCTCGATCGCGCGCGGCTCACCGCCCCTCTCACGGAAGCCGACACCTCGGACCTCGCCCGGGTCGAGTGGTCCGAAATCCGCCACCACGGCGTCACCCAGCTGGGCGGAGTGCTCTTCACCACCTGGGACTGACGGGCGACGACCGCCGGACGGAACGACAGGGTGGCGGGGCCGCGGAAAGGGACGGGACACGGCCCGGTGGCGGGTGCCCCGGTGGTCCGGCGCCGAGCCGTGCCGGGGTCCGCGCCGCCCCGGGCGGGGCGGGAGCGCCCGCGACCGTCCCGCCCGCTCCCCCGGCCCGTAGCCACTGGTGCCGTGACCGGCGAGGTCTGCCCGGTGGCGAGGTCCTGGTGCGGGCGATCGCACGGCGGCCGGAAGCCCTCGCAGTGGACGACGCGGGTTTTCGGCCGACGCGGCGACAGCCCTTACCAGGGCGGCGAGCGGGGCGAACCTTGCCGGTCGCGGCGCTAGCCGCGCACCGGTCCCTCGCCCGTGCCGTAGCCGTGGAGGAAGGCGTCGACCGCGCGGGTGACGCAGGCGTGCGCCTCGTCCGGGCCGGGCGGCGGGCTGCCCACCGGGCGGATGGTGATCTCCGAGGTCACCAGCGCGATGAAGTGGACCGTGGCGCGTGCCGGGTCCGCCACGCGCAGCACGCCGCGCGCGGACAGCTGCTCCAGCCGGCGGGCCACCTCACCCTGCACCCGGGCCGGCCCGGCCTGCTGCCAGGCGTCGATGACGCTCGCGGGGAAGTGTCGTACCTCGGCCTTGATCTGCCGGATCATCGCGAAGTGCTCGGGGAACTGGGTGCGTTGGCCGACGAAGGCGCACCCCAGGGCGATCAGGTCGGCCCGCGGGTCGGCTCCGGCCAGCTCCTTCTCCACCCGCCGCACGAAGGCGTCGGCCACCTGGCTCGCGCTGTCGTGGACCACCTCGGAGAACAACTGCTCCTTGCCCTCGAAGTGGTTGTAGATGGTGCGGGTGGACACGCCGGCCTCGGCGGCGATGGCCTCGATGCTCGTCCGGCTGTAGCCCTCGCGGCCGAAGACGGTGCGCGCGCCCTCGGTGACCGCGCGGCGCTTGGCCGCCCGGCCGCCGGTCCTCGGGGACGTCCCGGAGGCGGCGGCCGAGCGCTCGCCGGGTGCGGGGGATGTGGTGCTCAGCGGGTGCCTCCGGGTACTCGGTGTCTCGTCATCGGTTGCCGGTCTTCGGCGGCCAACAGCCGCTCAACTGGGCGGACTTGGCGCCGTTGTCATTTTTGCCATGCACGTTGTACTTTACTTTCAGCCTTGCACACCGTCAGCGGACGTGGCGCACGGGCCCCGGCATGTCACGTTCGGCACCCTACTGACCCACCCGTGCGCCGGTGAGCGCGTCCGCCGGGAGGAGCGGTCGGCGCGGGCCGCCCGTGCCGCGGGCCGGCACCCGTCGACCGCGCGAGAGGAACCGCCCGATGAGCAGCGTCACCGGACAGCACCTCGGCTTCGGCCTGGGCGCGCACCACCAGGGCCCCGATCCCGACCAGTTGGTGGAGGAGGCCCGGCACGCCGAACGGCTCGGCTTCGACCTGTTCGCGATCAGCGACCACCTGCACGGCGGCCGGCCCACGTGGGAACCGTGGACCGCGCTGAGCTTCCTGGCCGCGGCCACCGAGCGGATCACCGTGGCCACCGACGTGCTCGGGCTGCCCTACCGCTCCCCCGCCGTGCTGGCCAAGATGGCCGAGACGCTGGACCGGCTCTCCGGCGGGCGGCTGGTCCTGGGTCTGGGGAACGGCGGCTACGACGCGGAGTTCGCCGCGTTCGGCCTGGCCGTGCGTACCCCCGGGCAGAAGGTCGCCGCCCTGGAGGAGGCGGTGCGCCTCATCACCTCGCTGTGGCGGCAGCCGTCGACCACGTTCGACGGACGCCACTTCACGGCACGGGACGCGCGGATCGAGCCGCGCCCTGAGGCCGCCATCCCGGTGTGGCTGGGCACGTACGGCCCCCGGGCGCTCGCGGTCACCGGCCGGCTCGCCGACGGCTGGCTGCCGTCGCTCCAGCGCATGGACCTCGAACGGGCGGCCGAACTGCGCCGCCAGGTGCGCGACGCGGCGTCCGGGGCGGGGCGCGACCCCGATGCCGTGACCTGTGCCTGCAACGTCCAGGTGGTCCTGGACGACCGGTCGGGCCCGCGGCCGCGCGCGGTGGCGGGCTCCTCCGAGGCGGTGGCCGAGCAGTTGCTCGCCGTGGTGCGCGCCGGATTCACCTTCCCGGTGGCGTTCGGCCTGGACCGGGCCGAGGTCCGGGAGCGCTTCGCCACCGAGGTGGTGCCGCTGGTACGCCGGGAGCTGGCCCTTACCTGACGCGGGCGGCGGCCCGCCGCCCGCGTCCACCGCCCGCGCCCCGCCCCGCCACCCCGCGCGGAGGCGAGCGGCCGCCCGCACCCGGGCCGTCGGGGCGGTCCCGTATGCCCGGAAACGGAGGGAAGAACCGCATGGCACGCAAATGGTGGACACTCACGGCCGTGGTGGCCGGGGTGTTCATGCTGGTCCTGGACATCACCATCGTGAACGTGGCGCTGCCCGACATCGGGTCCGACTTCGACTCCTCGCTGTCCGACCTGCAATGGGTCATCGACGCCTACGCCCTGGCCCTGGCCGCCGGGCTGCTGACCGGCGGTTCACTGGCCGACCTGTGGGGCCGGCGGCGGCTGTACGCGGTGGGCACCGCGGTCTTCACCGCGGGCTCGCTGCTGTGCGGACTGGCCACCGGACCGCTGTTCCTGTCGCTGGCCCGGGCCGGGCAGGGCGCAGGCGGCGCGGTGGTCTGGGCGACCTCGCTGGCGCTGCTCAGCGAGGCGTTCCAGGGCCGGGAGCGCGGCCTGGCCTTCGGTGTCTACGGCGGCGTCCTCGGCATCGCCGTCGCCGTCGGGCCGGTGCTCGGCGGGGCCATCACCAGCGGCCTGAGCTGGCGGTGGATCTTCTGGGTGAACGTGCCGATCGGCGCCGCCGTCGTCGCCGTCACCCTGCTCAGGCTCGCGGAGTCGCGCGATCCGGCGGCAGCGAGCCCGGACTGGCCCGGCTTCGCGGTGTTCGGCGCGGCACTGACGCTGCTGCTGTACGGCCTGATCAGCGCCTCCGACGGCTGGTCGCAGCCGAAGGTGTGGGCGGCGCTGGCGGCGGCCGCGGTGCTGCTGGCCGCGTTCCCGCTGCTGGAGCGGCGCCGGGCGCACCCGATGCTGGACCTCTCGCTGTTCCGCAAGCCGACGTTCAACGGCGGTCTGGTCGCCGCCTTCGGCCTCAACGCGTCGATCTACGCGCTGATCACGTACCTGGTGCTGTACCTCCAGCAGCAGCTGCACTTCTCGCCTGCCCAGGCGGGCCTGCGGCTGCTGGCCCTGACCGGGGCGATGTTCGTCGCCTCGACGACGGCGGGGCGGCTCAGCTCGGCCGTGCCCGTCAAGGTGATGATCAGCGCGGGCTTCGTGCTCGTCGCCGTCGGCATCGCGCTCATGAGCGGGGTGACGGACTCGTCGCGGTGGACGCACCTGCTGGCGGGGATGATCGTCTCCGGGGCGGGCGCCGGGATGGTCACCGTGCCGCTCGCCTCCACCGCCGTCGGCGTCGTCGTCCCGGCGCGGGCCGGTGCCGCCTCGGGGGTGAACGCCACCGCCCGGCAGGTCGGGCTCGCCACCGCGATCGCCGTGCTGGGCACCGTCTTCACCTCCCGCGCGGATCAGCACGGGTTCGCCAGCGGCCTCAACCTGATCCTGTGGATCGGCGCGGGCGTGGCGGCGGTGTCGGCGGTGCTGAGCGCCGTCCTCATCCGGCAGAAGGACTTCGTGCCGCCTCCGTCCCGGCCCGCTCCGGCCGAGCCCGCGGCGCGGCCGGAGGCGGCGGGGAGGTAACCCCTCGGTCGCGCGGAGGCGCGGACGAGGTCCGGGAACGGCGGGCACCTCCGCCGTTCCCGGACCTCACCGCGTGCGGCCGGGAGCAGGGCTCCCACATCGACCTGACGGCTCGTCACATCCGCCGCTGCCGCCGGCCTTCACCGCACTTCACCGCACTTCACCGCACTTCACCGGCGGGCGACGCCCCTGCCATCGGCCCGGAACCGGCCGCAGCCCGCCCCTCGTCACCCGGCGGCGGCCAACTGCGGCTGGCCGTAGGGGGTTTGGGCCCGGCTCAGGGCCACCGTGAACCGGTCGACCGCGTCGGCCAGGGCCTGCGCGGACTGCGGCGCCACCGTGACGCCGCCTTCCACGGCGGTGATGTCCCTGTCGAGGGTGAACCAGCCAGGGACGATGTGGCCGGCGCCCATCGAGCTGAGCACCGGGCGCAGGGCGTAGTCGATCGCCAGGACGTGGGCGGTGCTGCCGCCGGTGGCCAGCGGCAGCACCGTCTTGCCGGCGAGGGCGTGCTGGGGCAGCAGGTCCAGCAGCGTCTTCAGCAGGCCGGAGTACGCGGCCTTGTAGATGGGCGTGCCGACCACCACGCCGTCGGCCCGCGCGAAGAGGTCGACGGCCTCGGCGATGGCCGGGTGCGCGGTGTCGGCGCCCAGCAGCGCCTCGGCGGGCAGCGTGCGCACGTCGAGCGCCGTCACCTCGTGGCCCTCGTCCCTGAGGCGCTGGTCGAGGTGGCGCAGCAGCCGCGCCGTGCGGGAGGTGGCGGAGGGACTGGCGGACACGGACAGGATGGCGGCCATGCGAGGTCCTTTCATCGGGCTGACGGGTTCGGCGGGGCGGTGGGCGCCGGTGGGTGTCAGGTACGGCCGTACGGCGGGGCGCCGCTCACCAGGTGCTCGACGCGACCGTGACCACGGGCACCAGGCCGTCGCGGACCGTCTCCAGGAAGGTGACGATCTCGGCGGCCACCGACCGGTGCTGCACGTCGTTGAGGACGTCGTGGTGGCCTCCGCGCACCACGGAGAACCGGGCGCGCGGCAGTTCGGCGGCCCACCGGCCCAGCGCGTCCTGGTCGGCGAGCGGGTCGGCGTCGCCGGCCAGCAGCAGCGCGGGGACGTCGGGGGCGCCGTCGTACACGGCGGCGAGCAGCGCCTCGGGGACGGGGGCGCCGAGCGCGCCGCGGCGCACGTCGGCGTCCTCGGTGAGGGTGCGGCGGTGCGTGGGGCAGGCGGTGCGCAGGTCGAGCTCCTCCTCCCAGCCGCCGGCCGGCGCGGTCGTGCCGGCCCGGCCGGGCAGCCCGGCCAGCACGACCGCTTCGGGCCGTAGTTCGGCCGGCGGCCGGACCCCGGCGAGCAGGGCGGCGGTCGCCAGTGCCCCGGTGTCGGCCCCCAGCACGGCGAGCGGCCGGGCCGGACCGGCGGGTCCCGCGGTCTCCGCCGCGGCGGCGAGTGCGGCGCCGAACCCGTCCAGGGCGACGTCCAGGGGCCCGGCAGCGAGGTCCGGGGGCGGGACCACCCGGACGTGGTAGGCGTCGGCGGCGAGCCGCCGGCCGAGCCGCTGGTAGGTGGCCGCGCTCTCGCCTCTGCCGGGGACGACGAGGACGGTGCCCCGGACGGTCAGCCCCTCGGGGGCGTGGTGGTCGGTGTACTGGACGGTGTCGGACACGGTGCCGGTCTCCCCCATCGCCGGTTCAGTGGGCCGCGAGCTGGCGCTCGCGGGTGTGGCGGTTGGCGGGAACGGGCAGCCCGAGGTGGCCGCGCAGGGTGTCGGCGGTGTACTCGGTGCGGAAGAGGCCGCGCTTCTGGAGCAGCGGGACCACGCCGTCGACGAACAGGTCGAGGTCCTCGGTGGTGCGGAAGGCCAGGTTGACGCCGTCGAACGCGCCCGCCTCGAACCAGCTCTGGATGCTGTCGGCGACGGTCTCCGGCGCCCCGACGAACGGCGACCGGCGGAACGCCGCCAGGGACTCGACGACCTGACGCAACGTCAACTTCTCGGCGGTCGCGCGCTCGATGAGCTTGGCGGCGCCGGTCCGGCCGCCCTTCTCGGCGAGGTGGGCGACGTCCGGGAAGGGCGCGTCCGGGTCGTGGACGCTGAAGTCGTAGGCGCCGAAGGACCGTCCGAGCAGCGCGAGGCTGCGCTCGTAGTCGGTGTCCTCGTCGAAGATCTCCCGCTCCCGGCGCCGCGCGGCCTCGTCGGTGGCGGCGACGACGGGCGCGCCGTGGATGAGGATCTTGAGGTGCTCGGGGTCGCGTCCGTGGGCGGCGGTGCGCCGCTTGACGTCGGCGTAGTACTCCCGGGCCTGCTCCAGGCTGCCGCCGGGCGCGTAGATGCCCTCGGCGACCCGTGCCGCGAGGTCGCGGCCCTCCTCGGAGACGCCGGCCTGGAAGATGACCGGCTGGCCCTGCGGGGAGCGGGAGATGTTGAGCGGCCCGGCGATCTTGAAGTGCTCCCCCTCGTGGTCGAGGGCGTGCAGCCGGGCCGGGTCGAGGAAGACACCGCGCTCCACGTCGGCTGGGAACGCGTCGTCCTCGTAGGAGTCCCACAGGCCGCGGGCCACCTGCACGAACTCCAGCGCGCGGCCGTAGCGGGTGGCGTAGTCGAGGTGCTCGTCGAGTCCGAAGTTGCGGGAGGTGCCGGTGTCGAAGCTGGTCACGACGTTCCAGCCGGCCCGGCCGCCGCTGATGAGGTCCAGGGATGCGAACCGGCGGGCGAGGTTGAAGGGCGAGTTGTACGTCGAGCTGGCGGTGCCGACCAGCCCGACGTGCCGGGTGTGCGTGGCGACGGCGGAGAGCAGGGTCAGCGGCTCCAGCCGGTTGAGGTAGTGGGCCGGGTAGGTGGCGTTGATGAACTGGCTGTCGACGATGAACAGGGCGTCGAACAGGGCGTGTTCGGCGGCCTGCGCCTGCCGGATGTAGTAGTTGATGTCGATGCTGGCGTTCTTCGCCACGCGCGGGTCCTTCCACAGGCCGTGCTGGCCGGGACCGCCGACACCGAAGGGGTGCAGCGCGAGGTGGAGGGTGCGGGACGGGCGGGTCATGGTCGGTCCTCTCGTGTCGGCCCGGTCCGGGGTCGCGGGGGCGCTCCGGGCGGGGTCGGTGCGTCGGGCCGCCGGCGGCGCGGCGGGCGGCGGAGTACGGGGTGCGGGGAGTACGGGGTGCGGGGTCAGCCGTCCAGCAGCGCGCGCAGGGCGTCGCGTTCGGCGCGGCCGGAGCGGGCGCCGCGCAGCGTGGGGGCGGATCCGACCAGCAGCCGGGTGTACGGGTGCTGGGGCCGGCCGATCACGTCGGCGACCGGCCCGCACTCCACCAGGGCGCCCCGGTAGAGGACGGCGACGCGGTCGGCGGTACCGGCCACGGACCCCAGGTCGTGGGAGATGAGCAGCAGTGCGGTGCCGGCGGCGCGCAGCGCCTTCAGCGTCTCCAGCACCTGGGAGCGGTTGGCCGCGTCCAGCGCGCTGACCGGCTCGTCGAGGATGACCAGCCGCGGGTCGGTCACCAGCGCGCGGGCCACTGCGGCCCGCTGGCGCTGGCCGCCGGACAGCTCGCCGGGCAGCCGGTCCACGAGGCCGCCGGACAGCCGTACCCGTTCCAGGTAGCCGCGGGCGCGTTCGGCGGCCTCCCGGCGCGGCACGCCGCGCACGGCCAGCGGCTCGGCCAGCGAGTCGATCACCGGCAGGTCGGGGTCGAGGCTGCCCAGCGGGTCCTGGAAGACGTACTGGACCGCCCCGCGGCGGCGCAGCGCCCGCCACTGCCGGGCGCCGTACCGGCTGACCTCCTCGCCGTCGACGCGGACGGACCCGGCCGACGGGCGCACCAGGCCGAGCGCCGCGCGGGCGAGGGTGGACTTGCCGGAGCCGGTCTCGCCGATGAGTCCGACGGTCTCGCCGGCGGCGACGGTGAGCGACACGCCGTCCAGTACCCGGCGGCGCCGGCGGCCGTGCCCGTAGTGCACGTCGAGCCCGGCGGTCTCCAGTACGGGGGCGGGTGCCCCGCCGTCCGCGGACGGCGCCGCGTGCGCGTTCGGGTGCGGGTCGGTGCTCGCGACCGGCCGTACGGTCGGCTGCGGGGTCATGACGCCTCCCACTCGGTACGGAACCGGTCGAGCCCGTAGCTCTCGTGCTCGTCGACCAGGAGCCGGGTGTAGGGGTGCCGCGGCTGGTGCAGCACCTGCTGTGCGGGGCCCTGCTCGACCACCTCGCCGTCGCGCATCACGAGGATCTCGTCGCACAGCCGGGCGACCACCGCCAGGTCGTGGGAGACGACGACGAGGGCCAGGCCGGTCCGCTCGCGCAGGTCGTCCAGGAGGTCGAGGACCTCGGCCTGGACGGTGGCGTCGAGCGCCGTGGTGGCCTCGTCGGCGATCAGGACGCGCGGTTCGGCGGCGACGGCCGCCGCGATGAGCACCCGCTGGAGCATCCCGCCGGAGAGCTCGTGCGGGTACTGGCCGTAGGCGAGTTCCGGTTCGCGCAGCCGGACCGCGTGCAGCAGGTCGAGGGCGCGGCGGCGCGCCTCGCGCCGGCCCAGCCCCTTCTTGACCCGGAACACCTCGGCGACCTGCGCGCCCACCCTGATCGACGGGTTCAGGTAGGAGGCCGGGTCCTGGAAGACGGCGCTGACGGCGGAGCCGCGCACCTGGGTCCACTCGCGCGGGGTCAGGCCGCTGATGTCGCGCCCGGCGATGGCGACGGTGCCGCCGGTGACCTCGACAGGCGGCGGCAGGATGCCGAGCGCGGCGCGGCAGGTGAGGGTCTTGCCGCTGCCGGACTCGCCGACGATGCCGACGGCCTTGCCGGGGGTCAGCTCGAAGCCGACGCCGTGGACGATCTCGCGGCCGGCGGCACGGTCGCCGATCCGCACGTCGCGCAGGGCGAGCACGGGCGGGCCGGGGTCGGGCACCGGGGCCGGCGCGGCGGCGGCCTCACCCGCGGCCTCGGCGGCGGCCCGCGGGGGGCTCCCGTCGGGGGCGCCGGTCTGGAACAGGGTCGTCATCGGGTCCCTCCCGCGGGCAGGGGGTCGTGCGCGTCGGCCGCGCCGGGTGTGGTGCCGCGGCCGGTGGCGGGCGCCTTTCGGGGCGCCGCGCCGGAGACGTCGCGCAGGGCGTCGGCGAGCAGGTTGGCCGCCCAGACCGTCGCGGTGATCAGCGCGGCGGGGAAGAGGGGCGCCCACGGCTGGTAGCTGAGGTAGCCCAGGTCGGAGGCGAGCAGGCCGCCCCAGGTGGCCTGCGGGGGCTGCACGCCGATGCCGAGGAAGGTCAGGCTGGAGACGATGGTGAACCCGGTGCCCACGGTCTGCGCGAAGGCCACGGCGATCGGCGGCAGCACCTTGCCCCACACGTGGCGGCGGACGACCCAGCCGGCGGAGGCGCCGCAGATCACCGCCGCCTCCACGTACGGCGAGCGGGCCACGGCCAGGGTGGCGGCCCGCGCCACGCGGTAGAAGAGCGGGGCCAGCAGCACCCCGGTGACCAGCATCGCCTGGGTGATCCCGTTGCCGAGCAGGGCGATGACGGCGACGGCGAAGAGCAGGAACGGCAGCGCGACCAGGGTGTCGGCCAGCCGCAGCGTGACCCATTCGAAGACCCGGCCGAGGTACACCGACAGGATGCCGGGCACGGCTCCGGCGCCGAGCGCCACCAGGGCCACTTCGAGCGAGCCGAGCACGCTGACCCGGGAGCCGTCCAGGAGCCGGCTGAGGACGTCGCGCCCCAGATAGTCGGTGCCGAGCCAGTGGGAGCCGGAGGGCCCGGCCAGGGTCTGCGCGCTGGTGGCCAGCGGGGCGTGCGGGGCCAGCAGCGGACCGAGGATCGCGAGCAGGGCGATCACGGTGAGGACGGCGGCGGCCGTGCGGCCGGAGCGCAGGGCGAGCAGGCGGCGTACCACGGTCACACCCCCCGCCGGGCCGCGGGCGCCAGCCGCGCCAGCAGCAGGTTGACGACCAGGTTGAAGCCGACGACCAGCGCGATCGACACCACCAGGACGCCCTGCACCGCCGGCACGTCCCCGGACTGGGCCGAGTCGTTGGCGAACCTGCCGAAGCCCTGGAGGCCGAAGATCCACTCCGTCACCACGGACGCGCCCACCAGGGACGGGAACTTCAGGCCCAGGGTGGCCAGTGCCGGGCCGGAGGCGTTGCGCAGCACGTGCCCGAAGAAGACCCGCCGGGCGCCGAGGCCGCGGACCAGCGCGCCCGTCACGTAGTTCTGCCGGTAGGCCGCGATGAGGCTGGTGCGCAGTTGGCGGGCGACGTCGGCGACGACCTCGAAGCTGAGCGCGAGTGCCGGCAGCGTGATGTGCGCCAGCCAGGGGCCGACCCCCTGCGCGGCCGGCACGTATCCGGCCGAGGGGAAGAGGTGCAGCCCGACCGCGAACGCCTCGACGAGGAGGATGCCCACCACGAACGGCGGCATGACCGAGGTCGCGGTGGTGAAGCCGGTGACGGCGCGGTCGATCCAGGTGGTGTGCCGCAGCGCGGCCAGCGCGCCGAGGGCCGAGCCGGCGACGACGCCGACGACCAGGGCGGCCAGCGCGATGGACAGGCTCACCCCGAGGCCGAGCCCGATGAGGGTGGAGATGTCGGCGCCGTTGACCCAGCTGGTGCCGAGGTGGCCGTGGAGCACGCCGTCGAACCAGTTCCAGTACTGCGTCAGGAAGGGCTTGTCCAGGCCCCATTGGGACTCGACGCGGTGGATGGCCTCGGGGGTGGCGTCCTCGCCGAGCTGGATCCGGGCGGGGCTGAGCCCGCTCAGCGCGCGCAGCGCGAAGGTGGCGAAGGTCGCGACCACGAAGACCGGGACGACGATCGCCGCCGGCCGCAGCACGGCTCCGGCCGCGCGGCGGAGGACCCGCCCGGTCCTGGAGCCGCCGCTGGTCGGGTTGCCCCGGGCGGGGCGGGCCGTCGCCTCGCCTGGCGCCGCGACGTCCTTCCTGGGAAGGCCGGTTGCCGGTGGGGTCGCCATCTCAGTGCCCGCCCGTGATCGTGACGCCGGTCCAGTCGATGTGGCCCGGGTTCTTCGGCAGGGCGGAGATCGACGGGCTCTGGGCGTAGAGGTTGGGCGAGGAGTAGGTGAAGACCAGCGCCCGGCTCCGCAGCCCGGTGCGGGTGGCGGCCTGCAGGACGGCCGGGTAGTCGGGCGAGTCCAGCGGGGTGCGCCGGACCTTCGCCACGGCGGCCTCGAATCCGGCCGGCTCGTAGGGCGAGCTGAGGTTCAGCGGGCCGTCCGGGCCGAAGTGGGCGGTGAGCGTCTGCACGGCGGAGTCCCGGCCGGTGGTGCTGTAGAGGGAGAAGGCGAGGTCCTTGTCGAAGAACGGGGTGGCCCAGTTCTTGTCGACGCTGATCTTGACGGTGATGCCCACCTTGGCCAGCTGCGACTGGACGATCTCGGCCTGCGGATCGGGCGCGGGGATCACCAGGTCGAGCTTGATCTGGCCGGGCTTGTAGCCCGCCTGGGCCAGCAGCTTCTCGGACTTCGCCGGATCGTAGGGGTAGGCGTCGGCGGACTTCGGGTCGTAGGCCGCGTACCCCTTGGGGAAGGGCTGGTCGGTGGCCTGGCCGTAGCCGAAGGTCAGCTTGTCCACGAACTCCTGCCGGTTGACGGCGTATCGGACGGCGTCGACGACCTTGCTGTTCGTGAACGGCGCCTTGTTGACGTTGATGCTGATGTTCGAGGCGTTGTAGCCGGGCTGGACGAAGACGTCGAGTCCGGCCTTCTTCGCCGCCTGCGCCTGGCTGGGCGCGATGTCGGCGAAGTTGTAGACGCCGGTGCGCAGTCCGGAGACGACGGTCGCCACGTCGGGCGCGGAGGTGAGGACGACGCTGTCGATGTGGATGTCCTTGGCGTCCCAGTAGTCGGGGTTCTTGCGCAGGACCGCACGGGTGCCGGGGATGACCTGCTGCACGATGAACGGCCCCGCGCCGACGGGGTTCTGGTCCAGCTTGACGGGGTCGGCGGCGGCCTTCGGACTGGCGATCTGGAGCACGCGCTCGCCCAGCAGCTGGGGTATCTGGTAATCGACCTGGTCCAGGTGGACGACGACGTCGAGGCCGTCGGCGGTCACCGAGGCGATCGAGGTCAGGTCGCCGAAGAGCGCCGAGTTCTTCTGCTTCTTGGCCCGGTCGATCGCGTCCTTGACGGCGACGGCGTCGACGGGCTGCCCGTCGCTGAACTTCAGTCCGGGCCGCAGGTGGAAGACGACCTGGGTGCCGGCCTTGTCGTACGTCCAGCCGCTGGCGAGGTCGGGCACGGCGTTGCCGTTCGCGTCGGTGCGCGTCAACGAGGCATAGACGAGGCCGAGTTCGCGGAACTGCGCGCCGCTGCCCGAGACCACCGGGTCCCAGTGGGCGGGGAAGTACGAGGAGGCCCACTTCAGCGTGGCGCCGCCGGCGGACGCCGTCGCCTCGGAGCCGCAGGCACTGAGGGCGGGCGCGAGCAGGGCGGCGAGGGCGGCGGCAGCGGCCGCGGTCCGGGTGCCCCGCCGCAGGGGTCGCGAGGGTGTGCGAGGACGACGGGTGGCGGATCGTGCGGGCATGGGGCCTCTCCGTGATGGGGGCTCGGCACGCGTCGGTGCGCGGCGCGGCGGGTGGCGGGCACGGCTCGGCGTCCGCGGGACGGCCGACGGCGCGGGGCACGGCGGCGTGCGGAACGAGGGGACAGCGGGGGGTGGGCCGCCCGTGCGGCGCCCGTGCGCGGGCGTTCTTCCGTGGGCGGGGCGGGGCGCGCGGAGCGGGCGCGTGGCTCAGGGGTTCAGCACCGGTGCCGCGCCGCGGCACCGGTGGGCCGGGAGGCGGCGGAGCGCCGGGCGGCGGCCGGGTGGCTGCGGCAGCGGCAGCCGCGGCGGACCGTCAGCGACAGAGGGCGCTACAGGTGCGCCGCAGGTCCACATAGCGGCGCACCACTGCGGGGTGCGTCGTGAGCATGTCCGCCATCGTGCGGGAGCCGCCAAGCCGCTGTCAATAGACACCAATTGGTGTCTCATTCGGCGGGACATACATTGCCGCAGGTTACGAGCCCTCAGCCGAGGCGGGCCCCGGCGTCGGGGCGGGCCGCCGCCTCTTGCGGGTGGAGCCACAGCGGACCGTTCCCCGTCGCCACCTCGACCGCGCCCGGCGGCGGCCAGGCGCCGGTCGCCAGCACCCGCCGCTCCGGCTCGGTGAGACTGCGGTGCACCTCCAGCGCCTCGGCCGCCGGCCGCGGGGCGGGCGGGCGCAGCGCGCCGGGGCACAGGCGGTCGACGGCCTCCGCGTAGGCCGCGAAGGGCCGCCAGCCCGGCACCACGGCGCGGCCGGCGGGGGTGCGCAGCAGCAGGGTCGGCAGCGCGTAGCGCAGCGCGCCGTCAGGGGTCTCGCGGGCCGCGCCGGGGTGCGGGGAGTCGCTGTCCACCGACAGCACCTCGGGGACCGGTCCGCGCGCCTCCGCGTGGTCGGCCCGCAGCCGCTCCAGGACCTCCGGTGACGCCGCGTCAGCCGCGAGCCGCCCGTGGTCCAGGCCGGGCACGCCGCACACGGCGGCCAGCGCCAGCTCGGGGGTGTCCGCCGGGTCGCCGGTGACGAAGACGGTCTCGCGCAGCCGGCGCAGCACCCGCGTCGCCACGGCGGGGCCCTGGAGTTCGGCCGCCTTGGCGACCCGCGCGGCGGGCCAGGAGCTGGCCGCCACCCGGCGCAGCCGGGCGGCGTACGGAGCGCCGGTGGTGGCACTGATCTCCGCGACGTGGCGGGCGTACCAGGCGGTCTCGGCCGCGGGGTCGGGCGCCGGATCGTCGCCGTCGTCGAAGAGCATGCCGTACACGCGGCGGAAGCGGGCCCGTCCGGCCAGCGCCGCCCGCAGCAGGCGGAAGGCCGGCTCGGACCCCCAGGCCCACGGGCACAACGGGTCGGTGAACTCCACCACCTCCAGCGGCCCGGCGGCCGCTGGGTCCCCGGGGAGCCGGTGCGGTGCGCCGGGCACGGTCATGCGGCATCGGTGCCGGCCGGGCGCCGGAGGTACTCGGCGGGGAGCAGCGAGGCGAGGGTCCGCCCGGCGAGCAGCGCCACGGCGTCCTCCTCCACCTGCCGCCACACGCCGGGCAGCCGCTGCGCGGGGCCGGGGTAGTCCAGGCCGCCCGGCGGCTCGCCGCGCAGGGTGATCACCTCACCGTCCACGGCCCGCACGACGTCCAGCAGGGTGATCCCGTCGGCCTCCCGGCCGATCCAGTAGCCGCCCTCGCAGCCGCGCTGGCTGCGCACCAGGCCGGCCCTGCGCAGTTCGCCCACCACGGACTTCAGGAACCGGAACGGGATCTCCTGCGCGGAGGCGATGGCCTCGCAGGTCAGCGGGCGGGCCGGTTCGCAGGCCAGTTCGAGCAGCGCCCGGATGGCGTAGTCCGCCTTCGCGGAGATATGCATGCCCTCCATCATGCACGATGCCGCGACCGCCGGAACCGGTCCGCTGGAGCGGATGTTGCGGCAACGTTGCCGCAGATGAACGGCATTGGACACCTCTTGACATCCTTTTCGGGCGCGGCCTAGCGTCCGCGCCATGAGCGAGTCCGCGACACCCTCCGGCGACGTCCCCGGCGAGGGATTCCACCCCCACCTCCACGACACCCCGTCGCCCGCCGCCCCGCACACCCGGCTGCACCACATCCGCGCGGACGCCCTGGACGGCGACACCGCGCAGACCGGCGGCATGCGCAGGTTCGCGGCGGTCAGCGGAAGGGCGGTGGGCTCCGAGAAGCTGTGGATGGGCCAGACCCACGTGGCACCCGCGACGTCCTCGTCCGACCACCACCACGGCGCCTCGGAGACGGCCATCTACGTGGTCAGCGGCCACCCGGAGTTCGTCTTCCTCGACGACTCCGGAGCGGGGCCGCGGGAGGTGCGGCTGCGCACCGGCCCCGGCGACTACGTCTTCGTCCCGCCCTTCGTGCCGCACCGGGAGGAGAACCCCGACCCCGGCGAGGAGGCCGTGGTGGTCATCGCCCGCAGCACGCAGGAGGCGGTCGTGGTGAACCTTCCGGAGCTGTACGCCCTGCCGGCCGAAACGGACTGACGCACCGTCAGAACCGCCCTGGCACAGGTTCCTTCGACGCACGGCCGACCGCCGGGCGGGCGTCTGCGCGCGCCGGCCGGCCCCCGGCCGACGGTAACGGCGGGCCGTCCGTCGTCGGCCTCCGCGCCTGCCGTCAGTATCCGGTGACGGCGGTGGCGCCGCCGGTGGTGCCGATCGCGATGTGCGGCTTGCGGGCCGGGTCGAGCCAGGCCAGCACGCGGGCCAGGGCGCCGGCCGGGACGGAGACGCAACCCGCCGTGGCTCCGGCGCCGTTGACGTGCAGGAAGATGCCGGCGCCGCGGTCCTTGACCGGCTTGGCGTAGTTGAAGCCGATGACGACGGCCCGCGCGTACTGGACGGGGTAGTCGGCCAGGTGCTCGGACTCGCCGCCTCGGCAGTCCGTGGGCAGCGGGTCGGTCCAGCGGTTGTAGGCGGCGGAGGCGCTGTCCTCGCACCACCAGGCGGTCGGGGTGACCCGGCGGTAGGCGAGCGTGGTTCCGGCCGGCGCGGCGGAGCCGCCGAACGCGAACGGCAGCCCGTACAGCCCGGTCGGCGTGGTCCCGGTGCCCTGGACGCGGGTGCCGCCCTCGGCCAGGCCGTGCGCGCCGAACCGGACGGGGGCGCTTCCCACCTGCCTCCAGACGCCGCCGGTGCGCTGGTACCAGGTCAGGGTTCCGGTGGTGGCGGAGGTGGTGGCCGCGGTGGCGGTGACGAGCTGGGTGCCGCCGCCGTCGTCCCGCAGGAGCGGCGGCAGCGGCACCGGGCCGCCGCGGGCGGCTCCGGTCCTCGGCGGCGTCCGGCCCGGGACCGTACCGGCCGCGGGCACCGCGGCGGCGGCCACCGCGGACAGCGCCAGCACGGTCGCGAAGGCCCCGGCGCGGGCACGGCGGGTCGGCTGGGACACGGCTCCTCCTGGCGTGGACGTCGGACCGCGGCGCGGGCCGCGCACTGGCCTGAGACCTACCACACGCCCTCCCGTTCAGGGCGTTTCCGCCCCGCGCGTCGCGCGGCGCGACGGCGACACGGTGCGACCACGCGACGGCGCCCGGTCGCGGTTAGGATGGGCACCCGGTCGGGTGGGAGGCCAGGACATGGCGGATGGTGGTGGTCCGATGCCGGAGGAGAACCGCGCGGTTCCGGCGGGCAGCTCCTCGGTTCCGGCAGGGGGAGGCACCCCGTCGACGCTCGCGGAGAAGATCGACGCCCTCTTCCGGGTGGTACGCCGCCCCGACCGCGAGGCGTTCACCCACGAGGAGGTGGCCCGGGCCTGCCGCGAGGCCACCGGGGAGAGCTTCTCGGCCACCTACCTGTGGCAGTTGCGCACCGGCCGCCGGGACAACCCGACCAAGCGTCACCTTGAGGCGCTGGCACGGTTCTTCCAGATCCCGGTGGCGTACTTCTTCGACGACGAGCAGGGCGCGCGGATCGCCGCGGAACTCGAACTGCTGGGCGCGCTACGGGACGCCGGGGTGCGCAGCGTGGCGCTGCGCGCGGTCAACCTCTCACCGGAGGGCATGGGCACGATCAGCGACATGATCGACCTCATCGCCCGGCGCGAGGCGGAGCGGGGCTCCTCCTGAGGGAACGCTCCCCCGCCGGTGGCGCGGCCCGCACGGACGGGGCGCTCCCCCGGGTGTTCCGTCGGTATGTCAGCACCTGGCGGCCGAGCCGGCCGCCGCGAGGCAGCGGGATGGTGGACGTGCGGGAGAGAGCGGTTCGCAAGCGGCTGTGGGGCCTGTACCGGCGGGCGGTCGGGGACACGCCGCTGCGGCAGCCGTTCGACGCGCTGGAACTGGTCGAGCGGCTCTCCGTGCGGCGGGGCCGGCGCATCGAGGTGATCCCCGTCGACGCGCGCCCCGACCTGCCGTGCGGGCTGCTGGTCGTCACCGGTGATGCGGACTGCATCCTGTACTCCACCGGCACCACGGAGCTGCACCAGCGGCACATCCTGATCCACGAGGCGGCGCACCTGGTGTGCGGTCACGACCAGGCGCCCGACCCTGCCGCCGGGACCCGGCAGCTGCTGCCGCACCTGCCCGACGCCCTGGTGCGGCAGGTGCTCGGGCGGACCGTCTACTCCGAGCCGCAGGAGCGCGAGGCGGAGCTGCTGGCCTCGCTGATCTGCGCCCGCGCGGAGCGGGAGGCCCGCTCACCCCTCCTGACGGGAGGTCAGCAACAGCGGCTGGGGTCGGTGTTCGGCGCGCGGCGCGCACGGTCCGCCCGCACGGGCGGGGCCCGTGACTGACGCGGCCACCTACCTCGCGGCGGCGCTGCTGATCGGGTTCGCCGGCTACCTGGCGCTGCCGGACCGCCGGGGCGCGCACGACCCGGCGCTGCGCCACGTGTGCGTCTTCGCGCTGTCCGTCAGCGCCTCGCTGCTCGTCCTGGCGCCCAGCAGCCTCGGCGTGCTGGAGCGCCATCCGGGCCCGGGCGGCGGCCTGGCGGCGGCCGCGGTGCTGCTGGGTGCCGAGCTGAAGATGGCGGGGCTGACCGCGCTGGCGTTCTTCGCCCGGGCGCTGGACGAGCCGGGGCCCCTGACGCGGCGGCTGGGCCCGCAGGCGCTGGCCGCGATGGTGCTGGAGGCGGCGCTGTTCGCGTCGGCCCGGCCGCGGTGCCTCGGCGGCGCCGCCGAGGCGGCGGGCTCCGGGCGCTGGCTGCTGGCCGTCTACGACCTGCTCCTCCTCCTGTACGCGGTGCGCTGCCTGCTGCTGTTCGTGACGCTGATGGCCCGGCACGCCCGGCGGATCGAGGCGAGCGGGCTGCGGGTCGGCCTGAAGCTGATGGCCGCCGGCGGCGCGGTGGGCGTGCTGTGGACGCTGTGGCTGCTCAGCGACGCGCTCATGGTGGTGCGCAGCGGCCGGCAGGACTCCGCGGAGGACGCCCAGTCGGCGGTGCTGGCGCTGGCGTGCGCGGCGCTGGCGGTGGGCGGTGCCACGGCGGCCGTGTGGGGGCGGGTGCTGGCCGTTCCGCTGCGGGTCCTTCGGGCGCGGCGCGCCCACCGCAGGCTGGAGCCGCTGTGGTCGGCGCTGTACCTGGCGCACCCGGCCATCGCCCTGCCCCAGCCGCGCCGCGCGGGCCGACCGGGTCTGCGGCAGGCGGAGTTCGCGCTGTACCGGCGGGTGATCGAGATCCACGACGGGCGGCTGCGCCTGCTGCCGTACTACCCGCCGGAGGCCGAGGCCGCGGTTCCCGGGGCGGCGGGGACGGACCACGTCCCGACCGCGCGGGAGGCGGCGGCGCGCGAGGCGGCCGCGCTGGCGGCGGGCTGGCCGCGCGGCACGCGGGCGCCGTCCCCGCCCGGCGCGCCCCTCCGTTCCGGCACCGCGGCCGGGGCAGCCGCGCTCCGGTTCGATCGACGCGGACCTGGCCTGGCTGCTGCTGGTGGCGGAGGCGTTCACGGGGACCGCCGGCGACGGGTCGCGGCCCGCAGACGGCGCAGGACCGGACAGGGGGGCGCGCGAGGCCGTCGCGGACGGGAGCGCCGCACCCGCTTGAACGCCCCTCGCCCCGCGGACGGGGCCCGCACCACCGCCGCTGGGCGCGGTTCCGGCACGAAGGCCACGAAGGCCACGAAGGTTCAGCCCAGCGGGTTCCCGGTGGCGGCGGCCGCCCCGCGAGTCCCTTCCGGCGGGGTCCCGTGCGGGAACCCGTCCGGCGGGTCCCGTGCGGCGGGTCCCGTGCGGGAACGAGGAAGCCCCGGCCGGGATGGTGGCCTGGCCGGGGCGGTCGCGAGGTGGCGGGGGTCGCGCGCCCCGCCTATTAGTGGTTCAACGTGGTTCAACGCTCAATGAGCGTAGTCGAATCCCTGCGTCGCCGCCGAGGTCCGCATGGCGCTCGCACCGGGCACCGCGGGTGTCGCGGCCGGGGTCGCCGCGGCGGCGGTGGTCACCACGGGAGCCGGGGCCGCCGGGCCGCCGGAGGCGGAGACCGGGCCGGCGGGGGCGGTCGCCGCGGGGGCGAGCGGCTCGCCCAGCAGCTCGCGGAACTTCAGCCCGTCCGCGGGCAGGTCGCGCCGCCACGCCATCGCGACCAGCGGGCCCAGCAGGATGAGCGCGGCCGTCAGAGAGCTCGTGACCGAGAGCCGCACCAGGGTGCCGTCGGCGTGCGGCAGCAGATCGAACGCGTACAGGGGGATCTGCGTGCCCAGCGGGCTCCACATCCGCTGGCCACGGAAGGCTATGCGACGGCCGGGCTCGTACGCGGCGCACTCCAGGCGGTGGGCCCGGCGGCGGCCGGGATAGCGGTAGCGGTAGACCGCCTCGGCGCCGGGGGTGACGTGCGTGGACTCGACCGAGGTGACGCCGGAGCTCCAGAGCGCGAGGTTCCGGGCGTCGGCGAGGAAGTCGAAGACCTCGGCGGGCGCGCGGCGGACGAACACGTTCGTGGTCACGCTCGGCATGGCAGACCTCCCCGGTAACGGCGTGGGCGGGACGGCGTGCGCGGGCGCGGCCCGACTGCGGGGCCCGATGTCCGGCTGGTGTCCGCCTGCTTCACTCCTCCCCATCAGCGTGCCCCTCAAATGCGCCGATGTCGTGGCAATACGGCCGTTCGAGTGAGACCGCCGGGCGCACAGGGGTGAACCCGCCCGGCTCGCGACCGATAGCCTGACCAGGTGGAGGAGCAGGGGATGCCGACGCGGTTCGAACGCGGCACCGACGGACCGAAGGTGATCGTCGCGGGGCTCGACGGCTCCGGCTCCTCCTGGCGGGCGGCGGCGTACGCGGGCGGGCTGGCCCGGCGGCAGAACGCCCTGCTCGCCCTCGTCTACGTCCAGCCCTATCTCGCCGGCGCCGCGCTCGGGGCGACGTTCCCCGACGCCGACTCCGGGGTGGCCCAGCAGTTGCTGGCCGAGATCCGCCAGGCGGTGCGGCGGACGGAGGGCGCCTTCCGGGTCCGCTGGGAGTTCCACACCTTCCGGGGCGACCCCTACAGCGGCCTCGCCCTGGCGGCGGACCAGTTGACGGCGGACGCGGTGGTGGTGGGCGCCTCCGAGCGGGCCGGCCACCGCATCATCGGCTCGGTGGCCGTACGACTGGTGAAGGCCGGCAAGTGGCCGGTCACCGTGGTCCCGTGACGACCCGTCGGCTCCCCCTCCGCGACACGTCCGGGCACAGGGGCAGGCGTGCGTCCGGCGGCGGCGTCGGCCGAGGACCGTCGGGGACCGGTGAGTCGCCCGGCGGGGCCGGCCCGGCGACATCGCGCGGCCGCCACGCCGGACCGAGCGGCCGGCGCGGATGCGGGCCCATCCTGGTAGGCGGCGCCGCCGGCCCGGCAGCGCCGTGGCCCGGCCGTCCCGGCGGCTCGGCCGGCGGACCCACCAGCGGCCCCACCACCCACCGATGACGAGAGAGACGAGCCCCCACGTGCCAACCGCACCCGTGATCCACAGCGATGTCCCCGGGTCCTTCGCCTGGGGCGTGTTCCACGAGCGCCACCCGAGACTCGTCGAGCAGGTCCTCGGCGCGCTGCCGTACGGCCCCGCGGAGCGGGCAGAGGTGGAGCGGCTGCTGGCGGAGAGCATCACCGGCGTCCTGGAACCGCTGGCGGAGAGCGCCCACGACCACGCCCAGTGGCTGGAGTGGGGACAGGGCCTGTGGGGTCGGCCGTGGGACGAGGCGCCGTTCCTGTGGGCGGAGAGCTACTTCTACCGCAGGCTGCTGGAGGCCATCGGGTACTTCCGGCCCGGCGCCTGGCAGGGGATCGACCCCTTCGCACCGTTCAAGAACGCGGAGTTGGCCGGGACGGCGGTGGACGACGAACTGGCCGCCCTGAGCAGGCTCGACGGCCTGCCGGACCCTCGGCGGGCGAGGGCACTGCTGTCCTCCGCCCTCTGGGGCAACCGCGCGGACCTCAGCTTCCGGATCACCGCGGAGGCCGGCGGGCCGATCGCGTCCGACCTTGTCGCCGACGAGAGCGCGACGCTCTGGGACGAGCTGGACCGCACCAGCGGCGGACGGGTGTGCGTCGTCGCGGACAACGCCGGCCGGGAGCTGCTGCCGGACCTGGTGCTGATCGACCACCTCCTGAGCCGCACCCTGGCGGCTCAGGTCGTCCTGTACGTGAAGCCCCAGCCGTACTACGTGTCCGACGCCACGATGGCCGACGTACTCGCCTCCGTCGTACGCCTGCGCGCCGCTTCCTCCGAGGCCGCCGAGGGGGTCGGCGGGCGACTGTGGCAGGCGATGAACGACGGCGCGCTCGTCGTCCGGTCGCACCCGTTCCTCTCCGCCCCGCTGCCGTTCCACGACATGCCCGCGGACCTGCGGGCCGAGTTCACCGGTGCCGTGATGACGATCCTCAAGGGGGACCTCAACTACCGCCGCCTGGTGGGCGACCGGCTCTGGCCGCCGACCACGCCCTTCACCGCGACGGTCGGCCACTTCCCGTCGTCCGTCACCGCGCTGCGAACGCTGAAATCGGACGTGGTCGTCGGCGTCGACGCCGCCACCCTGGCGCGACTCGACGGCTCGGGGACTCCGTGGCGGACCAACGGCCGCCACGCCGTCGTCCAGGTCGGCCTCCGCCGGTAGCGCGGGGCGCGGGGAGCCGCCGTGGACCGCGCGCGCCGTCGCCGGTGCTCGCCTCCGCCTGGTTCGGCCCGGACCCCGAACGCCCCAGCGGTCGACCTCCTCTTGGCGTCCTTCGATCCGAACCGGTCGCCGTACGCACGGAGTTGCCGCTGGGGCGGCGGCTCCGGCACGGGAACCTCCGCCCCAGCGGCGGCGGTTCAGCCAGCGGCTGGCGCGTACGTGTAGCCGACCCGGCGCACGGTGACGATGCTGGCTCGGCGCCCGGCGCCGAGCTTGCGCCGCAGCCGGGCCACGTGGACGTCGACGGTACGGCCGTCGCCCACGTACCCGTAGCCCCACACCGAGGCGACCAGGTCCCGGCGGCTGTGCACCCGGTGCGGGTGCGCCACCAGGTGGGCGAGGAGCTCGAACTCCAGGTAGGTGAGGTCCAGCGGGCGGCCGTCCACGGTGGCGACGCGGCGCTCGCCGTCTATCCGCACCGGGCCGCTGCCCGAACTCGGCGCGGGCGCCGCGCCGCCCGCGAGGGCCGGGGCGAGCGCGGCGGACGGTTCGCGGACCTCGGCGGCCGCGTGGTCCGGCGGCCCGGCCACGGCGACCGGTCCGAGGCCGCGTTCGGCCGGGACGAGGACGAGGTAGCCGACCATCGGGACGTCGCCGGCGGGGGCCGGCAGCACGTGGCCCGGCGCGGGGAGCCAGGTGGCGCCGGGGGGCAGGAAGTCCGGCGCGGGCGGCACCTCGTCGGGCCGGACGGCGCGCAGCCGCTGGCGGTGGGGGACGCCGGCGGGGGACGGGACGGAGGCGGACAGGGACGGGAAGTGGGACGTGTTCGACATGGCGTGGGCTCTTTCGCGCGAGGGGCCGTTGAGGACTCCGGAGTGCGCGGAACGGGGGCCGACTTGCGGTGCTGACAAGGCACGCCCGGCGGGAGAAGGGGCCGGGGCGGCGGAGGGTCAGCGGGCGGCGTGGTTCCGCGCGGTGGACGCGCGGCGACACCAGCGGTCGAAGTGGTGCTCCTGCCGGGACGGCCAGAAGGGTTCGAGGTCTTCGCGCCCCGTCCCGGTGTGCTTGCTGCTGGCCATGCCCATATTGAAGCAGACCCGGGGCCCGTGGTGTGAGGGGTCGGAAGCACCGAGCGACGTGTCCGGCGTCACGTCGGCCCGATCCGCGCCCCTCCCGCTCGACTACCGCACCCCTCCCCCACCCCTCCCGCTCGGCCCCCGGCAGGAACGCGCGAAGCCCGTGACGGCCCGCGGCGACTCGCCGCACCCCTGCGGCGGACGGCGAGGGAGGCGGGGCTACGCTGGGGCGTCCAGCAGAAGGAGTTGCCATGCAGATCCACCACGCGCTGACGGCCCTCGCGGTCAGCCAGTCGGCCGGGCCGGGCCCGGTGATGCGCACCGTGCTCGCTGTCTCCGTCATCGGAGCGGCGCTGCTCGGCTGGTTCCTGCTGCGCGGTTACCGCAACGACTGACCGCCCGCGCCGCCCGTCCGCCCGGGACGGCCAGGACGCCCCGGGCGGGCGACGGGCGGACACCGCACCGGGCCGCGGCAGGGCGGGGCCGGCCGTCCCGTTCAGCGGATCGGCAGGCCGGCCAGCGTGCGGGCGATGACCAGCCGCTGGATCTCGCTGGTCCCCTCGAAGATCGTGTAGATAGCGCTGTCGCGGTGCATGCGCTCCACCGGGTAATCGCGGGTGAAGCCGTTGCCGCCGAGGATCTGGACGGCCTGCGCGGTGACCTTCTTCGCCGTCTCGCTGGCGAAGAGCTTGGACATCGACCCCTCGGCCGAGGTGAACGGCCGCCCGGCGACGGCCATCCAGGAGGCCCGCCACACCAGGAGCCGGGCCGCGTCGATCTGGGTGCGCATGTCGGCGAGCTGGAAGGCGACGCCCTGGTTGTCGATGATCGGTCGGCCGAACTGGCTGCGCGTCCTGGCGTAGTCCAGGGCGTACTCGTAGGCTGCGCGGGCGGTGCCCACGGCCATCGCGCCGACGGCCGGGCGGGACGCCTCGAAGGTGGCCATCGCCGCGTTCTTCACCCGCTCCCCGCCGCCGGCGGTTCCTGCCGCGGCCCGCTCCCGGGCGCGGGCCAGCCGCTCGTCGAGCCGGTCCTTGCCGCCGAGCAGGCAGTGGCCGGGCACCCGCGCGTCCGCCAGGACGACCTCGGCGGTGTGCGAGGCGCGGATGCCGTGCTTCCTGAACTTCTGCCCCTGGGAGAGCCCCCTGGTGCCGGGCGGCACGATGAACGAGGCGTGCCCGCGGCTGCCGAGCTCCGGGTCGACCACGGCGACGACCACGTGCACGTTGGCGATGCCGCCGTTGGTGGCCCAGGTCTTGGTGCCGTTGATCACCCACTCGTCCTTGGCCTCGTCGTAGACGGCGCGGGTGCGCATGGCGGCGACGTCCGAGCCGGCGTCGGGCTCGGAGGAGCAGAACGCGGCGACCTTCACGTCGTTGGCGTCGCCGTACATCTGGGGCACCCAGGTGCCGATCTGCTCGTCGGTGCCGTTGGCGAGGACGCCGACCGCGGCCAGGCCGGTGCCGACGATGGACAGGGCTATGCCCGCGTCACCCCAGAACAGCTCCTCCATCGTCATGGGGATGCCCAGGCCGGTCGGGTCGAAGTACTGCTGGGCGTAGAAGTCGAGCGAGTACAGGCCGATCTTGGCCGCCTCCTGGATCACCGGCCAGGGTGTCTCCTCGCGCTCGTCCCACTCGGCGGCGGCCGGGCGGATCACGTCGGCGGCGAAGCCGTGGACCCAGTCGCGCACCGACTCCTGCTCCTCGTTGAGCTCGAACGAGAACTCGCCCATCGTCCCCTCCACGTGCCAGTTACTTGCGGTAACCGCAGTCTGTTACCGTTCGGTAGGAGATGTCAACTCGCTGGTTGCCCGAGGCCGCGCCGCAGGTCGCCCCAGCGCGGGGTGTTACGTTGCGCCCAGGACCAGGAGCAGGGACGACGGCAACGACAGGCACCCGGGCGGCCGGAGCGCGGGGTACGCGCGGGCCGTCCCGGACCGGAGACCGGGGAGGCACGCGGTGGAGACCGGGCAGCGGCAGGACCAGCGGACAGCGGCGCAGCGGCGGCGTACCCAACTGCTGGAGGCCGCGGAACGCGTGGTGCTGCGCGACGGCCCCGAGGCGTCGATGAACGCCATCGCCGCCGAGGCCGGCATCACCAAGCCCATCCTGTACCGGCACTTCGGCGACAAGTCCGGCCTGTACCGGGCACTGGCCAAGCGCCACACCGACGCGCTGCTGGCCACCCTGCGCGCCGCGCTGGACTCCCCCGGCGACCGGCGGGACCGGGTCGAGGCCACCCTGCACGCCTACCTGTCGGCCATCGAGACGAACCCGCAGGTCTACCGCTTCCTGATGCACCCGGCGGAGACCCCGGCGGCCGACGGCGAGAAGGGCTTCGACGTCGGACGGCACCAGGTGCCGCTGCTGCGCCGGATGGGCGAGGACCTGGCCGAGGCCATCGCCGAGCGGCTTGACCTGGGCCCGGACGCCGGGCAGACCGCCCTGGTGTGGGGCCACGGAGTCGTCGGCATGATGTACGCGGCCGGCGACTGGTGGCTGAGCGAGCGGCCCTGCTCCCGCGACGACCTGGTGCGCACCCTGGCCGACCTGCTCTGGGGGCGGCTGGCGCAGGTGGACGACCGCTCGGGCAGCCCCGGCCTGTGACGCCTCCGGGCTCCCCCGGCGGCACCCACGGCCCGGGGGCCCGCCGGAGGCGGGCCTCACGACCGCGGCGGCGCCTCCCCGGCGCCTCGGCCCGGCCCGGCCCAGCCCCGTTCGGCCCAGCGGGCGCGCAGCCGGCGCGGCCCGGTCAGCCGGTCGGTGTAGACGGTGCCGCCGAGGTGGTCGTACTCGTGCTGGAGGCAGCGGGCGAAGAAGCCGGTGCCGGCCACGGTGACCGGGCGGCCGTACGCGTCGAACCCGTCGAGCTCGGCCTCGTCCGACCGCCGGGTGCCGAACTCCCGGCCCGGCAGCGACAGGCACCCTTCCGGTCCGGTGACCTCCACGCCGCCGGTGCGCAGCGGGCCGGGGTTGACGAGGTGGCCCAGGTGGCGCCGGTCCTCGTCGTCGGGGCAGTCGTAGACGAACACGCGCAGGGACACGCCGATCTGCCCGGCGGCCAGTCCCACCCCGCCGGCCGCGTACATGGAGGCGAACAGGTCCTCCACCAGCTGGGCCAGGGGCGCCCCGAACTCGGGTACCTCCGCGCCGGGAACGTGCAGCGCCGGGGTGCCGAACCGCCGTACGGGATGGACGGTGCCCTTGCTGCCGGGTATGCCGCTGGGTCGCATGGGTGTCAGCGTATGTGCTGTTCGGGGCGGTACCGTGCGGCTGGGGGGCCGGAAGTCGATAAGCTGGGCGCGATCGGAGCGCGCCGCCGGCCGGACGGCCCGCCCGGGTAGAACAGGACCGGGCGCGCCACGGCGGTTTCGCGGTCGGAGTCGAGGAGGAAGACGAGACGATGGCAGGCAACTCGGAGCCGCTGTCGCCACGGGCCAAGCTGGCCGTGACGGCGGGCAAGGCCGCGGCGGCGGTGTCCCGCGCGGCGGGAAAGGGCAGCGGATCGGTGATCGGCGGCAAGGTCGCCCTCAGATTCGACCCTGACCTGCTGGCACGGCTCGCCCGCCACCTGGACGTCGTCCTGGTCTCGGCCACCAACGGCAAGACCACCACGACACGGCTGATCGCAGAGGCGCTGCGGGCCGGCGGGCCCGTGGTGTCCAACGCGCTGGGCGCCAACATGCCCGCCGGCATCACCTCGGCGCTGGCCGGCGGCTCCGAGGCGCGCTTCGGCGTCATCGAGGTCGACGAGAAGTACCTGGCCGGCGTGGCCCGGGACGTCTCGCCGAAGGCCATCGCGCTGCTCAACCTCTCCCGCGACCAGCTCGACCGAGCCGCCGAGACCCGGATGCTCGCCGAGAAGTGGCGTGAGGGCCTGGCCGGCACCGACGCGATCGTCATCGCCAACGCCGACGACCCGCTGATCACCTGGGCCGCCTCCTCCAGCCCGACGGTGGTGTGGGTCGCCGCCGGCCAGGCGTGGAAGGACGACGCGTGGTCCTGCCCGTCCTGCGGCGGCGTCCTCCAGCGCCCCGCCGACGACTGGTTCTGCGGCGAGTGCGGCTTCCGCCGCCCCATGCCGACCTGGGGCATGGTCAACGACCACGTGGTCGACCCGCACGGGGTGGCCTGGCCGATCCAGCTCCAGCTGCCCGGCCGCGCCAACCGCTCGAACGCGGCGATGTCCGCCGCCGTCGCCGCCGCCTTCGGTGTCGACCCGAAGGTGGCGCTGGAGCGGATGTCCCACGTCCAGGCGGTCGCCGGCCGCTACGACGTGGTCGTCTACCAGCAGCGGCAGCTGCGGCTGCTGCTGGCGAAGAACCCGGCCGGCTGGCTGGAGACGTTCTCGCTGATCGACGGTCCGCCGACGCCGGTGGTGCTCTCGGTCAACGCCCGCGGCGCGGACGGCACGGACACCTCCTGGCTGTGGGACGTGGACTACACCCGGCTGGCCGGCCACCCGGTGATGGTGCTGGGCGACCGCAAGCTGGACCTGGCGGTACGGCTGGAGGTGGCCGGGGTCCAGTTCCAGGTCTGCTCCAGCCTCTCCGAGGCGGTCTCCGCCTCCCCGCCCGGCCGCATCGAGGTCATCGCCAACTACACCGCCTTCCAGGACCTGCGCCGCACCGTCGGCAACTGACCGGCGGCCGGCTGGCCGGTCCTGGGGCACCCCGTCCCCGGAACCGGCCCGGCCGGCCGGCAGCGCCCCGACAGCGCTTGAGGAGAAGCACGCAATGAGTGAGTCCAGCCTGCGCCTGGTGTGGGTCTACCCGGACCTGCTGAGCACCTACGGCGACCAGGGCAACGCGCTGGTGGTCGAGCGCCGCGCACAGATGCGCCGGGTGCCCGTCTCCCGGGTCGACGTCCGCTCCGACCAGCCCATCCCCACCTCGGGCGACATCTACCTGCTGGGCGGCGGTGAGGACCGGCCGCAGCGGCTCGCGGCCGAGCGGCTGCGCCGCGACGGCGGCCTGAACCGGGCGGTCGCCAACGGCGCGATCGTCTTCTCGGTGTGCGCCGGCTACCAGATCCTCGGCCACGAGTTCATCAACGACCTCGGCCGCCCGGAGCCGGGCCTCGGCCTGCTGGACGTGGTCAGCGTGCGCGGCGAGGGTGAGCGCTGCGTCGGCGACGTGCTCGCCGACATCGACCCGCACCTCAACCTGCCGCCGCTGACCGGCTTCGAGAACCACCAGGGCGTCACCCACCTCGGACCCGCCGCCCGGCCGCTCGCCCGGCTGCGGGTGGGCAGGGGCAACGGCACCGGTGACGGCACCGAGGGCGCGTTCAACGACACCGTCTTCGGCACGTACATGCACGGCCCGGTGATGGCCCGCAACCCGCAGATCGCGGACCTGCTGATCAAGCTGGCCCTCGACGTCAACGCGCTGCCGCCGGTGGACGACCGCTGGTTCGAGGCACTGCGCGCCGAGCGCATCGCGGCTGCCGTCCAGCCGGCCTGACACCCGCCACGGCGGCGCCGGCACCCCTCCCGGGGCCGGCGCCGCCGCTGTTTCCACCACCCTGAACTGGCCTTTCGCCAGACGCTCCGGCGGCCGTGGGCGACCTGTCCCGAGTCGCGGCCACCCCCGCCCCCGGTCGGCGCCGCCCACTGTTCAGGTTTCCTTCGGATGTCCGCCAGGTGTCCGCACTACGGTCGCAGTGAAGGCGTCCGGCGACCGCTCGGTAAGCTGTGCTGCGGTCCACCCGGACGACGGAGTCCGGCCGTCCGGTTGAGTTCCGGTTGAGTTGCGGGAGTAGCGAGAGCAATGCGTATTGGTGTCCTGACCAGCGGCGGGGACTGCCCCGGACTCAACGCCGTCATCCGTTCCGTGGTGCACCGCGCCGTGGTCGACCACGGGGACGAGGTCATCGGGTTCCACGACGGGTGGAAGGGCCTGCTGGAGTGCGACTACCGCAAGCTGGACCTGGACGCCGTGGGCGGCATCCTGGCCCGCGGCGGCACCATCCTCGGGTCCTCCCGGGTCCAGCCGGCGCACCTGCGAGGCGGTGTCGAGCAGGCCCGCGGCCACGTGCGCGACCTGGGCCTGGACGCGATCATCCCGATCGGCGGCGAGGGCACGCTGAAGGCCGCCCGGCTGCTGTCGGACGCGGGCCTGCCCATCGTGGGCGTGCCCAAGACGATCGACAACGACATCGCCTCCACCGACGTCACCTTCGGCTTCGACACGGCCGTCACGGTGGCCACGGAGGCCCTGGACCGGCTGAAGACCACCGCCGAGTCGCACCAGCGGGTGCTGATCGTCGAGGTGATGGGCCGGCACACCGGCTGGATCGCGCTGCACTCCGGCATGGCCGCGGGCGCGCACGCGATCGTCGTCCCGGAGCGTCCGTTCGACGTGCAGGAGCTGTCCGACGTCGTCGGCAAGCGCTTCGAGGCGGGCAAGCGGTTCGCCATAGTGGTCGTCTCCGAGGGCGCCAAGCCGCGCGAGGGCACGATGGAGTTCTCCTCCGGCCCGACCGACGTCTACGGCCACGAGCGGTTCTCCGGGGTCGCCAACCAGCTGTCGGTGGAGCTGGAGCAGCGCCTCGGCAAGGAGGCCCGGCCGGTGATACTGGGCCACGTCCAGCGCGGCGGCACCCCGACCGCCTACGACCGGGTGCTGGCCACCCGGTTCGGCTGGCACGCGGTGGAGGCCGTGCACAGCGGCCGGTTCGGCATGATGACGGCGCTGCGCGGCACCGAGATCTCCCTCGTCCCGCTCGCCGAGGCGGTCGAGCAGCTCAAGACCGTGCCGGCCGAGCGGTACACCGAGGCCGAGTGCGTCCTGTGACCTCCCCGCACCGCTGACCCGGCGCGCCGCGCGGCGGTGTGCCCGCCCCCGGCCGCTGAGGCGGCGGGGGGCGGTTCTAGGGTGGACCCGGGCAGATCGGGCCCGGCGGGCGGTCGAAGGGACAGCAGATGGAACACGTGGGGCTGGCGATGCCAGGCATGCCGGGCATGCCGGCGGAGCTGCCGCCCTTCACCCTCGGCCGTGGTTTGGCCTTCGGCGGCGACCCGTTCTTCCTGGCGCTGTGCGTGGTTCTGCTCGTCCTGTACGGCACGGCGGTGGTGCGGCTGCGGCTGCGCGGCGACGCCTGGCCGGTGGGGCGGACCGTGGCCTTCGCCGCCGGGGTGGTGACCATCGGCCTGACGATGTGCACCAAGCTCAACACGTACGGCATGGCCATGTTCAGCGTGCACATGGTGCAGCACATGATCCTCAGCATGCTCTCGCCGATCCTGCTGCTGCTGGGCGCGCCGGTGACACTGGCGCTGCGGGCGCTGCCGGCCGCCGGGCGGGGGCGGCTCGGCCCGCGCGAGCTGCTGGTGAAGCTGCTGCACAGCCGCTACATGCGGGTCATCACGCATCCGGCGTTCACCATTCCGCTGTTCATCGCGAGCCTGTACGGGCTGTACTTCACCTCGATCTTCGACACGCTGATGCGGAGCGAGGCCGGGCACATCGCGATGATGGTGCACTTCCTCCTGGTCGGCCTGGTCTTCTTCTGGCCGATCATGGGCGTGGACCCGGGCCCGCACCGGCCCGGCTACGTGATGCGGATGCTGGAGCTTTTCGCGGGCATGCCCTTCCACGCGTTCTTCGGCATCGCGCTGATGATGGCCAGCTCCCCGATGGTCTCGACGTTCGAGCACCCGCCGGCCTCGCTCGGGGTGGACCCGCTCAGCGACCAGACCTCCGCCGGCGGCATCGCGTGGGCGTTCAGCGAGGTCCCCTCGGTGGTGGTGCTGATCGCGCTGCTCTTCCAGTGGTACGTCACCGAGAAGCGCCACGAGCGCCGCAAGGACCGGGCCGCGGACCGGGACGGTGACGCGGAGCTGGCCGCGTACAACGCCTACCTGGCGTCGCTGCGGGCGCGCAGCGGCCAGGGCTGACTCCTCCCCCCTTCGCCGTCTCGGATCCGCCGCCGTCTCCGATCCGCCGCCGCGCCGGCGTCCGGGCTCAGCCCGGGCGCCGGCGTTCTGCCGCCCGGCGGGCGGGGCGGCGCGGCGGCGGGGAGGGGCCGGGACGGCGTCGGGGCTCGCCGCGGCGCCACGGCCGGGGCGTCCGGCCGGCGTCCCTCTCGCCTCGCCGGGGCGGCGACCAGAGCCGACGCCGCTCGGGCCTACGTGTTGTCGACCCTCGCGGTGAACTCCAGGATCGCGGCCGCGAGCGCTTCGGGAGCCTCCTGTGCGATCAGGTGTCCGACCCCCTCAAGACGCACCGACGTGACCTCGCCGGCGCTCACCTGGCGGAAGGTCGTCTCGGTGATCCCTCTCCCGCCGGCACCCTCGACGGTGAGCACCGGGACGGTGATCGGGTGCGACTCGGCCAGAGCCCTGGTCGCGCCGCCATCGGCGAGAACGCCTCGGTAGAGGCCCTCCGTACCTCGCCAGGCGTTCGGGCGCGCGTAGCTCCGAACGAACTCCTCGACGTCGCTTTCGCCGATGGAGCCCTCCGTCCCGTTCATCAGCGGGAAGGCCCAGTCGGCCAGGAGTTCGCGCTCGTGGCCCGGCAGGAGCATTCCGGCCACCCCCGGGGTGCTGAGGAATCCGACGTGCCAGGAGCCGTGGTTGTTCACGTCGGCGAGAGCCTCGAGTCCGAAACCGGCCAGGGCCGTCTCGACTCCGGTGAAGCTGATGACGTCCTCGGGGTGCGTTGCCGCGAAGCGGAAGCCCGTGCCGCCGCTGATGTCCTGGCAGAGGATGTGGACGGGGCCCGCGCCGATGTGCTCGACGAGATGGTGCAGGTCCTCGGCCGCGACCGCCTCCCCGTACTCGGTGTCGGCGTTGCTGGAGTCGCCGAACCCGCGGAGGTCGACGGCGAAGACCCGGTGGGCCCGCGCGAGCGGCGGAATCAGCTTGCGGAACGCCCACCAGGTCTCCGGCCAGCCGTGCACCAGCAGGATCGGAGAGCCGTCGGTACCGGCGGAGACGTAGTGCAGTTGTGTTCCGTTGACGTCGGCGAGGTGATGCGCGACGCCGGGAAGGGTCGCGCCGGATGGCGTGGTCGTGGTCACGGGAAGCTCCCCATTAGGCAACCTGGTTGCCAACCAAAGTAGGCAACCAGGTTGCCCATGTCAAAAGTGGCCATATGCTGGCCGCATGTCCAGATCAGGCGCCGACCTCGCCCTCCTCCTGCTCGCCGGATTCCGCACCCTGGCGGATCGAGCCACCGCGGAACTCGCCGAGCGCGGGTTCGAGGACGTACGGCCGGTGCACGACTTCGCCCTCCACGCGATCCTGTCCGGCGCCGACAGCGCCACCGAGCTCGCCCGCAGAATGTCGGTGACCAGGCAAGCGGCCGCCAAGACGATCGCCGCGCTGGAGGAACGCGGCTACGTGGCGCGCCGACCCGACTCGGCCGACCGTCGACGGACGCGACTTCGCGTCACCGAGCACGGACTGGCGCTGCTACGACAGGGCGAAGCGATCTTCGAGGAGCTGCGTGCGCAGTGGGAGGAGCAGGTGGGGGCGGCATCACTCTCAGCGCTTGAGGAGACGCTCCGACCGCTCGTCGGGGACGGTGCGATCCGGCTCGATTCACCGGGCTGGATCGCGCGCGACCCCGACGCGTAGGAGGCTCTCCCGGCCCCGCGTCCCGCCGCGCCCGGTTTTCGCCCGGCGCGGATTCGCGCCGGGCGAACGGCCCTGCCGTCCGGGACGGCTCGGGGCGTAGCGTCCGACCATGACAGGAACCGCGTTCGTGATCGGCGCTTCGGGACAGATCGGCCGACGGGCCGTACGGACTCTCGCGGAGGACGGCTGGGAGGTGACGGCCGCCTCGCGGGGCGGCGGCGCCGACGAGGGGTGGCCGCCGGGGGTGCGGACGGTGCGGGTCGACCGCGCCGACACCGGGGCACTGGCCGCCGCGCTCGGCGAGGGCTGCGACGTCCTGCTGGACTGCGTGGCCTACGACGGCGCCGACGCTCGGCAGCTGCTGTCGCTGGCCGACCGGATCGGCTCGGCCGTGGTGGTCTCCAGCGCCGCGGTCTACGTGGACGACGCCGGCCGGGGCTTCGACACCCAGGAGGAGCCGGACGGCTTCCCCCGCTACCCGGTGCCCGTGCCCGAGGCCCAGCCCACCGTGGCGCCGGGCCCGGACACGTACGGCACCCGCAAGGTGGAGCTTGAGCGGGAGCTGCTGGCGGCGGGCGACCGGCTGCCGACGACGCCGCTGCGGGCCGGCGCGGTCCACGGCCCGCACAGCCCGATCCCGCGCGAGCTGTTCTTCGTCCAGCGGGCCCTGGACAAGCGCCCGGTCCGCGTCCTCGCCCACGGCGGCGGCAGCCGCTTCCACCCGGCGCACACCGCGAACCTCGCCGAACTGGTCCGGCTGGCGGCCCGCACCCCCGGCTCGCGGGTGCTCAACGCGGGCGACCCGCGGGTGCCGACGGTGGCGGAGATCGGCGCGGCGATCGACGCGGTCATGGGCCACGGCTCCGAGACGGTGCTGGTGGACGGGCCTCCGCCGGTCGGCGCGGTGGGCGACTCGCCGTGGGCGCTCCCGTACCCGCTGGTGATGGACATGTCGGAGGCGGCCCGGGCGCTGGGCTACCAGGCGGTGACCACCTACGAGGAGTCGCTGCCGGAGACCGTGGCGTGGCTGGCGGACGCGGTGCGCGGGGCGGACTGGCGGACGGTGTTCCCCCGGGGCGCGGCGGCGCTGGACTTCTTCGACTACGCGGCCGAGGACCGCTGGCTGGAGCGGCGCGCCGCCTGACCCGGGCCCGGACCCTGACCCGGGCCCGGGCCCGCCGGCGAGCCGTCAGCGATCCTGGCGGGAGAACCCCCGACGCGTCAGCGGTTCTCCCGCCAGGGCCACCTGAAGCCGCGCATGACGCGGACGTGGCCGAAGACGGAGCGCCCGGTGACCCGGATCACCGGGCCCTCGCCGGCCTTCTCGTCGCGCCGGCCGCCCCCGGAGCGCTTGCCGAAGACGGCCGAACCGGTGTCGTAGACCTCGGCGTTGTCGGGGACGAGGATCTCGACCTTGCCGCAGAAGGAGCCGGCGTCGATCACCACGGCGCGGCGGGTGAAGACGGCCTGCCGCAGGTCTATGAAGACGGCGCCGAACCGGGCCCGCACCACGGTGTGCGCGGGTACGGGCCACTGCCCGGAGCGCCGCACCTTGCTGAAGAGGGCGATGACCGGCGCGTCGTCGCCGGGGACGGCGAGGTCGGCGCCCGGACGCGGTTCGGGCAGGTCCGCGGTGAGCGGCGCGAGTTCGCCGCGGGTGCGGGCGGCGTAGACCGAATCCAGGCGGTCGGCGTGCTCGTCCACGGTGATCCGGCCGGCCGCGAGGGCGTCGCCGAGGAGGGCGGCGGTGTACTCGCGCTCGTCGTCCGACGCCCGCAGGTGCGCTTCACCGGACGGTGCGGGGGACGGCGGTGCCGGGGACGGCTCGGACACGGAGGACCTCCAGACGGCGGGTGGGCGCCAACACGCTATATCGCGACTTACGCACGGTGCAAGGCGGCCGGCCCGGGGTCGCGGCGGGGGCCAGGGGCGCGCGTTCGTGGCGCGGGAGCCGGCCGCGGGCTCACGCCGACCGGGGGTGGTGGAGTTCGACGGGGTCCACGACGGCGACACCGGTCACTTCGAGGATGTCGGAGAGGCCGGCGAGGAAGTCGCGCAGGCGCTGCTCCTCCTCCACGACGACCACAACGGTCGAGTCGTGGTGGGAGAGGCGGCTCACGTGCTCCTGGTGGACCCGCAGGTGCCGTCCGTACCCCTCGACGGCACGGAAGGCGCTGGCCCCGGCGAGGCCCGCGTGCAGCGCCCGGTGCACGATCTCGACGTACGCGGGCCGGTGGTGCCACATGGCCGATCCCGACAGGTGGACGGTCAGTCGGGCCGCGGTGGTGCTGATCGGCATCTCGTCCCCCAGGGGGAGAAGGGGTGGTGGTCCTCGGACGTTCCGGGCCCGCCGGGCTCAGAGCCCCGCCTCCGACGAGCCGCCCTCGGGCCGGTCGGGGACGTGGTGGGTGATCTCGCACGCGTCGAGGACGACGAGGCCGCCGACACCGATCTCGTCCAGTTGCCGGACGAAGCGCCGGATCGGTTCCTCGTCGTCCACGATGACGACGGCCACCGGCAGGTCCTCGCTCATCGACAGCAGCCGGTCGGTGTGGATGAGCGAGGACGAGCCGAACCCCTCGACCCCGCGGAAGACAGCGGCCCCGGGCAGACCCGCCTCGCGGGCGCGGCGCACGATCTCGTCCGAGAGCGGCCCGCGGTGGTAGCGGTCGCTCTCGTTGACGATGACGGTCAGCCGCACGGCCGGGCGGGACACCTGCACGGTTTCCTCCCACAGGTGGGCGCTTCCGCGTGCGTGACGGGCACCGCCGCGGCCCGTGCCCGCGGACCGCGCGGGTTCCCCGACTATCTCACGGTTCCGGCGCGGGCTCCTCTCGACCGGGATGGGCGGCCGGCCGTCAGGCCCGGGGCGGAGGAGCGGGGGCCGCCCGTGCCGCCGCCCGGCCCCGGGAAAAGAGGTCGCCGCAGGTGGGGGCCGGACCGTACGGTGGGCCGCCATGAGCGCGCGACTGCGGAGCATCGCCCGGGAGAACGAGCGGATCTTCACCGAGGGCGGGTACACCGGCCCGGACGGGCGATGGCACGAGGTGGGCGGGGCGCTGGCCGAAGCGGCAGCGGGCACGCGGCTGTTCGGGCCCGAGCCGGTGCCGCTGGACGGTCCGGCGGCAGGACCGAGGGCGGGGCCGGGGACGGTGTGCACGGTGACCGGTGAGAGCAGTACGGCCGCGGCGCGGCGCCTCGTCCACGGCGGCGGGACCCGGTCGGGTGCGCTCGCGGTGCTGAACTTCGCCTCGGCCCGCAACCCCGGTGGCGGCTACGTGAACGGCGCGCAGGCGCAGGAGGAGGCGCTGTGCCGGAGCTCGGCGCTGTACCCCTGCCTGCTGCGGGTGCCGGAGTTCTACGGCCACCACCGCGAGGTACGGGACCCCTTCTACAGCGACCGGGTGATCCACTCCCCCGCCGTACCGGTGTTCCGCGACGACCGCGGCCGGCTGCTCGCGGAGCCGTTCAGCGCGGGCTTCCTCACCTCGCCCGCGCCGAACGCCGGGGTGGTGCGGCGTACGATGCCGGAGCGGGCGGAGCTGCTGGGGCCGGCGCTCGACGCACGCGCCGAGCGGGTGCTGGAGGTGGCCGTGGGATGCGGCTACCGCAGGCTGGTGCTGGGCGCGTGGGGCTGCGGGGTGTTCCGCAACGACCCCGCCAGGGTAGCGGCGGCCTTCGCCGCGCTGCTGCGGCCCGGTGGGCGCTTCCACCAGGCCGTGGACGAGGCGGTGTTCGCGGTGCTGGACCGGCGCGGGGACTCCCCCGCCCGGGCCGCGTTCGCCGACACGTTCGCGCGATGAGCCCCCCCCGCACGGAGGACCCGACACGATCCCGAGGACGGGCATGAGCGAGCACGAGACGTACGACCGGCTGGTCGCGCTACTGGACGAGCAGGGCGCCCTGTACCGCGTCATCGACCACGAACCGGAGGGCGGCACCGAGCGGGTGAGCGAGCTGCGCGGCAACTCCCTCGCACAGGCCGCGAAGTGCATCGTGGTGATGGTCAAGGTGGGCAAGAAGGTGACCCGTTACGTGCTCGCCGTGGTGCCCGGCGACCGGCGGGTGGATCTCAACGCCGTGAAGGCGCTGCTGGAGGGGACGTACGTCTCCTTCGCCGCCCGCGAGGCCGCCGAGCGGCTGGCCGGCAGCGTGAGCGGCACGGTGCTGCCGTTCTCGTTCGACGAGAAGCTGGAACTCGTCGTCGATCCGGACCTGTTGGAGAACGAGGAGATCTTCTTCAACGCGGCCCGGCTGGACCGTTCGCTGGCGCTCGACACGAAGGACTACCAGCGCTTCGCACAGCCCCGCGTGGAGCCAGTCGCGGACTGAACGGGGCTCTAAGACAGCCGACACCGGGCGACGGACCGGGCCTGACGGCCCGGCCCGTGGCGCTCGTCGGCCACACCTCGGCTCCACCCCGGACACCGGTGGCCGATTGATGACGAACCGTCGATTCCCTGCTTTCGCGGGTGCCGGCGGAGGCTTCGCGGTGACGGGCTCAGCGCGCGGCGGTGTCGGCGTCGAGGCCGAACCCGGCCATCCATCGCAGCAGTTCGGGGCGTGCGGTGCGGACGAGCCGGCCGCCGGTGAAGCGCTGGTCGTCCGTCACCTCGGCCACGCTCCCGGGCGGGGGCGTGAACGCCGCGGCCTCGACGTCGTCGGCGAACTCGACCTCGGCCAGCACCAGTCCGCGCAGAGCGCCCTCGAACACGTCGACGCCGAGGGGCGGTACGCTCCAGCGCCGCTTGGCCAGGAGCGCGCCCGGCAGCGCGGCCAGCACCCGGTACTCGTCGGCCGACAGGTAGGTGTTGGTGATCAGGCCCTGGACCGGGCCGGGCCGTCCGGCCGGGATCTTCTGCGTGAGTTTGAACTCCCGCCGTCCATCAAGGTGTTGGACATACCGGAGCCGCAGACGGGTGCCGTCCAGGTACCGGTCGGTGATGGAGCGGACGGTGACGGCCGCCGCGGGTTCCGGAGCCCGCCCCATCAGGAACCGCCGCTCCCGCTCCACCCGCGCGTACCTGCCCTCCGCCACCGGGCCTTCGCACCCCGCCGAACCGTTGCCGGGTACACCGCCGCCGCCTGCCGGGCCGGGGGCGTCGTCGCGAGCGTCCATCACGGCAGTCTGCCAGACGGCCGCCGTCCGCTGCCGTGGACCATGGGCGGGTGCGCGTCCGTCGCGGGAGGGGCGTCAGGGCCGTGCGGCGGCGTGTCGGACGGCGGCCTCGGCCAGTCCTCGGACGAAGGGGTGCGCGACGGTGCCGTCGCCGGCCAGCTCCGGCTGGAAGAGCGCGGCCAGGAAGAAGGGGTGGGCGGGGAGTTCGGCGGCCCGGGGCTCACCGTCCGGGTCGTGGGCGGTGAAGCGCAGCCCGGCCGCCTCCAGGCGCGGCAGGGGTCCGGGGACCGGCCCGTAGGCGCAGTGGAAGCGCTCCACGGTCTCCCGGCTGCCGAGAAGGCGTTCGGCAAGGCTGCCCGGTACGGTGCGCAGCCTGCCCTCCCGGCCGGCAAGCGAGCAGGTCAGCGGGGCGATGAGCAGGTCGTCGGGGTCGCCTTCGGGGTCGTTCTCGGCGTGCCGGGCGCCGGTGAGACCGCACACGTTCCTGGCGAACTCCAGCAGCGCGTGCTGGAACCCGCCGCAGGTACCGAGGAAGGGGACGCCCTCCTCCCGGGCGGCCCGCACCGCGCCGAGGGCACCGGACTCGCTGCGGTACGGGCTGCCCGGCAGCAGCCACACCGCGTCGAACCCCGCGACGGCGCCCGGGAGTTCGGCGTCGGGCGTCGGGACCCAGTAGCCGTCGACGGGCAGCCCGTGGCGGTCCCGCAGGGCGCGGAGCAGCCCGGGTACGCGCTGGTGGGAGCGGACGGAGGCGCTGCGGTCGCCGACGAGGGCGATCCGCGCGGGCCGGGGCGGGAGGGCGGGACAGGCGGCGGGACCGGCCGCGTCGGACGGGGAGGCGGTCGTCGGGGTCGTCATACGGATGATCCTCGGCCCCGTCAGCACATCACGTCCAACGATGATTTGCTGCCGGTCCATCAGGGATACTGATGACCATGGACCCGCATCTGCTGCGCACCTTCGGGGAGGTCGCTCGGCTGCGCTCGTTCTCGGCCGCCGCCCGCGCGCTCGGCTACACGCAGTCGGCCGTCTCCCAGCACATCGCCGCCCTGGAGGCCGACCTCGGCGTCCCGCTGCTCAGCCGCCGCCCCGTGGTGCCCACCGAGGCCGGCGCGCGCCTGCTCGACCACACCGGACCGCTGCTCGCCCGACTCGCCGCGGCCCGCGCCGACGTGGTGCGGGTGGCCCGCTCGCCGCGGGCCCGCCTCGCGCTGGGAGCCGCGCCGCTGGCCTTCGGCCCGGCGGCGGCCGGGGCGCTGGCCCGGGTCCGGGCGGGTGCGCCGCGGGCGCGGGTCTCGGTGCGCTGGGCGGACACCGCGGGGGTGGTGCGGGACCTGCTCGCGCCGGAGCGCGAGAGCGAGGCAGCGGACCAGGGGACGGGCGCACGTACGGGTGCGGGCGGCGGCGCGGGTGCGCTGGACGTCGGGTTCGTCGCCGGGGTGGCCGCGCCCACCGATCCGCTGCGCGTACCGGGGCGGCCGGGCTCCGGGTGACATCCGCGAGTGAGGAGCCGCTGTGCGTGGTGCTGCCGCCCGGCCATCCGCTCGCGGGACGCGCCGGGCTGCGGCTGGCGGACCTGGCCGACGCGCTCTGGCTGGACGCCTCCGGGGCTGTTCCGCTGGCGCCCCTGCGGGCCGCGACCGGCGGCGGGTTCCCCGTCTCCGTCCACTGCGACGGCGCCGACCCCACCGCCCTGCGCGCCCTCGCCGAGGCAGGCCAGGGTCTGGCCCTGCTCCCCCGCTCGGTGGCCGGCGACGGCGCGGTACCCCTGGTCGAACCGCGCCTCGTCCACCGCGTGGAGGTGCTCACCGCGCACCGGCCGTCGGACCTGGCCCGCGCTCTCGTCGACGAGCTGGCCGCCGCCGGAGGGCCGCCGGCCCGGCTGCCCTGAGCAGTCGGATGCTCGGCCTCGCGGGGCCGCTCGGGCTGCCGCGGAAGCGGGTGCCTGTCACGTCGGCAGACGCGCGGCAGCGGTCCGCAACCCAGACAGCCCGGTGGGCCCGGTGCGGTCCGCCGTCCGCCGCAGCCGCGCCGGAGCGGCGCCGCACCCCCGGCTGGGGGCGCCGGAGTCGCCGTGGGCGCGGCGGCGGTGGAGCATCGGGGCATGGCCGAGCGCTTGCGATCCCTCGCCGCGCGGTGGACCGTGGCGGCCCCGGTGCTGGCGGTCGCCCTCCTGGCAGCCGTGTGGGGGCGCTCGCTGTCCGTCCCGGTGGTGGCGGTCACCTCGGTGGTGCTGGCGGGGGCCGTCCTGGCCGCGGTGCACCACGCCGAGGTGATCGCCCACCGCGTGGGGGAGCCGTTCGGCTCGCTGGTGCTGGCCGTCGCGGTGACGGTGATCGAAGTGGCGCTGATCGTCACCCTCATGGCCGACGGCGGTTCCAAGGGGCCCGTTCTGGCGCGCGACACCGTCTTCGCCGCTGTGATGATCACCTGCAACGGGATCGTCGGCCTGTGCCTGACGATGGCCGCGCTGCGGCACCGGCTGGCGGTGTTCCAGCCGGAGGGGACGGGCGGCGCGCTGGCGACCGTGGGCACGCTCGCCACCCTCAGCCTGGTGCTGCCGAGGTTCACCACCAGTCGGCGCGGGCCGGAGTTCTCCTCGTCCCAGCTGGTCTTCGCGGCGGTCGCGTCGCTGGCGCTCTACGGGCTGTTCGTCGCCACGCAGACGGTGCGGCACCGGGAGTTCTTCCTCCCCGTCAGCCGCGATCACGGCGCGGCCGGCGACGGGCACGAGGAGGTGGCACAGCCGTCCCGCCGCCGGGTGCTGGCCAGCCTGGTGCTGCTCGCGCTGGCGCTGGTGGGTGTGGTGGGCCTGGCCAAGAGCGTCTCGCACACCATCGAGACCGGGGTGGCCGCCGTCGGGCTGCCGCACGCCGTGGTCGGCGTGATCATCGCGCTGCTGGTGCTGCTGCCCGAGTCGATCGCGGCGCTCCGGGCGGCCCGGCGGGACCAGGTGCAGACCAGCCTCAACCTCGCGCTGGGCTCGGCCATGGCGAGTATCGGCCTGACGGTGCCGGCGGTCGCGGTCGCCTCCTTCTGGATGTCGGGCCCCCTCGTCCTGGGCCTGGACCCCACGGACATGGTGCTGCTGACCCTGACGCTGGTGGTGAGCACCCTGACGGTGGTCCCCGGCCGGGCGACCGTCCTCCAGGGCGGCGTGCACCTCGTCCTGTTCGCCGCCTACCTGGAGCTGGCGGTCACCCCGTGACGGCCGAACCACAGGCTTCACGTTCCGTCAGCGCGGAGAGCGCTGGGCAGGGTCGGGGCACCTCCGGACACGTCCGGGCACTCAGGTGGGCCGGGCAGGCGGGCAGGCGGGCAGGCGGGCAGGCGGGCAGGCGGGCAGGCGGGCAGGCGGGGCGACCGTCGGTCCGATGGCCGTGTCTCTCACCAGGAGCGCACCGCCGCGTCGAACAGTGCCAGGTACGCGTCGAGCAGGCGGCGCAGCCGGCGGCCGTCCACGGCGAGCGCGGTGGCCAGCAGCGCCGGACCGGCCAGCGGGGTGAGGGCCGCCAGGCCGGCGCCGTCCGGGCCGTCCTCCGTCACCGCCGTGCCCGCTTCGTCCGCCGAGGCCAGGACCGCCGCGAGGACCGGCTCCGGCGCCGCCAGCAGGAGCTGGCCGACGGCGCGGTGGCCGCCGAGCACCGCCGGCCCCGCCCAACCGGGTGCGGTTCCGGGGCCGAAGCGCAGCTCCTGGTCGAGCAGGTCCGCGCCGGCGTGACGCACGGTGAGACGGGCTTCGAGCCGGCCGGACGGTTCGGCGTGCCGGCCCAGCACCTGCTCCTCGCGCAGCACCAGACAGCCGCCCGGGGCGATGTCGGCGGTGGTGGCCGTCCGCAGGTCGCTGCCCCGGGCGGCGATCACCGGCTCCGGCAGCCAGCGCAGGACGGCTCCCTCACCCACCCGCAGCCGCACCTCGTACCCGGCCCGCTCCCCGTGGGGGCCCGGCAGGGACACCGTCGCCGCCGAGGCGCCCACGGTCAGCCGGGCGCCCGCCGCCACCTCGGCCTCGATCCGCAGCCGGTCCCCGCCCAGCGGCGCGGACATCGCACCGACGACGGTGACGTGCGCGCCGTCCCCCACGGCCCGGGTGCGGCGCAGCGCGAGCGGCCCCTCCCCCGCCAGCAGCGGCAGCACGGTGCCGCCCCGCCCGTCCGGCTCGGCCCGCATCCGTGCCACGGCCCGCACCCCTGCGGGCCGGCGATCCGCCGCGCCGTGACCCGTCACACCGCGATCCCCCGCGCCGTGGTCCGCGACGCCGCTTCCCGCCGCGACGCTCCCGGCGAGCGTGCCGGTCACGCGTGCGCCGTGGACCACGCGGCGAGCCGCTCCCCGACCCAGGCGGTCACCGGGTCGATGCCGCCCGCGGCCCGGACGGAGGTGAACACGACGGGCAGGGTTCCGCGTTGGGCGACGGCGTCGCGCGCCATCCGCGCCAGGTCGGCGCCGACGTGCGGGGCGAGATCGGTCTTGTTGACGACGAGGAGGTCCGCGGTGGTGACGCCGGGGCCGCCCTTGCGCGGGATGTCGTCACCTCCGGCCACGTCGATGACGAAGATCTGCGCGTCGACCAGGCCCCGGGAGAACGTGGCGGTGAGGTTGTCGCCACCGGACTCGACCAGGACCAGGTCGAGCGGGCCCACCGCCTCCTCCAGCTCCTCGACGGCCTCCAGGTTCGCGGAGATGTCGTCGCGGATGGCGGTGTGCGGGCAGGCCCCGGTCTCGACGGCGGTGATCCGCTCGGGCGGCAGTACGGCCTGCCGCAGCAGGAAGTCGGCGTCCTCGCGGGTGTAGATGTCGTTGGTCACCACGCCGATCCGCAGCCGGTCCCGCAGGGCCCGGCACAGCGCCGCCACCGTGGCGGTCTTGCCGGAGCCGACCGGGCCGCCGAGCCCGATCCGCAGCGCCCGCCCGCCCTCGGGCACGCCGGCGGCGTACCGCTCGGGGAACACCTCGGGGTGGTCACGGTGCATCGTCTGCTCCTCTCGGTGGGCCCCGTCCGCCGGACACGGGCCGGGTCGAACGGCTTCGTACCGAACGGCTTCGTACCGAACGGCTCGGGGTCGGACCTCTTCGCGTCGGACTCCTTCGCGTCCGCCCCCTTCGCGTCCGACCCCTTCGCGTCGGACGTCGTCACGTCGGACGTCGTCGCTGCTCTTCGGACCGGGGGTCGTCGGGTCGGGCCCCTTCGCCGGGCCGTGGGGCCGTCGGAGCCGGTCCGGAGGCCGAGCGGCATGACGTCGGCGAGGGCCGCCGCGGGCTCGGTTCGCGGGGCGAGGCCGTGTGTTCGGGCGGCGCGGCGGGTCATGACGCGAAGAGCCGGACCGGCCAGCGGACGTGCGCCTCCGCCGTGAGGTCCAGCAGCGGGGCGGAGGCCGCCGGCAGCGCGGCCGGGCCGTGGGTGGCGGCGCGCAGCCCGCAGCGGGCGGCCCGCTCGGCGACCTCGTCCACCTCGGCGGCCAGATCGGCCAGCACGGCCGCCGCGTGGAAGGGGTCGAGGCCGAGCAGCCGCACGGCGGCGGTGGCGGGCGTCGTGGTGCTGTCGTGCACGGCGGCGAGCGCGGCGTCGTGCGGCTGGAGGCCGGCCGCGGCCGCCACGGCACCGAGCACGACCGGCTGGTGGAGGCCGCGGGGAGCGGCCGCGGCGAGCGCTTCCAGCGTCGGCGCGGGCCACACCGTCCGTGCGGCGCGCAGCAGTTGGCGGCCCAGTCGGCGGGAGGAGGCGCGCAGCGCGGCGGAGGGGGTGCGGGCGTCGGCCGCCGTGTCGAGGGCGGTGGGGTCGGCCCCGGCGGTCGCCGCCGCGGCCAGTGCGGCGGCGACCAGTCCTGTGGTGTGCAGCCGGCCGCGGCAGAAGTCCGCGAGCGTGGCCGCGTCGCGCACCCGTCCGGCGGCCACCGCGGCCTCCACTCCGCCGGAGTGGGCGTGCCCGCCGGCCGGGAAGCGGCCGTCGGCCAGGAGCAGCAGGGCGGCGCGGGCCGCCGGCTGCGGGGCGGGACCGTTCCCGGTGGTCGTCACGGCGTCCTTCAGAAGAGGAAGTACCGCTGGGTCATGGGCAGTTCGGTGGCCGGGGCGGGCTCCACGGGTTCGCCGTCGATCCGCACGGTGAAGGAGTCGGGGTCGACCTCCACCCGGGGCAGCGCGTCGTTCTCCCGCATGTCCGCCTTGGTGATCCCGCGGGTGCCGTGGGCGGCCGTGAACGGCTTGGCCAGGCCGAGGCGTTCGGGCAGCCCGTCGTCGAGGGCCGCCTGGGTGGTGAAGTTGACGGAGTTGCGGGCGGGCGCGGCGCCGGTCGCGCCGAACATCGGCCGGGGCAGGACGGGTTCGGGCGTGGGGACCGAGGCGTTGGCGTCGCCCATCTGCGCGTAGGCGATCTGTCCTCCCTTGAGGACGAGTCGGGGTTTCACGCCGAAGAACGCCGGCTCCCACAGGACCAGGTCGGCGAGCTTGCCCGGTTCGACGGAGCCGACCTCGCCGTCCATGCCCTGGGCGATGGCCGGGTTGATGGTGTACTTGGCGACGTAGCGGCGGGCGCGGAGGTTGTCGGCGCGGCCGTCGCCGGGCAGGGCGCCGCGGCGGCGCTTCATCACGTGCGCGGTCTGCCAGGTGCGCAGCGCGATCTCGCCGATCCGGCCCATGGCCTGGGAGTCGGAGCTGATGATGCTGATGGCGCCGAGGTCGTGGAGCACGTCCTCCGCGGCGATGGTGGTGGGCCGGATGCGGGACTCGGCGAAGGCGAGGTCCTCGGGCACGGCGGGGTTGAGGTGGTGGCAGACCATCAGCATGTCGAGGTGCTCCTCGACGGTGTTGACGGTGTGCGGGCGGGTGGGGTTGGTGGAGGACGGCAGGATGTGCGGCTGGGAGACGACGGTGATGATGTCGGGGGCGTGGCCGCCGCCCGCGCCCTCGGTGTGGTAGGCGTGGACGGTGCGGCCCGCGATGGCGGCGAGGGTGTCCTCGACGAAGCCGGCCTCGTTCAGCGTGTCGGTGTGCAGGGCGAGTTGGGCGCCCGAGCGTTCACAAACCCGCAGGCAGGCGTCGATGGCGGCGGGGGTGGCGCCCCAGTCCTCGTGGATCTTGAAGCCGACGGCGCCGGCCCGCAACTGCTCCTCCAGCGCGGGCTGGTGGACGGTGTTCCCCTTGCCGAGCAGCCCGATGTTGACCGGCTGGCCGTCCAGCGCGGCGAACATCCGCTCCAGATGCCACCGGCCGGGGGTGATGGTGGTCGCCTTGGTGCCCTCGGCGGGTCCGGTGCCGCCGCCGACGAGGGTGGTCACCCCGCAGGCCAGGGCCTGGGTGACGAGGGTGGGCGAGATGAAGTGGACGTGCGCGTCGACGGTCCCGGCGGTGAGGATGAGACCGTTGCCGGCGATCACCTCGGTGTCGGGGCCGATCACCAGGTCGGGGTGGACGCCGTCCATGGTGTCGGGGTTGCCGGCCTTGCCCAGGGCGGCGATCCGGCCGTCGCGGATGCCGATGTCGGCCTTGACGACGCCCCAGTGGTCGAGGACGACGGCGCCGGTGATCACGGTGTCGGGCGCGCCGTCGGCACGGGTGGCGCGGCCCTGTCCCATGGACTCGCGGATGACCTTGCCGCCGCCGAACACCGCCTCGTCGCCGGCCCGTCCGGGGCCGCCGGCCAGGTCGCGTTCGACCTCGACGAGCAGGTCGGTGTCGGCGAGGCGGACACGGTCGCCGGTGGTGGGTCCGTAGAGGCCGGCGTACACGGCCCGGTCGAGGTCAGGCATCCCGGGCTCCGTCCCGCTCGGGCCGCTGGACATCGGCTGCCCCGGCGGCGGTCCCCATCCCGCCCGTCCCGCCCGGAACGCCCGCACCGGCGGGGTTCGCGTCGGCGGAAGGGTTCGCGGCGTCCCGGTCGGCGGTGTCGAGCGGTCCGGCGGTCTCCCCGCGCAGGCCGGGGACGATCCGCAGGCCGGCGATCGGCACCAGCTCGACCTCGGCCGGGATGCCGGGCTCGAAGCGCACAGCGGTCCCGGCCGCGATGTGCAGCCGCTGCCCGCGGGCGGCGCCGCGGTCGAAGAGCAGGCCGGGGTTGGCCTCGGCGAAGTGGTAGTGGGAGCCGACCTGGACGGGCCGGTCGGCGGCGTTGAGCACGGTCAGCCGGGTGACGGGCCGTCCGGCGTTGAGCGGCAGCGGGTCGGAAGCCGGCAGGATCTCCCCGGGAATCACGGCATCCCCCTCAGACGATCGGCTGGTGGACGGTGACCAGCTTGGTGCCATCCGGGAAGGTCGCCTCGACCTGCACCCGATCCACCATCTCGGGAATGCCCTCCATGACCTCGGCGCGGCCGAGCACGGTGCGGCCGGAGGCCATCAGCTCGGTGACGGTGCGTCCGTCGCGGGCGCCTTCGAGGACGTGCGCGGTGATCAGCGCGACGGCCTCGGGGTGGTTCAGCCGCAGGCCGCGCGCCCGCCGCCGCTCGGCGACGTCGGCGGCCACGTGGACGAGCAGCCGCTCCTGCTCCTGGGGGGTCAACCGCACCGCAGCACCTCGCCGTCTCCGGGACCGGCCGGGGAGCCCGGTCGGTGTCGGGAGCCGTGAGGTTACGTCCGCGCGGTTTCACCGGGATGAACGCGTGTTACGGGCGGCGGTCGCCCGCCGGCGCGCCGCGCTGCTCGGCGGCGATGCCGAACCGCTGGCGTTCGCCCCTGGCGGACACCGGGGCCTCCACGGAGGAGAGCACACTGGTCGTCAGGCTTTCGGCCCGGGCGTCGAGCTCGCGCAGTCGTTCCAGGTCAGCCGCGGAGACGAGGGCGACGAGGGGCTTGCCGTGGCGGGTCAGCACCACCTGTTCACCGCCGTAGACCACGCGGTTGACGAGCTCGGCGAGCTGCGCGCGCGCTTGTGTCACTGGGACGTCGTGAGCCATGCTCACCATCATAACGAGATGTACGTCCTGTACATTTTGAATCGATGGAGGTGTGCGCTGTGCCCTACCGCCCGTCCTCGTCCTCCCCTCCCGCCGACCGGCGCGGTGCGTCCGGCCCGTCCGGTGCGTCCGCCTGGACCACGGACGGTCCGGCTCCCCTCGTACCGCCCGGGGCGGCCGCCGTCCGGTCCGCCGAAGCCCGCTACGTGCTGCCCGAGTTCACCGAGCGCAGCAGCAGCGGGATCGAGCGCACGATGGACCCGTACTCCAAGCTGCTCCAGGAGCGGATCGTCTTCCTGGGCACGCCGATCGACGACACCTCGGCCAACGACGTGATGGCCCAGCTCGTCTACCTGGAGAGCTCCGCGCCCGAGCAGGACATCAACCTCTACATCAACTCGCCCGGCGGCTCGTTCTCCGCGATGACCGCGGTCTACGACACCATGCAGTTCGTCACCTGCGACGTGGCCACCGTGTGCATCGGCCAGGCCGCGTCGGCGGCCGCGGTGCTGCTGGCGGCCGGCGCCCCCGGCAAGCGGATGATCACCCCGGGCGCCCGCGTCCTCATCCACCAGCCGTCGCTGTCCGAGGCGGTCCAGGGCGATGTCTCCGACCTGGAGCTCCAGGCCAAGGAGCTGCTGCGCACCCGGGAGCAGTTGGAGGTGCTGCTGGCCCGGCACACCGGCCGGACGCAGGAGCAGGTGGCCGCGGACATCGAGCGCGACAAGATCCTCGACGCCCAGGGCGCCCTGGCCTACGGCCTGGTGGACCAGGTGACGGCCAGCCGCAAGACCACCCCTCTCGGCCCCGCGCGGTGACCTCCCGTGGTCCCGGAGATGCCCCGGCCCGAGCCGACTCCGCTGCCCGCGCTCACCCGCGCCGAGGGTGAGCTGATCGACTGCTACCTCGATGTGGTCGACCAGCTCGGGCGGATCAACCCCGCCCGCTGCACCGACACCTACGCGGCGCTGCGGGCAGCCCAGGCCCTGGCCGCGCGGGCGGTGGCGCTGCGTGAGGCGCTGACGGTGATGCACGTGCGGGGCGAGTCCCGCCTGCACGAGGCGACACTGGCGCGTGCGCTGCGGGTGCTGGACGGGGAGCGGCGCGCGGCGCGCGTGACCGTGCCGCCGGAGGCGGCCGCTCCGCCGCCCGGGTGAATCACGGGTGGCACGCGGCCCCTCGCCGCGCCCACCGGACCGCCGGAAGGCCCCCCCGACCGGGCTCGTCGTACCGCCGCGTGACCGGCGACGCGCCCGGCCGGGGGGTCGCCGATCCACCCGATGGCGTACCGGGTCGGCGCCCGCGGCGGTGCCCCCTCTTGCGCGTGTCGACTGGACTTCGCCCATCGGGCAGGAGTCGCACCAGGTCAACGGCTCGGAGCGAGTGCGGAACCGGAGCCCGGCGGACGTATTCCACCTGGACGGCGGGGTTGTGACGAGTGTCACACAGGGCGTTTCTGTGCCGCCGCGGAGAGGGTGCGTGCGTAACGATCCGTGGTGACGACAAGCCCCCGCCGCCGTGGCGGGGCGGTCCGGGTGGACGCCCAGTCCTGCCGCCGTCCGGATGCCAGGTCGACACGAGTGCAACGGCAGGAGCGGAGGACCCAGCACGACGGGCCCGTACCGGAGCGCGCCGGCCAGGCGCACCGGCGGCCCTTGGGGTGAAGCCGCACCACGCGGCCGGGCATCTCTTCGCCAGCTCGAACCCGACAGGTCATCCTTCGCAAGCTGATGACGAAGGGTTGCGCATGTCCACGCCCAACCGCCTCTGCTCCGCGCCGGCCCCCTCGCGGCTCTCACGGCTCGGCGCCGCCTCCCTCCTGACCGCGGCGGCCGTGGCCGTCCCCTGCCTGCTGCCGGGTGCCGCGCAGCACGCGGACGCCGCCGCCCTGGGCGCCAGGGCCCTGGGGATCGCGGCGTCGAAGAAGGGGGCGCTCTACCAGTGGGGCGCCACCGGCCCGTACCGCTTCGACTGCTCGGGGCTGACGATGTACTCGTTCAAGCGGGCCGGCAAGACCCTGCCGCGCACGGCGGCGCAGCAGTACAACCGCACCAAGCACATCTCGGCGCGCTCCCGGAAGAAGGGCGACCTGGTGTTCTTCCACTCCGGCTCGTCCGGTTCCTCCGTCTACCACGTGGGGATCTACGCCGGGCACGGCAATATCTGGCACGCTCCCAAGACCGGTGCGTCGGTCCGGCTGGAACACATCTGGACCCGGGCGGTGTGGTACGGCCGGGTGACCACCTGAAGTGCCCTCCATCAGCGGTCCCCTCCACGGGTAGTCGGCGGCGCAGGGCCAGCGCGTCCCGCAGCCCGCAGCCCCGGCCGTTCGGCCCGTGCCGGGCGGGGCGGAGCCGCACGCGGCACCGGCGGCCGCCCGCAGCCCCGACGACGCGAAGGGCAGCCGCAGAACGCGACGCGCGCCCCGGTGCGGGCCGGTGGCCGCGGCGCCCCGCGCGGTGGGCCCGCCGGCTGTGGGGCACAGCGTGCCGCGTCGGCTCGGCCACCCGGGGTGGCTCGGCCCGGCACACGGCACGGGGGTCGGGCGGGGCCCGCCGCCGGGGCCGAGGTGCCGTCGCCCGCTCGGCCGCCTGCCCGGCCGCCCGGCCGCCCGGGAGCGGTTCGGGCCGACGCCACCCGTCAGCGGGCGCGTCCGAGTCTCTTGGCACCATGGCAGCATGAGTCCGCCGGTCCCGAGGCGGTCAGGCGCCGAATACCACGCGGATACCACGGGGGAGGACGCCGGATGGACGCGGGCGAGGGTGGACGCGCCGTACTGGGAGAGGTGTTGGAGCTGGCGGCGCGGGGCGTGTTCCCGCCGCCGGACGGCGCGGTGGAGTTCGTACCGCAGCCGTCGCAGCGGGACGCGGGGGTACTCGCCCTCACCGCGCACACGGTGGTCTTCGCCGACCTCGGCCCGCGGGCCACCGCCGCGGACGCCGCGCCCTTGTGGGACGCACTGCCGCCGGGCGACCTTTCGGCGCCCCTCAACCCGCCTTTCCTGGCAGCGCTTTCGGCCCGCACCGGGCGGGTGGTGAACAACGTCGACGTGCTCGCCGCGGCCCCGTCCCTGCCCGGACCGCCGCCGGGCGCCCTGGTGGAGACGACCGACCGCGCGCACCCCCGGATCACCCGGGCGCTGCGGCACCGCGACGACGTCCGGGCCTGGACGGTGCCCGGCGCCACGATGCTGCTCGGCCGGGGAGTCGCCGGCCGCTGGGAGGTGGCCGCCGAGGTGGAACCCGAGGCTCGGGGGCGCGGCCTGGGCCGCGAACTGGCCCTGGCGGCACGGCACCTGTGCCCGGGGCCGTACCTGTGGGCGCAGATCGCGCCGGGCAACGCCGCGAGCCTGCGGGCCTTCCTCGCCGCGGGCTTCGTACCGGTGGGCGCGGAGGTGCTGCTCCTGCCCGCGGACGGGAGCGAGGACCGCGACGAGTCGGACAGAGCCGAATAGGCCGACGCGGCCGACGCGGCCGACCGACCGGCGGGTTGGGCGAGGGTTCGGGCAACGGGGCGCGCCGCTCCCGCCCGTGAGCGCCGGCCCGGCGCCTGGGCGCGCCGCGAGCGGGTCGGGGGCGGGCCGAGGCGGCGGACCGCCGACGGCCGGAACGGCGCGTGCGCCGAGGGTGATCCGCGGCCGCGCCGCCGGGACCAGCCCACCGGACGCGTCTCTCACAGGACGCGGACCGTCCAGGGCAGCACGATCCACACGGTCTTGCCGCCCTCCTCTGTCGGGGTGATCCGCAGCGCGCCGCCCGACTCGTCGGCGAGGTGACCGACGATCACCATGCCGCGGCCGCCGTCCTCCCGCCCGCCGGCACCCGGGTCGCCGCCGTAGCCGGCGCCGGGGTCGAGATCTCCGGGGTCGAGGGCGCAGGGGTCGAGGTCGAAGTCCGCCAGGGGGCACGCCTCCCCCGGCTCGTCGGCGGGCTGGAGCCGCGGCCAGCGCGGGTGGCGGTCGCGCACACCGATGTGCAGCCGCTCGCTGTGCTCCAGTCGCATCAGGACGGTGAATTCCGGCGACCGTCCGCAGGTGTGCAGGACGGCGTTGGTGGCGAGTTCGGAGACGATGAGCCGTACCGAGTCCAGTGCCGGCGCGTCGGAGGGCAGGCCCCACTCGGCGAGCCGGTCGCACACGTACCTCCGGGCCGCCGACACCGATGCCGGGGCACTCGGCAGGGTGACGACGGCTTCTTGCAGGTCTGCCATGGCGACGCTGTTCCTTTCCGCCGTGACGGGTCTCCGGTGCGCGGGCGTCGCCGTACCCGATGGCCGGATGCGGACGGTTCGCGCCAGAGTGTCGTCCATCGTGCCGCTATTGCGCGCGACACAGAGTGCGATGCATATATCTGTCGCTCGAAACGGTGAACTCTGCTACGGGAGAGCGCATCAGGTCGGCAGACTGGCGTATCTCAGAGGATCGGTCCGGGACCGGGCCGGCCACCACCGGACCCGAAGCACCCGTACCGAGGGATCGACCGCATCCCGCCGACTCCAGGAGGCGCGAACCACAATGGAACGAGTTCCGGCCGTGCGCCGGCGCAGACTCGGGGAGGAACTGCGCAGGCTGCGCGACCTCTCCGGCCTGACCAGCGGCGAGGCCGCGCAGCTTGCGGGCTGGCACCAGTCGAAGGTCAGCCGCATCGAGACCGGCCGCAGCGGGGTGCGCGCCGAGGACGTGGCCGTACTCCTCGACGTGTACGCGGTGCGCGACCGCGACGTGCGCGAGCTGCTGAGCACCCTGGCCGGCCACGGCTACCAGCGCGGCTGGTGGCACGACTTCCGCGACGTGCTGCCCGTGGAGTACCGCGACTTCATCACCCTGGAGACCGGTGCCTGCCGGGCCCGTTCGATGGAGAACAGCGTGGTGCCCGGCCTGCTCCAGACCCGCTCGTACGCCCGCGCGCTGACCCGGGACGTGATGCCGGGCCTGGCGCAGAGCGAGGCGGACGCCCTGGTGGACGTGCGGATAACCAGGCAGGCCGTGCTCCACCAGGCCGACCCGCTGGAGCTGTGGGCGGTGCTCGACGAGGCGGTGCTGCGGCGCGAGGTGGGCGGGCGCGAGGTGATGGCGGAGCAGCTCGCCCATCTCGAACAGGCCACCCGGCTTCCGCAGGTGCACTTGCAGGTTCTGCCGTTCTCCGCGGGCGGCCACCAGGGACTGACGAATTCTTTCGTCATCTTCTCGTTTCCGAACACGGCTGATCTCGATGTTGTCGTTGTCGACCACTTGACGAGTAGTCTCTACGTTGATCGGAAAGAGGACATCGCGGCCTACACGGATGCCTTCCTCCGATTGAGTGACCGATCTCTTCCGCGGGAGGAGTCGGCGGCAATGATCACCGACATCCGTAAGGAGGTTTCATGACAGCGCTTCCCCGTTTCATCGCCTCCGCCGTGACGCTTTCCGGTGCGAGTTGGCGGCGTAGCAGTCACAGCACCGCGGCCAACAACTGCGTGGAGGCAGCGGACCTCGGGTCCGGCCTGACGGCCGTGCGCGACTCGAAGGACCCGGCCGGCCCCGCGCTGCTGTTCACAGCCGACGCGTGGGGGCAGTTCGTCCGGTCCGCCGCCGACGGGTCGTTCACCCGGGGGTGACGCGGCCCGAGCGGCCGGTGCCGGGAGGTCCACTCTCCCGGCGCCGGCCGCGCCGCGGGCGCCCGGGCCCTCCAGCGGCCACCGACGCCCCTCGGGTCCCTCAGCCGGCCCGCTCCGGGCCGTCAGCGTCCCTCGCCCGCCCCGCCCGTCCGGCCTGCGTCTCAACCGGCGGGCGCGGTACGGACCACCGTCTCGACGGCGAGACCGATCTGCTCCTCCGTCAGATCACAGCGGGCGGTCAGCCGCAACCGCGAGATCCCGTCACTCACCGACGGTGGCCGGAAGCACCCCACCGCCACGCCCGCGGCACGGCAGTCGGCCGCCCATCGCGCCGCGGCGGCCGGTGACGGTGCCCGGACCGACACCACGCACGCGTCGGGCTCCACCGCCGGCAGCCCCGCCGCCGTCAGCCGCTCGTGGAAGGCACGGGCCACCGCCCGGGCGCGGCCTGCGCGTTCGGGTTCGCGGCGCAGCAGCCGCAGCGCGGCGAGCGCCGCCCCGGCGGCGGCCGGGGCCAGGCCGGTGTCGAAGATGAAGGTGCGGGCGGCGTTCACCAGGTGCTCGATGACGGCCGCCGGGCCGAGCACCACGCCGCCCTGCGCGCCGAGCGCCTTGGACAGGGTGGCCGTGCACACCACGTCCGGCGCCCCCGCGAGCCCGTGCGTGTGGGCGCTGCCGCGCCCCTCCGGACCCACGACGCCGAGCCCGTGCGCGTCGTCCAGCAGCAGCGCAGCGCCGAACGCGCGCACACAGGATGCCAGTTCGGGGAGCGGCGCCGCCTCGCCGTCCACCGAGAAGACGGCGTCGCTGACCACCAGCGCCGGCCCGCGGTGGCCGTCGAGCGCCTTGCGCACCGCGTCCGCGTCGGCGTGCGGCACCACCGAGGTGGCGCCGCGGGCGAGCCGGCAGCCGTCGATGAGGGAGGCGTGGTTGGCCGCGTCCGAGACCACGAGGGTGCCCGCGCCGGCCAGCGCGGTGACGGCCGCGAGGTTGGCGGCGTACCCGGAGGCGAACACCAGGGCCGCCTCGAAGCCGGTGAACGCGGCGAGTTCCGCCTCCAGTTCGGCGTGCAGCCGGGTGCTCCCGGTGACCAGCCGGGACCCGGTGGAGCCGGCGCCCCAGCGCAGGCAGGCGTCCGCGCCGGCCCGCACCACCTCGGGGTGGCGGGCCAGCCCGAGGTAGTCGTTGCCCGCCAGGTCCAGCAGCGGCTGGTCGGCGGGGCGGGGGCGCAGTTCGCGGCGCAGGCCGGCGGCGCGCCGGCCGCGGTCCTGCTCGGCGATCCACCCGAACGGGTCCGAGGGGGGCGGGTTGCTCTTCACGTCGAGCAACGTAGCCGGTCAGCGGGGTCGCGGGTGGTGTGCGAATCCCCACATCGGACACCGTGCACGTTGTACGGCGCGCCATTGGCCGCCTCTCGGCCGGTGCGAAAGGATGGCCCGCATGGACCTGCTGACCGCACTGGTGGAGAAGGGGCTGCGCCGCGAGCCGCCCACACGCGACGAGGCGCTGGCTGTGCTGGCGACGCCCGACGAGGAGGTGCTCGACGTCGTCGCGGCGGCCGGACGGGTGCGCCGGCAGTGGTTCGGCCGCCGGGTGAAGCTCAACTACCTCGTCAACCTCAAGTCCGGCCTGTGCCCGGAGGACTGCTCCTACTGCTCGCAGCGGCTCGGCTCGCAGACGGGTGTGCTCACCTACAGCTGGCTCAAGCCCGACGAGGCGGCGCGGGCGGCCGCCGCCGGGGTGGCCGGCGGCGCCAAGCGGGTGTGCCTGGTGGCCAGCGGCCGCGGCCCCACCGACCGGGACGTGGACCGGGTGTCGCGGACCATCGCCGCCATCAAGGACGGCAACGAGGGCGTGGAGGTCTGCGCCTGCCTGGGCCTGCTCTCCGACGGCCAGGCCGAGCGGCTGCGCGACGCGGGCGCCGACGCCTACAACCACAACCTCAACACGTCCGAGGCCACCTACGCGGACATCACCACCACCCACACCTACGACGACCGCGTCGACACCGTGCGGCGGGCCCGTTCGGCCGGCCTGTCGCCGTGCTCGGGGCTGATCGCCGGCATGGGCGAGAGCGACGCGGACCTGGTGGACGTGGTCTTCGCGCTGCGCGCGCTGGACCCGGACTCGGTGCCGGTGAACTTCCTCATCCCGTTCGAGGGCACGCCGCTGGCGAAGGAGTGGAACCTCACCCCGCAGCGGTGCCTGCGCATCCTGGCGATGGTCCGCTTCGTCTGCCCCGACGTGGAGGTGCGGCTCGCCGGCGGCCGGGAGGTCCACCTGCGCACCCTCCAGCCGCTGGCACTGCACCTGGCCAACTCCATCTTCCTGGGCGACTACCTGACCAGTGAGGGCCAGGCGGGACAGGCCGACCTCGACATGATCGCGGATGCCGGCTTCGAGGTGGAGGGCGCGGACACCGCCACCCTTCCCGCCCACCGCGCGGACATGGCGGCGGCGCGGCTGTGCGGCGGCCACCACGGCGACGTCGACGGCGCGCACGCGTGCGGCGGCACGGACGGCTGCGGCGGGTGCGGCGGCCACGCGGCACCGGATGCCGGGGCGGACGTGGAGGCCGCCGCGGACAGCGCGGGCGCCGAGGACGCCGAGGACGCCGAGGACACGGAGCCCGGTGAGCGGCGCGGGGAGGGCGGCGGTCCCGTGCCGGGGCCCGGCGGGACCTGGTGGCGGTGCGGCGCAGGGGCGCGGGAACGGACCTGCCCCCCAATGCGTGACGCCCCTGCCGAGGAGCTGACCGGCCCGGCCGCGGACACCTCAAGCACCGCGGGCACCGGAAGGGCGCCCGCGCCCCGCGCCGGCCTTGAGGGGCCGCCCCCGATGCCCGTCCCGGAGCTGCTGGACCTGGACCGGGAGCACGTGTGGCACCCGTACGGCCCGATGCCCGGCCGCCAGGAGCCGCTGGTGGTGGCCTCCGCCGAGGGGGTGCGGCTGCGGCTGGCCGCCCCGGCCGAGGGCCGCGAGGAGCTGGTGGACGGCATGTCCTCGTGGTGGTCGGCGGTGCACGGCTACCGGCACCCGGTGCTGGACCGCGCGGTGCGCGGGCAGTTGGAGCGGATGAGCCACGTCATGTTCGGCGGCCTCACCCACGAGCCGGCGGTGCGGCTGGCCGCGCGGCTGGTGGAGATCACCCCGGAGCCGCTGCGGCACGTGTTCCTGGCCGACTCCGGCTCGGTGTCGGTGGAGGTCGCGCTGAAGATGTGCCTCCAGTACTGGCGGTCGCTGGGCCGGCCGGAGAAGCACCGGCTGCTGACCTGGCGCGGCGGGTACCACGGCGACACGTGGCAGCCGATGTCGGTGTGCGACCCGGACGGCGGCATGCACCACCTGTGGTCCGGAGCGCTCGCCCGGCAGGTGTTCGCCGACGCTCCCCCGCCGGGCTTCGACGCCGAGCCGTCGCCCGCCTACGCCGACCACCTGCGGGAGCTGGTGGCCCGGCACGCGCACGAGCTGGCCGCCGTCGTGGTGGAGCCGGTGGTGCAGGGCGCGGGCGGGATGAGCTTCCACTCCCCCGCGTACCTGCGGGTGCTGCGGGAGGCGTGCGACGAGCACGACGTGCTGCTGGTGCTGGACGAGATCGCCACCGGCTTCGGGCGCACCGGCCGGCTGTTCGCGGCCGAGCACGCCGGGATCGCGCCGGACGTGATGTGCGTGGGCAAGGCCCTGACCGGCGGATACCTCAGCCTGGCGGCGGCGCTGTGCACCGAGAAGGTGGCCCGGGGCATCTCCCGCGGCGATGTACCGGTGCTGGCCCACGGGCCCACGTTCATGGGCAACCCGCTGGCCTCGGCGGTGGCCTGTGCCTCCGTCGAGCTGCTGCTGGGCCAGGACTGGGCGGCGGAGGTGGGCCGGATCGAGGCGGGGCTGCGGGCGGGCCTGGCGGGCCTGGCCGGTGCCCCGGGGTGCGGGACGTGCGGGTGCTGGGTGCGATCGGCGTGGTGCAGCTGGACCACGAGGTGGACATCGCCGCGGCCACCCGCGCGGCGGTGCGGGCCGGGGTGTGGCTGCGGCCCTTCCGGGACCTGGTCTATACGATGCCGCCGTACGTCACCGGGGACGCGGACGTCGCGGCGGTCTGCGCGGGGGTGCGGGCCGCGGCGCTCGCGGGATGACGCCCTCCGGGGTGCTGGTTTTTGGGAACGTGCGGGACGGAGACAGGTATGGCGATCGTCGTTGTGACCGGGACGGACACGGAGGTGGGCAAGACCGTGGCGACGGCCGCGGTGGCGGCCGCGTCCCTGGCCCAGGGGCTGAGCGTGGCGGTGCTCAAGCCGGCCCAGACGGGGGTGGCCGAGGAGGAGCCGGGGGACGCGGCCGAGGTGGCCCGGCTGGCCGGGGCGGTCACCGCGGTGGAGCTGGCCCGCTACCCCGAGCCGCTGGCACCGCAGCGGGCGGCCCGGCGTTCGGGCCGTGCCCCGGTGACGCCCGCCGAGGTGGCGGAGGCCGCGGCGAAGCTGTCGGCGGTGCACGACGTGGTGCTCGTGGAGGGCGCCGGCGGCCTGCTGGTGCGTTACGACGAGGAGGGCCACACGCTCGCCGACGCGGCCGCGCTGATGCGTGCCGGGGTCCTTCTGGTGGCGCGGGCGGGCCTGGGCACCCTCAACGCGACGGCGTTGACCGCCGAGGCGCTGCGGGCCCGGCGGCTGAACCTGCTGGGCCTGGTCGTCGGCTCCTGGCCCGGCACGCCCGACCTCGCCGAGCGCTGCAACGTCTCGGACCTCCCGGGCGCGGCGGGCGCTCCGCTGCTGGGCGCGCTGCCGCAGGGGGTGGGTGGCCTGGCACCCGAGGAGTTCCGCGCCGCGGCCCTGAACTGGCTCGCGCCGCAGCTCGGCGGCGTCTGGGACAGCGCGGCCTTCGCCCACGTGTACGCGCCGGCACCGCTGAACGGCGGGGCCGGCCGGAGCGCGGACGCCGCCCCCGGCCCGGAGCGGTCGGACGTCCCAGCCGGCGCCGGGACCGGACCCGCGGCGTAACGGCGCGGGCAGGAACCGGCCGGCGCAGGTCGACGCAGGTGGGAACCGGCCGGCGGGACCACCTGGGAGCCGTCGCTCACGGTCCCCGGCGGCTTCCGTCGTACGGACCGTGGCGGCTCCCCGTCCGGCCGGGCACCGCGGAGGACGTGCGCCGGGGTGCCCGGCCGGGCGGGGTCGAGGGCCGACGGCGGGGATCGGGGCCGGTGGACCGTTGGAGGGGTCGGGTCAGGAGGTCCAGGTGCGCAGTGCGGCGGCGATCTTCGGCAGGTCGGCGTGGTCCTCGCGGACCAGCCGGGCCAGGTCGCGGACCTGTTCGGGCGAGGTGGCCACCTTCAGGCCGTCGGCCACCAGGTAGGCGTACGCCACCGCGGTGGCGAAGAGCGCGTTGGCGCGCTCCAGGGCCGGCAGGTGCAGCAGGAGCTGAAGGAGCGCGGCGGCGCGCAGGTGCGGGTCGTCGTAGACGGGGCGGCCGAATATCTCGGCGCGGTGCCGCTCGACCGCGGCGACCAGCGCGCCCCAGTCGGTGACCTGGGGGTCCCCGGGCGTGTTGTGCTCGGCGACCATCAGCAGCCAGGCGAGGTCGATCCGGAGGGTCAACGCGGCTCGTCGCCTCCGAGGGAGCCGGCTGCGGCCGGCGTGTCGGGCACCGCGGCGGCCAGTGCGTCCGGTAGGGCGAGCGGGTCCGGCAGAGGTGCGCCCGGTCCGTGGACGGGGGCCTCCCCCTCGGCGAAGACCGCCTCGTAGCGCTTCATGAAGTCGGCGGCGGCCTGTACGAAGGCCCGCCCGGCCTCGCCCTCGTCCTGCCGGACGAGTTCCTCGATGTAGCGGTTCACGCTGATGCCGCGCTGCGAGGCGCGCTCCCGCGCGGTCTCCGCGGTGGCTTCGTCCACCCGCACGTTCAACTGGGTTTTCGCCATACCCTCACGCTAGCGCTCTGGCGCTAGTACCGGCAAGGGCATCCGCGGCGGCTCCCCGTCCGATGGGCCGTCCGGAGGTCGGCCCGCGTGGCACGCGGGAGCGGCGTGCTCCGCCGTCCCGCATCGCGGAATGCCCGGCAGCCGCCCGCGCCCCGCTGGTTGGCTGGCCCGTATGAGCGATCTGCCGCGCGACGGACACCACCACCACGCCACGCACGGCGGTCCCATCGCCGTAACGGGGGGTGAGGTACGCGTCCGCCCGGCCGGGCTCGACGACGCGCCCGCCGTACTGGCCTTCTGGCAGACGGCCGCCGAGGGCACCAGCATCTCCGACGACGAGGACGGCGTGGCCGCGCTGCTGCGGCGCGACCCGGAGGCCCTGCTGCTGGCCGAACGCGAGGGCGAGCTGGTCGGCACCGTGATCGCCGGGTTCGACGGCTGGCGGTGCCACCTGTACCGGCTGGCGGTGCTGCCGGCGGCGCGCCGCCAGGGCGTGGCCCGGGTACTGCTCAGGGCGGCCGAGGAGCGGTTCCTCGCCGTGGGCGGGCGGCGCGGCGACGCGATGGTGCTGGTGGAGAACGAGCTGGCGCAGCACGCCTGGCAGGCGGCGGGCTACGGGCCGGAGGAGCAGTGGCGGCGCTGGACGAAGCCGCTGGTCTGACGCCGGCGCCCGCGAGTCCGGGGGCTCACCGGACCGACGACCGCGGGCACGGCCGAACCACTGACGAACCACTGACACAGCACGACCGAACCACTGCCGATCCACGGCCGCGGCGACGCGCGCGGCTCTCCTGGCACACGGGCGGACACACAGGCGGACGCCCGCGCCATGCGTGCCGTCCGGGCCTGTCCGATCATGGGACCGAGGTGTTCCGATGACCGAAGCGCTCCTCGTGGCGGTGGCCGTGCTGCTCACCTTCGTCTGCGGCGTGTTCGTCGCGGCGGAGTTCTCGCTGACCACCGTCGAACGCGGCGAGGTGGAGCGGGCCGCGGAGAACGGCGAGCGGGGCGCGGCAGCGGTACTCGCGGGCGTGCGGTCGCTGACCGTGCAGCTGTCCGGCGCGCAGCTGGGCATCACGGTGACCGGGCTGGTCATCGGCATGCTCGCGCAGTCCTCGGTGGCCGGGGAGCTGCGCGGCCCGCTGCGGGCGGCCGGGGTGCCGGCGTCGGCGGTGTCCTCGCTGGCGCTGGTGCTGGGTACGGCGCTGTCCACGGTGGCGCTCATGGTGATCGGCGAGCTGGTGCCGAAGAACTGGGCGATCGCCCGGCCGCTGCCGGTGGCCAAGCGGGTGGCACCGCTCCAGCGCGCGTTCACGGCGGCGTTCGGCCCGCTGATCCACCATCTGAACAACACCGCCAACCGGGTGCTGCGCCGGATGGGCCTGGAGCCGGCCGAGGAGCTCGACTCCGCGCGCGGCCCGCAGGAGCTGCGGGCGCTGGCCCGGCACTCGGCTCGGGCCGGCACGCTGGAGGCGGACACCGCCGAGCTGTTCGTGCGCACCATCGGCCTGTCGGACCTGACGGCGCAGCACGTGATGACGCCGCGGGTGCAGGTGACCGCGCTGGAGGAGCAGGCGACGGCCGAGGACGTGGCCAACGCGGCGCGGGCCACCGGCCTGTCCCGGTTCCCGGTCTTCCGCGACACCCTCGACGCGGTCGTCGGCACCGTCCACATCAAGGACGTGCTCTCCGTTCCGGCCGGGCGGCGCGCCCGTACGGCGGTCACCACGCTGCTGCGCGAACCGCTGCTGGTGCCGCAGTCGCTGAGCGTGGACCGGCTGCTGGACCGTTTCACCAGCCGCACGTCGATGGCGGTGGTGATCGACGAGTACGGCGGCACCGCGGGGGTGGTCACGCTGGAGGACATCGTGGAGGAGGTCGTCGGCGAGGTCCGCGACGAGCACGACCCGCAGGAGCTGCCCGACCTGCTCTTCCTCCACGAGGACCCGGACGGCCGCCGCACCTACGACGCCGACGGCGCGGCTCGCACCGAGGACCGGCTGGAGCGGATCGGCCTGCGCGCCCCCGAGGGCCCGTACGAGACGCTGGCCGGTCTGATCGCGCACCGGCTGGGCCGTATCCCGCGCCGCGGCGACGTCGCCGTGGTGGGCGGCTGGCGGATGGAGGTCACCGACGCCTCCGGCCACCGCGCGGCGCGGGTGCTGCTGGTGTCGCCGCCGTACGACACGGGCGCGCGGCGGACGACGGCCGGGGCGGACCCGCGGCCGGCGCCGCCGTCCCCTGAGGCGCGCGGCGCCGCCCGGCACGGACGGGGGCGGCGGAGCGGCGGCCGGGGCGGGGCGCGGGGAGCGGGAGCGGGAGCGGGAGCGGCCGGTGATCTTCGTCCAGCTGCTGGTCGGGCTGCTCACCCTGGTGGCCAACGCGTTCTTCGTCGGCGCCGAGTTCGCGCTGGTGTCGGTGCGGCGGGCCCAGATCGAGCCGCGCGCGGAGCGCGGCGACCGGCGCGCGGCCCGGGTGCTGTGGGCGCTGGAGCACGTCTCGGTGATGCTGGCCGCCGCCCAGCTGGGCGTGACCGCCTCCACGCTGGTCCTGGGCATCGTGGCCGAACCGGCCATCTCGCACCTGCTGGAGCCGCTCTTCCACGCGCTGAGCGTGCCGCAGGGCACGGTGCACGTCGTGTCGTTCGCCCTCGCGCTGGCCCTGGCGACCTACCTGCACATGCTCTTCGGCGAGATGGTGCCCAAGAACGTGGCGCTGGCCGACCCGGTGCGCGCGGCGCTGCTGCTGGGCCCGCCGCTGGTGGCGGTGGCCCGGGTGCTGCGGCCGCTGATCGCCGGGGTGAACGGGTTGGCCAACGCCGGGCTGCGGCTGGTGCGGGTGGAGCCGCAGGACGAGGTGGGGGCGGTCTTCTCCGACGCGGAGCTGTCCCGGATGGTGGTGGACGCCGGAGCGGCGGGGCTGCTGGACGAACGGGCCGCCGAACGGCTGCGGGACGCGCTGGCGCTGGGCCGCCGGCCGGTCGGCGAGGTGCTGCTGCCGCCGGACCGGGTGCTGCCCGCGCGGCTGGGGGTGACCGCCGAGGGCCTGGAGCGGCTGGCGGCGGAGTCCGGCTTCTCCCGCTTCCCGGTGGCCGACGACGACGGGCGGGTTCTGGGCTACCTCCACGTCAAGGACGCGCTGGACGCCGAGCAGCGGAGCGCGCCGATCCCCCGTTCGGCGCTGCGCCCCATCCCCCGGGTCGGCGCGGCCACCCCGCTGGACGACGTGCTCACCGCGATGCGGGCCGCGCGCGCCCACATGGCGGCCGTGGTGGACGGGGAGGGGAGCTGGGTGGGCCTGGTGACGATGCAGGACGTGCTGAAGGAGCTGGTCGGCCGGGGCCGCGGCTGAACCGGGAGGTCCCGCCGGCTCCCGTGCGCGGCGTCCTCGTACCGGCTCCCTGGGCGCCGGCGGCCCGGCGGGCGGGACCGGCCGCCGGGCGTTCGCATAGGATCGGCGCGCCATGCAGACACCGCCGCCGCGCTCCAGCGCCCCCGCCGTCTCCGCCGTCCCGGGCTTCGCCAGCTTCGTCGCCCTGGGCGACTCGTTCACCGAGGGCATGTCCGACCGGCTCCCCGACGGCTCCTACCGGGGCTGGGCGGACCTGCTCGCGGGGCGGCTGGCCGCGGGCACGCCCGGCTTCCGGTACGCGAACCTCGCGGTGCGCGGGAAGCTGATCCGGCAGATCGCCGACGAGCAGGTGGACGCGGCGGTGGCCATGCGCCCCGACCTCGTCACACTGGTCGGCGGCCTCAACGACGTGCTGCGCCCGGGGTGCGACGTGGAGGCGGTGTGCGCGCTGCTGTCCTCCTGCGTGGAGCGGCTGGCCCCCGCCTGCGGGCAGCTGGTGCTGATGCGCAGCCCGATCCGCCGCGGTCCGGTCGCCACCCGCGTGATGCCGCGGATCGACCGCCTCTTCGCCGAAGTCGCGGCGGCAGCCGAGCGGCACGGCGCGGTCGTGGTGGACCTGTACGGCGCGGAGGTGCTGGGCGACCGCCGGATGTGGGCGGACGACCGGCTGCACCTGACGGACGACGGCCACACGCGCGTGGCCGAGGCGGTGTGGCAGGCCCTCGGCGGCCCGGCCGAGTCCCCTTGGCTGGACCCGCTGCCGCCCGCCGTGCGCGCCGGCTGGGCCGCCCGCCGCACCGCCGACCTGCGCTTCGCCCGCCACCACCTGCTGCCGTGGATCGGCCGCCGGCTGACCGGCCGCTCCAGCGGCGACGGCCTGCCGCCCAAGCGCCCCGAGCTGCTCCCCTACGCTGACGCGCCCGGCGCCCCGGCCCCCGCCGAAACGCCGTCGTAGCGCCGGCGGGAGGTGACGGAAGTCGGCGGGCACCGAGCCGCGCGGCAGCGAGGCGACGACACGTCACATACCTTGCGCTAGCACCTTGTTGAAGCTGACCTCCCCGCCGCCACCGGCCCCGCACCGCCGGCCGCACCGGCATCGCCGCCGGACGCGGCCGATCACCCTCGCGGCGGGCGAAGGCGATCGGCGCGGTCCTGGTCTCAGGCGGAGACGCCCGTTTCCGCCGGTTGCTCCGCGCCGGTCGCACCGTGCGTGGGGGTGGAGCCGGGGCCGCGGAGGGTGAGGGCGATCGCGACGCCGAGGAGGGTGAGGGCGGCGGCGGTGTATCCCGCGGTGTGCAGGCCGGGGACGAGGTCCGGGCCGGTGGTGGTGTGGACACCGGCGTTGGCGATGGCGACAAGGACCGCAAGGCCCACGGCGGAGCCGATCGCGTGCGGGTGCTCGCGGACGCGGTGGCGCTCCCGCTGTAGCGGCTGCGGCAAGTGGCACTTCGGCTTGACGGCTGGTCAAAGTGCCATCGAGCCACACCCCGCCTTATCCTTACGGTCAGTGAATGACCGATCACGATTCGGAAGACGCGCGGCCCGACACCACGCCGCCCGAGCGGCCCGGCCATCCGGGGCTCACCATCCGCGTCTACCGGGTGGACCAGGCGACCCGTGAGCGGAGGGACGTCGGCCCGGCGCAGCGGCTGGGACCCGCCCGCTCCCCGGTGTTCACGATGGCGTGGCCGCCGTGTGCCTGTCCACTCTGCCGGAGCTGCCCGTGACGGACGCCGCCGGACGCCGCCGGACAGCTCGAACGCCGCCGGACGCCGCCGGACAGTGTCGGACAGTGTCGGACAGGGGCAGCCGGTGCGGGTGGCGCCGTCCGTGCGGGGCGCCGACGCTCCGCCCGGAGGCCGCGTGCCAGTCGTGGGAGCCGCCCGGCGCGGCCGGCGGGTCACGCCCGTCCGGCGGGCGGTGCGGCGCGGAATGGGTCGGCCGCCACTGACCAGGGCTTTCCCGGACGCTGCGGGAGCCGCGACGGGTACGGGCGGCGGGTAAACTCTCGTCTCGTGACTGCCAAGCCCCGCATCCCCAACGTCCTTGCCGGCCGCTACGCGTCGCCGGAGCTCGCCGACCTGTGGTCCCCCGAGCGGAAGGTGGTGCTGGAGCGGCGGCTGTGGCTGGCCGTGCTGCGCGCCCAGCGCGACCTCGGCATCGAGGTGCCCGAGGGCGCCGTCGAGGACTACGAGCGGGTGCTGGAGCAGGTCGACCTCGGCTCCATCGCGGAGCGGGAGCGGGTCACCCGGCACGACGTGAAGGCGCGTATCGAGGAGTTCAACGCGCTGGCCGGCCACGAGCAGGTCCACAAGGGCATGACCTCGCGCGACCTGACCGAGAACGTGGAGCAGCTCCAGATCCGGCTCTCCCTCGAACTCGCGCGCGACCGCACCGTCGCCGTCCTGGCCCGCCTCGGGCAGTTGGCCGCCCAGTACGGCGAGCTGGTGATGACCGGCCGGTCGCACAACGTGGCCGCGCAGACGACCACCCTCGGCAAGCGGTTCGCCACCGCCGCCGACGAGCTGCTGGTGGCCTTCGGCCGGCTGGAGGCGCTGCTGGAGCGCTACCCGCTGCGCGGGATCAAGGGCCCGGTCGGCACCGCCCAGGACATGCTGGACCTGCTCGGCGGCGACGCCGGGCGGCTGGCGGAGCTGGAGCAGCGGGTCGCCGACCACCTGGGCTTCGCCCGGGCGTTCACCTCCGTCGGCCAGGTCTACCCGCGCTCGCTGGACTACGAGGCCGTGACCGCGCTGGTGCAGCTGGCGGCGGCGCCGTCCTCGCTGGCGAAGACGATCCGGCTGATGGCCGGCCACGAGCTGGTCACCGAGGGCTTCAAGCCGGGCCAGGTCGGCTCCTCGGCGATGCCGCACAAGATGAACACCCGCTCGTGCGAGCGCGTCAACGGCCTGATGGTGGTGCTGCGCGGCTACGCCTCGATGACCGGCGAGCTGGCCGGCGACCAGTGGAACGAGGGCGACGTGTCCTGCTCGGTGGTGCGCAGGGTCGCGCTGCCGGACGCGTTCTTCGCCTTCGACGGGCTGCTGGAGACGTTCCTGACGGTGCTCGACGAGTTCGGCGCGTTCCCCGCCGTGGTGGCCCGCGAGCTCGACCGCTACCTGCCGTTCCTGGCCACCACGAAGGTGCTGATGGGCGCGGTGCGGGCGGGTGTCGGCCGGGAGGTCGCCCACGAGGCGATCAAGGAGCACGCGGTGGCCTCCGCGCTGGCCATGCGCGAGCTCGGCACCGAGCGCAACGAGCTGCTCGACCGGCTGGCCGCCGACGAGCGCATCCCGCTGGACCGGCCCGCCCTCGACGACCTGATGGCCGACCGGCTGTCGTTCACCGGCGCCGCCGCCGGCCAGGTCGCCGAGGTGGTCCGGCGGGTCGAGGACGTCGTCAAGGCGCACCCCGACGCGGCCGGATACCGGCCGGGGGCGATCCTCTGACACCCGAGGAGCTGGCGCGGGCCCGGGAGCTGACCCTGCCGGACCTCGTCCGGCCGGGGCTGCGGGTGCTGTTCTGCGGCATCAACCCGGGCCTGATGTCCGCGTTGCGGGGCCACCACTTCGCCCGCCCCGGCAACAGGTTCTGGCCTGCCCTGCACGCCTCCGGGTTCACCCCGCGCCGGTTCCGGCCCGACGAGCAGGAGCAGGTGCTGGAGCTGGGCCTCGGCATCACCAACGTCGCGGGCCGGGCCACCGCCCGGGCCGACGAGCTGACCGCCGAGGAGCTGGTGGCCGGCGGGCGGCGGCTGGTGGCGAAGGTCGAGGAGTACCGGCCGGACTGGCTGGCGGTCCTCGGCGTGACCGCGTTCCGCACGGCGTTCGGTGAGCGCGGCGCCCGGGTCGGCCCGCAGCCTGGTGCCTTCGGCGGCACCCGGGTGTGGGTGCTGCCGAGCCCGAGCGGCCTCAACGCGCACTGGACGCCGGCGGCACTGGCGCAGGAGTTCGCCCGGCTGCGGGAGGCGTCGGCCCTGGCCGCGTAGGGGCCGCGGGCCGGACGGCGCGGGAGGGCAGTCCGGCCGGCGGTCCGGAACCCGCCGCACGCACGCCCCGTCGGCGTTCCGGATCGGCCCGGCGTCCCGGCGGCGTCCGCGCCGGCGGTCCGCGCGCCGGCGGCGGGCATGGTACGGGGTGAACCAAGGGCAACAGGAACGGAACCGGGCGGCACTCGCCGCGGGCCCTTGCGGCGGGTACGATCCGCCACACACAGGCACAGTCTGGGAGGACAACCTTGGGGCGCCTCACCGGCGGGGACCCGTCCCTGCTCCGGCGGATCAACTCCGCGGTCGTCCTGCACGCGCTGCGCGGCGCCCAGACGCCGTCGCTCACGGAGCTGGTGCAGTCCACCGGGCTGTCGCGGCCCACGGTCGAAGGGGTCATCGAGGGCCTCAGCGACTCCGGCCTCGTCGTCGAGGCGGCGGCCGACCCCGGCGACAGCCGTCGGCAGGGGCGGCCCGCGCGCAGGTTCCGCTTCCACGCCGAGGCGGGGCACCTGCTGGGCATCGAGATCGGCTCGCACCAGGTGCGGGTGGTCATCTCCGACCTCAGCGGGCAGGTGTTCGGCTCGCTGGGCCACGAGGTGGCCGAGGACGCCGGCGCCGACGACCGGATCGACCGCGTCCGCACCACCGTCGCCGACCTGCTGCGCCGCTCCGGCGTGGCCCGCAGCACCCTGTGGGCGGTCGGAGTGGGCAGCCCGGGCATCGTGGCCGCCGGCGGCGAGGTACGGCTCGGCACGGCGCTGCCGGGCTGGACGGGGCTGCCGCTGGGCGAGCGGCTGCAGCGGTCGTTCCGATGTCCCGTCCTGGTGGAGAACGACGCGAACGTCGCCGCCGTCGCCGAGCACTGGAAGGGCGCCGCGGTCGGCACGGACGACGTGGTCTTCGTCCTGGCGGGGCTGAGTCCCGGCGCGGGCTCGCTGATCGGCGGGCGGCTGCACCGGGGGTTCGGGGGCGCGGCCGGCGAGATCGGGGCGCTGCACCTGCTGGGCCGCGAGGTCACCCCCGAGCACCTGCTCTCCACGACGGGCAAGCCGCTGCACCCGCTGGACGAGCCCGCGGTGGCCCGGGTGTTCGCCCTGGCCCGGGAGGGCGACGTCCAGGCCAAGGACGCGATGGAGCGGTTCATCCAGCGGTTGGTGCACGACGTGGCCGCGCTGGTGCTGGCGATCGACCCGGAGCTGGTGGTGATCGGCGGCTGGGCGGCAGGGCTCGACGGGGTGCTGGAGCCGATGAAGGCGGAGCTGGCCCGCTACTGCCTGCGCCCGCCGAACGTGGTGCTCTCGGCGCTCGGGCGCGAGGCCATCGCCACGGGGGCGCTGCGGCTGGCGCTGGACCACGTGGAGGAGCAGCTGTTCGCCGTCGAGCAGACGGCGCTGGCCCGCTACTGAGCCCCGGTCGTACGGCGGCTGGGCCCGCGGGCCTGCGACGGAGCCGCCGAGCGGCCGTCGGGTCCCACCGGTCCGCCGCCGGGTCGCCCCCGGCCACCGGCCGTCGGGCCCGCCCCAGCCGGGCCGGTAGCGCTGTCGGAGTGCGGGTGGGCCGGCGCGAGCGGGGGCGGCGTCCTGGCCGGCCGCCTGGAAGGCCCTGACACGGGACGCCGCACCTCGCACCACGCCGGGCCGGCCCGATCGGGGGGCGGCCGACGCGGCACCTGGCCCGAAAGCGGGAAGCCGGGGCGCCGTACCTCGGGTACGGCACCCCGGCGGCGCCCGACAGCCGGGAGGGGGTTCGGCCGGCGGGGCGTCAGGGGCGGTGCGGGCGGCTCCGGACACGCGGACGGGCGGCGGGCGCGTTCGGCGGCCACGCGCCGAACCGGCGTCGGGCGGACACCGGGTGGAGCAGGCGCCGGGTGAAGCGGACACCGGGTGGAAGGGGCAGAAGACCGGATCGGAAGGGCCGGACCAGAGGGTCCGGCCCTACTGCGGGTCAGGACGCCGCGCGGTCCTCGTCGGGCTCCTGGTGCAGGACCTCCAGGGTGCCGGAGTCGCCGAAGGTGAGCCGGCAGGTGTCGGCCCGGTAGGTGGCGACGGAAACGGCGGCGACCCGGCCGCCGGCGAAGTACCGCGTGGTGACGACGAGGACGGGCGCTCCGGGCAGCCGGTCGAGCTGCCGCGCGTCCTCCGCGCGGGCGGAGCCGAGCTCCACGGAGCGGTCCTCGCTCTCCAGCGCCAGGGCGTGCAGCTCGCGCAGCACGGCCGGGGCGTGGTCGGCGGGGCTGAGCATGCCGGACAGGTCCGGCACGGAGCCGGCCGGCACGTACAGCAGCTCGGTGGCGATCTGCTGGCCCTGGATGACGCGCTGCCGCCGGACGGTGTGCACCGGCTCGTCGGAGCCGGTGCCGAGCACCGACGCGATCTGCGCGGGCGCGACGGCCTCGGCGCAGCCGACGGTGGCCCAGGCGTCGCGGCCGGCGCCGGGCCAGGTGTGCGCGGACGGGCCGACCGGGACCCCGATGCGGGGCGGGGCGACGGTGGTGCCGACACCACGGCGGCGCTGGAGGCGCCCTTCGAGTTCGAGCTGCTCCAGCGCCTGGCGCAGGGTGGCCCGCGCGACGCCGAAGCGGGCGGCCAGGTCCCGCTCGTTGGGCAGGATCTCGCCGACCTCGAACTCCGAGTCCAGGGCGTCGTTCAGCACGGTCTTCAGGTGCCAGTACTTCGGCTCCTGCGCCGCTTCGAGCTGCGTGGTCCCCACCCTGTCCTCGCAATCGACGGGGCCCGCGCGGCGGTACCGCGCGCGGGCCTTCGTTGGCCGTTCCGGGCCGTCCCGACCCGGTCGGGCGCTGGTGCGCCCGCTTCTTCCCGCTGTGCCCGGCCGAGCCTTGTAGAGGTCCGCCGCGCCTTGTGGAGCCTTGTTTCAGAACCCCTGTTTATTAAAGGTCCTTTCACTACGAGGACGATAGAGGCGTGGCGCGAGCTTGGTCAAGACCAATCCGCTCCCCCGGCGCGGCCTCCGGCCGGACCGGCGCCGCGCCTGCGGTAGCGTTCCCCGTTCGACAACGATCAGGTGATCGTCCAGAACGGTCGGAACGATCACATGGACGATCAGGCGGGTCCCGTCGGGACCGGAGCTGGGGGTGGACAGGTGGAAGCGGAGGCCGGACAGGAGCAGGCCCGGGTCACGGTGGTCACGGGAGGCGGCCGGGGCATCGGCGCGGCCGTGGCGTCGCGGCTGGCCGCGGAGGGGCACGCGGTCGCGATCGGCTACGAGAAGGCCCGGGACGCGGCGGAGTCGGTGGCCGCCGCGATCCGGAAGGCGGGCGGGAGCTGCCTGGTCCACCAGGTCGACACCAGCGACGAGCAGCAGGTGGACGCCCTCTTCGCCGCGGTGCGCGCGGAACTCGGCCAGGTCACCGGGCTGGTCAACAACGCCGGCATCACCGGCCCGTTGGGACGGTTCGCCGAGACGCCGGTGGACGTGATGCGGCGGGTCGTCGACGTCAACGTGATGGGCGCGCTGATGGTCGCGCGCCGGGCGGTGCTGGAGATGTCCACCCGCTACGGCGGCGCGGGCGGCGCCATCGTCAACGTCTCCTCCGGCGGTGCGACGCTGGGCAGCCCGGGCGAGTACGTGCACTACGCGGCGAGCAAGGCGGCGGTGGACACGATGACGCTGGGCCTGTCCAAGGAGCTGGCCGCGGAGGGCATCCGGGTCAACTCCGTGCAGCCGGGGATGATCGTGACCGACATCCACGCGGCGATGGGCGACCCGGAGCGGCCGTTCAAGGCGGGGGGCCGCATCCCCATGGGGCGGCCGGGCTACCCGGAGGAGGTCGCGGGCGCGGTGGCGTGGCTGCTGTCGCCGGACGCCTCGTACACCTCCGGCACGGTGCTGCGGGTGGCCGGCGGCCTGTGACGGGCGAGGCGGGGGCGCCGGCGCCGGCCGACACGGAGGGGCGCACGAGGGTTGACCTGAACATGGCTGAAACCCGACGGTGGTACGGGCCGCGGCGCAGACCGTAACGCCGGGGAAACCCGCGCGCGCCCGCCCGAGGGCACAATCCGTGTCCCCCGGCGCCGAACCGTCCGCCCGCGAACGGCCGGCGCCGTCCGTTTCCGCCGGCTCCGGCCGGCGCCGGCCTTCCGGGTTCCCTTCCGCACCGCGGGCTCCGCACCCGCCGCAGGCCCCGGCGGCCCGGCTCCCGGGGCCTGCGGGGCCGGGGCGGGGCATGTCCGGGTCGGGCGCCGTCGGCGGCCGCGGGTCCGAACCTCCCGAGGAGCGCCATGCCCGGTCCTGTCACCGACACCCCGCGGCCCGAAGCCGACTCCCCTCCGCCGCCCGGCGGCCCGTTGGAACGCTGGTTCCGGATAGCCGAGCGGGGGTCCACCCCGGGCCGGGAGGTGCGCGGCGGGCTGGCCACGTTCTTCACCATGGCCTACATCCTCGTGCTCAACCCGATCATCCTGGGCAGCGCGACGGACAAGTTCCACCACCACCTGGCGCCGGACCAGTTGCTGACCGCGACCGCGCTGGTGGCCGCCGTGATGACGGCGATCATGGGCGTGGGCGGCAACCTGCCGCTCGCGGTGGCGGCCGGGCTCGGCCTCAACGCCGTCGTCGCCTTCCAGCTGGCGCCGAGGATGAGCTGGCCGGACGCGATGGGCCTGGTCGTCCTGGAGGGCCTGCTGATCTGCGTGCTGGTGGCCACCGGGCTGCGGCAGGCGATCATGGAGGCGATCCCGGTACCGATCAAGCACGCTATAGGTGCCGGCATCGGTATGTTCATCGCGTTCATCGGACTGGTGGACGCCGGCTTCGCCAGCCGGGTCCCGGACGCCGCCGGCACCACCACGCCGGTGCAGCTGGGCGGTTCGGGGTCGCTGACGGGCTGGCCGGTGCTGGTGTTCTGCGCGGGCGTGCTGCTGACGGTGGCCCTGGTGGCGCGGCGGGTCAAGGGCGCGATCCTGATCAGCATCGTCACGATGACGGTGGTGGCGATCGTGGTCGACGCCGTCGCGGACGTCCCCGCCGCGGCCTGGGGCCTGACAGTGCCGAAGGTGCCGCACAAGGTGGTGGCCGGCCCCGACTTCGGCCTGCTCGGCCACTTCAGCCTGTTCGGCGGCTTCCGCGAGGCGGGCGTGGTGACCGCGGTGCTGTTCGTCTTCACGCTGGTGCTGTCGGACTTCTTCGACGCCATGGGCACGATCGTGGGCGTCTCCAGCGAGGCCGGGCTGCTGGACGCGAAGGGCCGGGTACCGAACATCGGCCGGGTGCTGTTCATCGACGGCGCCGCGGCCGTGGCGGGCGGGGCGGCGTCCTGCTCCTCCAACACCGCCTACGTGGAGTCGGCCGCGGGTGTCGGCGAGGGGGCCCGTACGGGGCTGGCGAGCGTGGTGACGGGCGCGATGTTCGCGGTGGCGCTGTTCCTGTCCCCGCTGGCCGGGGTGGTGCCCTCGCAGGCGGCGGCGCCGGCGCTGGTCGCGGTGGGCTTCCTGCTCATCGCGCAGGTGCGGCTGATCGACTGGACCAGCTACGACACGGCGATCCCGGCGTTCCTGACCATCGCGGTGATGCCCTTCACCTACAGCATCACCAACGGGATCGGCGCGGGCCTCCTGTCCTTCGTGGCGATCAGGCTGGTGCTGGGCGAGTGGCGGCGGATCCATCCGCTGGTGGCGGTGGTGTCGGTCTTCTTCCTGGCGTACTTCGCCATCCACCCGCTCCAGCAGGCGCTCGGCGCGAACTGACCGCCGATCGGGCCGCCGGCCCCCGGTCCGAGCGGGCCGTCCACCGGCACGCCGCCGCCCGGGGTGCCGCCGGCGCCTCCACCGCGTGGCCGGGTCCCGCGAGACGGGCCCCGGCCGCGGGTGTCCCCCGGCCCGGGACGCGGTGGCGGAGGGATCGAGGAAGGGCGTCGCGGCCGAGCGCGGGCGTCAGCCCAGGGCGAGCCATCGGATGCCGAGCTCCTCGATCCGTGCGGCCTCGGCCGCGTCCAGCGGCTCGCGGCCGGTGGCCTTGCGCAGGAACCGCGGCCGGCTCCAGCCCAGCGTGTCGGCGGCCGCCGTCCGCTCCGCGCCGAGAAGCAACGCCAGTACGGCGTCCCCGGCCGCCGGGGTGAGCCACGGTTCACGTCCGAGCGCGTCGGCCAGGTCCAGGCCGTGGACGGCGACCTCCACGACTCGGGTGAGCAGGAACTCCGACAGGAGCATGGCATCGCCATGACGCGTCCGTACGGTGCGGCCGGCCGGCTGGGCCCGGCAGAGCCGGTCGGCCCGCCGCCAGACCGCGGCGAAGTCGTCGGCGAACGCGGTACCGCCGGCCGACTCCGCCGCCCGCTCCTGGGCCAGGGCGATCCGGGCGCTGTCGGTCCGGGGGGAGAAGCGGTCGTCCGGGCGGTAGTACCGCGCCGCGGAGATGGCGGCCCCGTCCGGCGCCGGCGCGTCCAGCATCCCCGGAAGCCGGTCGATCGCGACGCAGACGTGGCCGAGCAGGTCACGTACCGTCCACGGCGTGCAGCGTGTCGGGAGGTCCCACTCAGCCTCGGACAGCCCTGACACGGCATCCGTGAGCGCCTCGGCCTCCTGGCGCAGCGCTTCGAGTACCCGGTCCTCACCCATGCCGGCGACGCTACCAACCGGGCAGGTCCGGTCGCCCGGGGCGGCCGCGTTCCCGCGACTCGCCGTGGGCTCCCCGATGTGCCGCGCCGAGAGCGGGCCCATGCGTAGTGCCCCGCGAGGAGCGCGGGGCAGCTCCGACCGGGACGGGGGCGCCCGGCCGGAGCCGTTGGCCGGGCCGGTGCGCCACCGGCCCGTACCACCACAACTACCGGGCCACCGGCGGAGTTCCCCGCTCCTGCCTGCATGCGGCGTACTTTTCGTACCGGCGGGCGGGGAACGGGTTGGGCCGCCGGACCGGGACACCGCCGGGACATCGGCCACCGCCGGGCTGCGGACGGGCCGACCGGCGGAACGGCAGACCGGCGGAACGGCTGCCGTGCCGCGCGGCGGGGCGTAGGCTGTCCGGGCGCCGACGGACCGCGGCGGGTGGCTCCCGGACGGGCGGCACCCGGCGGGTGGGGCACCGGACGGGCGGCGGCGGCTGCCGAATGCCCGCCGACCCGGACAATCACTCCTTTACCCGGCTGACACGGGGAATTCGTGATCGCGCAACACGGCTTCGGCACAGTAGCCGTATGCCGGATTCGACCCCTCCCTCCCCTTCCGCGCCGCGCCGCCACTGGGGCCGTGAACTCGTGGAGGTCGCCGCGGTCTTCGCCGCGATGGCCGCCGCGGACTGTGTGGCCGACCTGGTGGACCACGGCCCCGACGGGCGGGTGCTGCTCGCCACCTCCGCCGCGGCCCTGCTGATGGCGGCCGCCTTCCACGTCGGGTGGGCGCGCTGGACCCGGCACCGGGCCCGGGCGGCCGCGCCCGCGGTCAAGGCGGCCGTCGGCAAGGCCGCCGCCGAGCCCGAGCGGGAGCCCGCGCTGTGGCGGCTGCGCACCACGGTCCGCGACGCGCCCGGCAGCCTCGGCCGGGTCTCCACGGCGCTGGCGGCCGGCCGCGTCGACATCATCACCCTCCAGACGCACCCGCTCGCCGATGGCACCGTGGACGAGTTCCTGCTGCGGGCCCCCGCCGGCCTCACGCCGGCCGCGCTGGTGCTCACCGTGGACGAGGCCGGCGGCACCGACACCTGGCTGGAGCGGGCCGACGCGCACGACCTGGTCGACGCCCCGACCCGGATGCTCACCCTGGCGACCCGCACCGCGCTGGACCCGGCCGAGCTGCCGCTGGCGCTGCGCCAGTTGCTGGGCCGCTGCACCATCCTCACCTCGCCCGCCGGGCACGGCGCGGAGGCCGCCGCGGGCGCCGGGGGCCGGGGTCGCGAAGGCTCGGACGCCGCCCGGCCGACCGTGATGCGGCTGCCCGATCCGTCCGGCGGCACCATCACCGTCCGCCGCGAGCACCTGCCGTTCACCCCCACGGAGTTCGCCCGGGCCCGCGCCCTGGTGGAGCTCGACGCGCGGCTCGGGGTGCGGCTGCCGCGCGGCCGGGAGGTCCTGGCCCTGCCCGAGGGCTACGAGGTGGGCGTCCGCCCGGCCGGTCCCGCCGACCACGCGGCCGCGCTGGCCATGCACGGCCGCTGCTCGGCCGACAGCCTGGCGATGCGCTACCACGGCCCCGTCGGCGACGCCGACCGCTACGTCTCGCACCTGCTCAACCCGCGCTTCGGCCAGTCCCTGGGGGTGCGCACCCCCTCCGGACGGCTGGTGGCCCTGGGCCACCTCCTCTGGGACGGCTCGGACGGCGCCGGCAGCACGGAGAGCGAGGTCGCGCTGCTGGTCGAGGACGCGTGGCAGCACCGGGGCGTCGGCGGGCTGCTGCTGCGCAAGCTGGTGGAGATGGCCGCGGCGGCCGGACGGGAGAGCGTCTACGCGGTGACCCGCTCGACCAACACCGCCATGGTGGCCGCGATGCGGTCCCTCGACCTGCCGCTGGACTTCCAGGTCGAGGAGAGCACCCTGGTGATCACGGCGGCCCTTCCCGCGGCGGCCTCCGGCCGGCCCTCCGAACTGCCCTGGACCGCCGTCGAACGCCCGGCCTGACCCCGACCCGGCCCGACCCCGCCCCGGCTCGCTCTCCCGGGACCCGTCTCCTCCGCGCCGTCTCCCCGGAACCCGCGCCCGCGCGGCGCCTCCGGGGAGACGGCGCGCCGCCGCCGGTCCGCACCCCGCTCGGCCCGCTGCCCCGCGGGCCCCGACAGCCCGGCGGGCGGGGCGCCGAACCTCTCGTGCGGGTGGTGGGCGCGTCCCCGCGCGCGGCGCGGTGACGGGGCGGCCTCGTCGCCTGCGAGGTTCCCGACGCGGCCTGTGGACAACGGCCACCCGGACGGGCCCCGCTGGGCGTAGGGTTCCCGCAGCGGGACTCACCACCCGCCCGACGCCGTCCCGACAACCGCTCGCCGCTCCCCGTTCCGGCCCCCTTCCGCCGCCGCTCCAAGGAGTTTCCGCCCGATGACGCTGCACACCGCGTACGACGCCGGTCGGCTCGTCCTGACCGCCGGACGGGTGACCCTGCGCGAGCAGGGGCCCGAGGAGGCGGCGCAGCTGGCCGACGGCAAGCCGGCCGGGCTCACCTGGGTGGACGCCGTGCCGGGCGAGGGGACGATCAGCGCCGCCTCGATGACGGTGGCCGCGGCCGCCGCGGGTGTCTACCAGCCCGGGTGGGGGCTGTTCGCGATCCAGCGCACCGCGGACGGCACGGCGGTGGGCGGCGCGGGCTTCCACGGCCCGCCGGACCGCGGCGCGGTGGAGATCGGCTACGACCTCGCCCCCTCGGCACGCGGCGACGGCTGGGCCACCGACGCGGCCCGGGCCCTGTGCGTGTGGGCGCTGTCCCAGCCGCAGGTCGTCGTGGTGCTGGCCGCGACGGTGCCGGGCAACCGCGCCTCGCAGGCCGTCCTGGAACGCATCGGCTTCGAGCGGGTGTCCGACCGGGGCGAGCTGTGGGCGTACGAACTGACGGGCCTGCCTGTGTGACCGGTCCGGGAACCGGTGGGCGGAGGGCCTCCCGACCGCTCCCGACGCAGCCGGCCGGACCGCCGGGAGCGGGCGGGCCCGCGGTGTGCGGCCTCGGCACCCGGCGGGCACCGGCGCGGTGATCACCGGAGGCGCACGGGCGTCGGCCGACGGGGAGGCCGTCCGCGCCGAGGGCGGCCGGTGAGCGGTCCTTCGCCGTCGGCATCCGACATCGGCGCCGGCGCCGTCACGGAGCCCCGTGCGACCCGCCCGCGGTGAGTCCGTGATCCACCGCGGGCAGAAACTGGCGATCCGTCAGGATCGCACGCCCGGAACGGCACAGAACGGAACGGTGCAGGACGGAGCCGCAGGGAGCGGACCGCGACGAACGCTCGCCGCCGTACGCCGCCGCGTCGCCTCCACGCACCGGTCCGCCTGTTCACCGCCGGCCCCGCGGTGGTGCTACTCGCAGAACACCCGCACCATGGACTCGGGGTCGTCCACGTCGACGTGGACCTCGTCGAGCTGGTCGATCAACTCCTCAAGGTGCTGCGGCTTGAGCTCGGCGAGGTCGATCGGCACGCCCGACCTGCTCAGCTCCGCGTTGACCTTGGCGAGCGCCTGCGGCGGGACGAGGCTCGTGAGCCGGACCCCGGCGCGCAGCAGCTGAAGCGGCACCCGCACGTTGACCCGGCTCGGCCCGTCACCGGAGCTGTCCGTCGAATTCACCACCACACGCAGGTACTTGGGCCGGGACTTCGGGCCGGACGCCGTCCCCGGGGGCGTTTCCGACCGTCCTCGGTCGAGGGCGTCGATCAGCCGCACGGCCTCGTCCACGGTGATCCGGTCGTCGGCCAGCATCTGCAGGATCTGGCGGCGCTGCTCGTCCACGGTCGCTCTTCCTTCCTCACTCATCTGACGCTTACCAGTACGGCCGTTCGCCCCTGCTCGATCTCGATCCGGGTGCCGGGCAGTGCCCACAGCAGCCGCCCGACGCCGCGCAGCGCGCCCGTCGGGCTCACCCGGGTGGCGAGACAGGCGACCAGCCCGCCCAGCGCGGCGACCACCAGCAGTGGCGACAGCACCAGCAGGACCGGCAGGACGGGGATGTACAACCGCAACCGCTTTCCATCGGGACGACGATGACGGATCGTCACCAGCTGCGGGATCACCGGTACCCCTCCAGCTCGGCCAGCGCCTCCTGGGCGCTGATCTCCCCCTGTCGCAGACGGTCGACGATGTCGGCGGCGTCGGGCGCCGGGTCGGTGTCGACGAAGTCGAGCTGCTCGGCGATCCGTTTCAACCGGGACTTCACCGTCGGGTAGCTCACCCCGAAGGTCCGCTCCATCTCCTTGATCGAACCGTGCGACCTCACGAAGGCGGCGACGAACACCTGGTCGTCGGCGCCGAGTCGGGCCAGTTGCGGCGGCTCGAACTGCCCCTCGACCGCGATGCCGCTGCCCACAAGGCGGACCCGCTCGACGACGAACGGCTGTCCGCGCGTCAGGTCCGTGAGTTCCTGCCAGTCCACCCGGCGACTCCCCTGCTCTCGACTACGCGTCCACACATCCTTTGTACCTTGACTTCTCTGATCCCACAACGCACGATCCTTGATTTTATCAACCCGGACATCAATTTTTACGCCTGGTCCCTCGGCCCCTCGACCTCTACCTCGCGATCCGCCGGGTCCCCGAAGCGGGCGGCCGCGCGGCCGTCCCGGCCGCCACGCGATCCCGTGGCGCGTTCGCCGAAGGACCGGCGCGGGCGCCGCTCGTCCGCCTGGAACGCGATCGCACGGGGAGCACGACAAGCGGCCCGACGTAGGGGGCGCGCCGGGTCCGCGGTTGGCGTGGGCGGCAGGTCAGCCCGCGGCGGTGCGCAGCCGGATCGTGGAGCCGTCGCGGCCCTTGGCGACGCGGAGTTGGGCCGGGATGCGGTGGCGCAGGTCGGCGACGTGGCTGACGATGCCGACCGCCCGATCGCGTTCCCGCAGGGTGTCCAGCACGTCCATGACCTCGTCGAGGGTCTGGTCGTCGAGGCTGCCGAAGCCCTCGTCGATGAAGAGGGTGTCGAGACGGGCGCCTCCGGCCTCGTCGGTGACGACGTCGGCCAGTCCGAGGGCGAGCGCAAGGGAGGCGAAGAAGGTCTCGCCGCCGGAGAGGGTGGCGGTGTCGCGCTCGCTGCCGGTCCAGGCGTCGACGACCATCAGGCCGAGGCCGGACTTGCCGCGACCGCCGGCCCGCGCGTCGGTGTGGACGAGGGTGTAGCGCCCGCCGGACATCCGCTGGAGGCGGACGCTCGCCGCGGCGGCGACCTGTTCCAGCCGGGCGGCCAGCACGTAGGTCTCCAGTTCCATCCGGTAGCGGTTCTCCGCGGAGGTGGCCGAGACCAAATCCGACAGGCGCCGCAGCCGGGCTGTCTCGGCCCGGTGCGGGGCCAGCCGGCGGACCAGGGTGTCGGCCTGCCGGCCGAGCCGGTCCAGGTCGCGGCAGCGGTCGGCGGCGGCCGACTCGGCGGCCGAGGTCGCGCGCAGTCGCCGCTGGGCCGCCTCCTGGGCGGCCTGCGCGGCAGCGGGGTCGGCGGGTGGCAGCAGTGCGGCGGCGGCCGGCTCCTCCTCGGCCAGCGCGGCCTCCGCGGCCGCCTCCTGCCTGGTCCACTCCGCGACCTGCCGCTGTACCCGCCACAGCTCCGAGGTCGGCAGCAGCGCCGCACGCGCCTCCTCGGCGGAGCCGAATCCGGCTCCGGCCGCGGCCTGTTCGACCGCCGCCTCGGCCTCGGCGAGCCGGTCGGCGGCCCCCGAGCGCTCACGCAGCGCGTGGGCGGCGCGGTCAAGGAGGCCGATGCGCTCGCCGAGGCCGAGGCGGCGGTCGCGGACGGTCGTGTGGCCGGCCCGGGCGCGGTCCCGTTCGGCCTCCAGCCGTAGCCGCTGCTCCTCCAGCTCCTCGCGCAGCGAGGCGTGGGCGGCGGCCCGGCCGGCCGCCCGCCGGTGCTGGTCGGTGCGCCGGTCCCGCTCCCCCTCCGCGCTCTCCATGGCGGCGCGGGCCTGGGGCAGGTCGGCGGCGGCGCGGGCGGCGTCCTCCGCGCGGGCCGCGGCGACGGCGTACTCGGCGTCCAGGTCGGCGCGCGGGGCGGTACCCGCCTCGGCGGTCGCGGCGGCGTGTTCGGCGGCCAGCCGGGACGCGTTGTCGCGTGCCTGCTCGTGGGCGCTCTGGGCCTGCTGGTGGGCGCGGCCGGCGGCGTCCTCGTCGGCGCGGGTGACCTGGCGTCCGGCGGGGCGGGCCGGAGCGGGGTGGTGGCCGGAGCCGCAGACCCGACAGGGCTCGCCCTCGGCGAGGCCGGCGGCGAGTTCGGCGGCGATCCCGGCGATGCGCTCCTCGCGGGCGTCCTGCCACCGGTCGCGGGCGTCGGCGGCGCGGTCGCGGACGGCGCGGGCGGCGTCCTCGGCACGCTCCAGCCGCTCGCCGAGGTCGTCGCGCCGGGCGGCGGCCCGCGCGCGGGCGCGGGCGGCGGCGGCCTGGCCGGCGAGTTCCACGGCCTGCGCGGCCGCGCCGGCTCCGGCGTCCACCCGCTGCTGGAGCCGGGCCCGTTCGCCGGGCCAGCGCTCCAGCCAGGTCCGGGCCTCGCGGGCGGCGGTCTCGTCGGCGCGCTCCTCGGCCTCCAGGCCCGCCAGCCGGGCCCGTACGGCGGCGGCCCGCTCCTCGGCCTCCTCCGCGCCGGCCAGTCCGCCGAGTTCCTCGCGCAGCAGCCCGGCGCGCTCGGTCAGTGCCTCGGCGCCGCCGTGGCCGCGCTGTTCGCCCGCGCCCTCTGCCGGTGCGGCGCGCTCCGCGTCCGCGCCGCGCCCGGCTGCGGCGGGGCGGTCTCGCGGGAGGGGTGCGCGGCGCGGGCGGCCGGGACGACGGCGGCCGGCGGGAGTTCACCGGCGCGGGCCAGGGAGCGCCGGAGCTCCTCGGCGGCGGCGAGCGCCTCCTCGTACCCGGTGGCCGCCTTCTCCCGCAGCGCCAGGGCGGGTTCGACGGCCAGCGCCCGGTTGGCGCGGTCGAGGCGGGCGCGCGCGGCGGCGCGGCGGGGCTGTTCCCCGGCGACGGCGGCGGCGCGCTCGACTGCCACGCGGTGGCGGCGCTGGAGCGTGTGCAGGGCGCGGGCGGCGTCGGCGGCGCCACTGGCGGCGTGGTGTGCCTCCTCGGCCGCGCGTGTCCCGGCCCACGCGACGGTGTGCGCCTCGCGGGCCTCGCAGCGCAGAAGGGCGGCGCGGGTGAGCAGGTGCGCGCCGGGATCGCCGGGACCGCCGCCGTCGGAAGCGGCCGGAGCGGTGTCGGAGGCGGGATCGGCGGGGAGCGGGCCGGCGGCCTGCCGCATCCGGGCGGCCAGGTCGCGCAGGTCGGCGTCGCCCGAGGTGACGCCCTGCTCGGCGGCGTGCCGCAGGTCGCGCAGCCGCCGTTCCACGGCGCGGAACCTGCCGGTGTCGAAGAGCCGTCCCAGCAGGTCGGCGCGCTCGGCGGCGCCGGCCCGCAGGAACGTCGCGAACTCGCCCTGCGGCAGCAGCACCACCTGGCAGAACTGCTCGCGGCTCATGCCGACCAGCTGCCGGATCTCCTCGCCGATCTCCTGGTGGGACGTGGACATCCCGCGCCAGCCGTCGCCGGTGTGCTCGCGCAGCAGCGTGACGGCCTTGTCCACGGTGGTGCCGGTGCCGCGCTTCTTGGCCCGCGGCTGCTCGGGGCGCCGGGTGATCTCCAGCCGCCGCCCGCCGGCGGTCAGCTCCAGGACCACGCCGGTGGCCGTACCGGGCGCCGCGTGGTCGCTGCGCAGCCGGGTGGCGGGGCGGGCGCCGGGCACCTGGCCGTACAGGGCGTAGCAGACGGCGTCCAGGACGGAGGTCTTGCCGGCGCCGGTGGGGCCGTGCAGCAGGAAGAGACCGGCCGCGGACAGCTCGTCGAAGTCGACGTGCTGGGTGCCGGCGAAGGGCCCGAAGGCGGTGATCTCCAGACGGTGCAGGCGCATCAGTCGCGTTCCGCTCCCACGGCGTCGGCCCGGACGGTGTCGAGCGCGTCACGCAGCACGAGGCGCTCGCCCGGGTCGGGGACGGTGCCGCGGACGTGGACGACGAAGTCCTCGGCGATCTGCTGGTCGGTGCGGCCGCGCAGCCGCTCCGCGTAGCTGGCGAGCGGGTCGTCGCCGGTCGGGTCGGGGGCGAAGGCGAGGGTGAGCACGTGCGGGAAGCGCTTGGCGAGCGCGGCCATCGGCTCGTGCGGGCGGAACGGGTCGGTGAGGGTGGCCTCCACCCAGGAACCGGCGTGGCGGTCCAGGTCCGGGTCGGCGAGCAGGTCGTCGAGGCGGCCGCGCAGCCGGGCCAGCGGCCGGGGCACGGGGGTGTCGACGCGTTCGGCCGTGATCTCCCCGCCGGGTCCGAGCTCGACCAGCCACATGCTCTTGCGGTGGTGCTCCTCGGAGAAGGAGTAGGCCAGCGGGGAGCCGGAGTAGCGGACCCGTTCGCTGATCGTCTGGCAGCCGTGCAGGTGGCCGAGGGCGGCGTAGTGCACCCCGTCGAAGAGCGCGGCGGGTACGGCCGCCACACCGCCGGCGGTGATGTCCCGTTCGCTGTCGCAGCCCGCGCCGCCGATGACGAAGGCGTGCGCGAGGACGACCGCGCGGGTGCCGTCGGGCCGGGCTGCGAGGTCGGCGCGGACCCGGTCCATGGCGGCGCCGAGCACGGCCGTGTGGTCGGCGGTGCGCGCCCCGAACTCCTCGCGGACCAGTGTGGGTTCGAGGTAGGGCAGCCCGTAGACGGCGACGTCGCCGTGCCGGTCGGACAGCAGCACGGGCTGGTGGCAGGTGGCCGGGTCGGTGCGCAGGTGGATGCCGGCCCTGCCCATCAGCCCGGAGCCGACGCCCAGGCGGCGGGCCGAGTCGTGGTTGCCGGAGGTCATCACCGCCGGGACGCCGAGGTCGGCGAGCCGGTGCAGCGCCTGGTCGAACAGCTCGACGGCGGCCAGCGGCGGTACGGCCCGGTCGTAGACGTCGCCCGCGACGAGGACGGCGTCCACCTCGCGGTCGCGCACGGTCGCCACGAGGTGGTCGAGGAAGGTCTGCTGGGCGTCGAGCAGGCTCACCCGGTGGAAGGACCGGCCCAGATGCCAGTCCGAGGTGTGCAGGAATCTCACCGCGCTCCCACCTGCCGCTCCGTCCCGTCCGCCGGCCCCCGCGCGGCGGCCGTCCCCGTCCTCGGGCGTGGCCCCGAGGGCCGCGCGGCAGGGATCACCAGGAGTCTAGAGGGCGGGGCCGCGGCAGCCGGGGACCGCCCCCATGGGTGTCACGGGGTCCGGAGGGGTCCGGCGGACCAGGGCGGGTCGTCAGAGGGTGACGAAGGCCGAGCCGTCAGCGGCGCAGGTGGCCGACCCCGCGGTGGCGTCGGCGAGCCAGCCGCGGAAGGCGGGCACGTCGCCCTCGGGTACGGCCAGGTGGAAGGTGACCTCGGCGCCGTAGCGGACCTCGCGCAGGGTGTGGCCGGCGGCGCGCAGGTCGTTCTCCAGCCGGCCGGCCCGGCCGTGGCCGGCGGTGACGGTGAGCAGCGCCAGCCGCCGCCGCTCGACGGTGCCGACGCTGTCGAGGGCGGCCGAGACGGCGCCGCCGTAGGCCCGGACGAGGCCGCCGGCGCCGAGCAGGACGCCCCCGTAGTAGCGGGTGACGACGGCGACGGTGTCGCGGACGCCCCGGCCGAGCAGCACCTGGAGCATCGGGGTTCCGGCGGTGCCGCCGGGCTCGCCGTCGTCGCCGGCCCGCTGCCACCGCCCGTCGGCGCCGACGACGTAGGCGAAGCAGTTGTGGGTGGCGTCGGGGTGCTCGCGCCGCACGGCCCGCACCGCCTCCTGCGCGGCCTCCTCGCTCTCGGCGGGGGCGAGCGTGCACAGGAAGCGGGAGCGCTTGACCTCGCTCTCGTACGTGCCGACCCGGGCCACCGTCAGATACCGATCCTCCACCTGGCCAGGGTAGGCGGTTGCGCCGAACGGCTGAACCTCTGACCCGGGGGAATGGCTCCGTTCCGGAGCGTGTTGCCGCCCGTGGAAAGAGCCGCGCCCTGCGCGCGGCACGGAGGACGTGCGGGAGTGGAGGGCCGAGGGGTGTACGGCGACGCGGCGACGGTACGCAGGATCCTGACCGAGAGCGGTGACACCTGGGCGGTGGTGGGCCTGTCGAACAACACCTCGCGGGCCGCCTACGGCGTGGCGGGAGTGCTCCAGCGGTTCGGCAAGCGGATCGTGCCCGTGCACCCCAGGGCCGAGACCGTCCACGGCGAGCAGGGCTACGCGTCCCTGGCCGACATACCGTTCCCGGTGGACGTGGTGGACGTCTTCGTCAACTCCGACCTCGCCGGGGCGGTGGCGGACGAGGCGGTGGCCGCAGGTGCGAAGGCGGTCTGGTTCCAGCTCGGCGTGGTCGACGAGGCGGCCTACGACCGGACGCGCGCGGCGGGCCTGGAGATGCTGATGGACCGCTGCCCCGCGATCGAGATTCCCCGGCTGTAGGGCCGGTCCGCGGGAGGACCGGTCGCGGTCAGCTCGGGACGGGGATGCCGAGGCCGTCGAGGACGACCGCACCCGGAAGCGCCGCCAGCACGGGGCCGGGCACGATGAGCTTGCCCCGGCGGGCACCGCTGCCCACCACCAGGTGGGGGGCGGCGGCCACGGCGGCGTCGACGAGGAGCGGCCATCCGACGGGCAGCCCGACGGGCGTGATGCCGCCGTACTCCATGCCCGTCTCGCGTACCGCCGTCTCCATCGGCGCGAAGGACGCCTTGCGTACGCCGAGGTGGCGGCGGACCAGGCCGTTGACGTCCAGGCGGGTGGTGGACAGCACCAGGCAGGCGGCCAGGGTGACGTCCTGGCCGCGCTTGCCGGCGACGACGACGCAGTTGGCGGAGCAGCCGTCGAGGTCGGCGCCGTAGGTGGCGACGAAGTCGGCGGTGTCGGCCTTGGCCGGGTCGGTGTCCACATGCAGCATGTCGGAGGTGACGGCGCCGGCGACCGTCGGCGGGAGGAGGTCCTTGCGCTCGGTGGCGGGTCGGGCGTCCTCGAAGGAACCGATCGGTGCTCGCATGGCGGGCAATCTAGCAAAGGGCTTCCGAGGCCCGCGGCAGTGCGCTTGATCCCGCCTCCCCGCGGCCGGGTCCTCCCCGGCCGCCCGTCGACGGCTGGCGGCTGGCGGCTGGCGGCTGGCGGCTGGCGGCTGGCGGCTGGGTACGGTCCGCCCGGCCCGGGGTTCAGGCGCCAGCGGGCTCCTCCAAGCCGTCGAGGTCCAGCCGCCGCTCGGGCGGGACGGCGGCGGGATCGCCAGGAGCCGGGACCGTGCCCGGCTCCCCGGCCGGTTCCCGGGCGGGGGCGGAGCCGGAGCCGCCGTCCTGGCCGGAGGCGGAGCCGCCGTCGGCGCCCGGGATCGCGGGTGCCGGGCGCAGCGGTGGCTGCCAGCCGGCCTCGGGTGTCCAGCGGCGGACGATGCGGGCGGGCGCGCCGGCCACCACCGCGTGGTCGGGCACCTCGCCGCGGACCACGGAGCCCGCGGCGACGACCACGTTGCGGCCCAGCCGCGCGCCGGGCAGCACGACGCTGTTGACGCCAAGCCAGCTGCCCGCCCCGATCTCCACCGGCGCCGCGTGGGGCCACTGCTCGCCGATCGCCGTCTCCGGGTCCCGGTAGGAGTGGTTGGTGCTGGTGATGTAGACGTTGGGCCCGCAGTAGACCTTGTCTCCGAGGGTGATGGGCGCCAGCGCCACCACGTGGCTGTCGCGCCCCAGGACGACCCCGTCGCCGATCGTGATCACCGGATCGGGTCCGTAGTCCAACTCCGCCGGTGCCAGCCCGACCGTCAGGGTGACCTGCTCGCCGATGATGCAGCAGGCTCCCAGGTGGATCCAGTGCTCCCCGAAGACCGTGCCCAGGGGGAAGGCCAGGCGGGTGCCCCAGCCGATCCTGCCGAAGCGCAGTCGCCCGGGCCGCTCGGCGGTGACCGCCCCGGCCTCCTGGACGTGGCGCCACATCCGGTGCACCAGTCGCGTCGTGCCGCGTCGGCGCCAGGCCGCCACACGGGACACCGCGGAGGAGAACACGTTCTCGTTTTCGGCCACGGGCCCACCGTATACGCTGCGCTCCCCTCTTGGGCCGCCGCGGCCGCTGTCGGAGGCCGCGCGGGAGCGCGCCGTCAGCCGCCACGGCGAGTGGCCCAGGGGCGCGGTTCCGCGCGGTCGGCACGGTCGGCCAACCGGCTCGCCGCGACGGGCGGTTGCGAGGTGCGGCATCTCAGCCCGTCCCGCGGCTCCGCGGCCGCACGACCCACGGCGCCGCGGGCGGCACCGCCTCGTGTGACGGGCGGCGGCTCCAGGCCGGCGCGGAGGAGGATCGTCGGGCCGCGCCCTGCCGGTGGGCACGGCTGCCGAACCGTCCGCCCGGCGGCCACACCGCCCGGCGGCCGTTCCGGCTCGGCGCACCCGGCATGCTGCCGCCGCACCGGCAGGCACGGCGCTCCGTCCGGGCGCACGACGGGAAGCCCGCACGTGAAGCCCGCGGAGGAAGGTCCGGAGGAGGACGGGAGAGGTGGGACCTCGGACACGCGCCGCAGGGACCACCGGTCGGGGCTGTTCGAGCGGCGCTATTCAGCCGGGGTGCGGGCGGGCTCGCGCCGGCCGTCGGCGGCCTCGGCCTGCGCCGCCTCGTGCGCCCGGGCGGACCGGCGCTTGACGACGACCACCGAGGCGATGCCGAGGAGCACCGCGATGGCCAGGGCGAAGTACCCGAAGCGCTTGATCCACGGCTCGGCGACGACGCCGACGTAGTAGATGATCGCGGTCATGCCGCTGGCCCACACCACGCCGCCCAGGGCGTTGGCCGCGATGAACTTCGGGTAGCGCATCTTCAGGATGCCGGCCATCGGGCCCGCGAAGATCCGCAGCAGCGCGACGAAGCGGCCGAAGAAGACCGCCCACATCCCCCAGCGCTCGAAGGAGCGTTCCGCGGCGGCGATGTTGGCCTCTGAGAAGTGCCCCGGGAAGCGGCGGCCGCACCAGTCCAGCAGGGGTCTGCCGCCCTTGTGCCCGATGGCGTACCCGACGGAGTCGCCGGCCACGGCGCCCAGCACGGCGCTGGCGCCGACCAGCCACGGGTCGGCGTGGCCCTGCGAGGCGAGCAGGGCGGCCGTGATCAGGACGATCTCGCCGGGCAGCGGGATGCCGAGGCTCTCGACGCCGACCACCAGACCCACCGTCAGGTAGACGGCCAGCGGGGGAAGGCCGTCCAGCCAGCCCTGCGCGTTCACTGCCGGTGCCCTCCCGTGTCGGACGGTGGTCCGCGTCAGCCTGGGGCGCCGACGCTACGGGAAGCCTAGCCGAAGGGTCCGCGGACCCGGTCGGCCGCAACCACCCGACAACCGAACAACAGGCGGATGATCGGGTATTCCGCTCGCGATCCCACCGTTGCGGCGGACCGCCGGCGCCGGTCGCCCCGACCACCCCGCAGCACCTGCCGCGCACCCCCGCATGCCCTATACGGCCCCCGTCCTGGACGCCGGGCCGGCGTCCAGGACCGGCGTCCGGGACCGGCGCCCAGGACGGGTCGGCGGGCCGCGGCCCCGGACCGCTCAGCCGTTGGGCCGAAGTGTCCACACCACCGTCATCCGCCCGGTCTCGGCGCCGTCCGGGCGGACGGTGGAGACCTCGACGGGGAACTCCGGGCGCTGCCCCGCGTCCAGTTCGGCGAGCACCTCGCCCGCCGGGCGGCCGAGCACCGCGGTGGCGACGAGGTCGCCGCGGGCGATCTTGCGGTAGTCGACCTCCGCGCGCACCGGCAGCGGGGTGGCCCTGCCGAGCGTGTCACCGAACGCCGCCAGCACCACGGCACCGGAGGCGGACTCGCCGAGGGTGAACATGGCTCCCGCGTGCGGGCCGCCCACGTGGTTGCGGTACTCGGGCTGATCGGGCAGCCGCAGCACCGCACGCTCCGGGGTGACCTCCACGTACTCCAGCTTGAGCGTGGCGACCATGGGCACGGTCGACGCGAGCAGCGCGCCGAGTGAGCGGGTGGCCTCGTCGGGCGCGGGGGCGCCGTCCGGACCGGCGGGGCGGGCCGGTTCGTCCGCCTGGGCCGTCGAAGTCACCGGAGTCGCGGGTGCGGCGGCGGAAGCACCGTCCGCCAGGGCGTCTTGAGCCTGTATCTCGGGCATACCGTCAGGTTACCAACGGGTAGGAAATCCGGAGGTGCATTGCCGACGGAGCCTCCCCTACTGTTTCCCGCCATGTGGCCAGGAGACCAGCAGTCCGGGGGCGAGCGGTGTCCGCAGGGCGATCCCCCCACCACCCCGCGGTACTCGCGGCCGTTCCGGCAGCCCCCGCCGCCGGGTCCGCCGCCGCGGAGCCCCTACGCGCCGCCGCCGTCCGCCGGCCCGAACGAGGATCACGGCCACGCGCGGCAGCCCGCCCAGGGCCACCCTCCGCAGCAGCCGCGGACGCCCTACCAACCGGGTCCCTACCGGCAGCCGGCCCCGGGGTTCGGTCCGCCGACCCCGCCCTACCCCCACCCTGCCGGACACCCGCAGTGGCGGTTCGGGCCGGGCACCCCGCCGCCGGGTCTCCCGCCGCAGGGCGGTGGCCGCAACCGGACCACGGTTGTCCTCTCGGTCGTCGCGGCGGTCGCCGTGACCGCCGCTGTCGGGGTGGGGGTGACCGTCCTGACCGGCGGTGGCGGCGGGAGGCCGGCCGCGAAGGACACCACGGCGGCCACCACCGCGACGCGCGCTGCGGCACCGTCCCCCTCCGCGCCGCGGTCGGATGACGGCGGCCAGACCGACAACCCTCGCGGCGCCCCGGACTCCGTCGGCGTCAAGTCCGTCATACCCGGCTGGAAGGTGGTCCGCGGCGGCGAGCGGAACGTCGCCTTCGACGTTCCGCCGGACTGGACGGTGGACGCGGAGAGCATGAGCATCGGCTTCGAGGACGACAACGGCAAACCCCAGGAGGTGATGAGCTCCCCCGCGTACTACCAGCACGACTGGTGCGACCCGGGCGACTCCGTCGGCGCGGACCGGGGCGCCGTGGGCACCAAGGGCGCGGCGGGCGCCGGGAGCCTGCGCGAGGCGGCGGAGACCGAGGCCGCGTCGTGGGCGTACTGGGCCTACCAGGACAAGGGCAAGGGCACCTTCTCGAAGGCCGAGGACAGCCGGGCGTTCCACAACGACCACGGGATCTCCGGCTGGCAGGCCCAGGCGACGGCCACCGGCCTTCCCAAGGCCGACAAGTGCTCGCCGCCCGGCGGCATCGCCTACACGGTGGCGTGGATGGACCCGTCGCAGAGGCTCCCGACCCCGGTCGTGTGGGTGCTCTACGCCGACACCGGCATGAACGACCAGCTCGCCCAGTCGGTCGTCGACAGGATCAAGAGCACCATCCGGCCGCTCAAGGACTGAATCACCGGCCACGGCGTACGGAACTCACGGCCCCCGTCGCTCCGGCGCCGCACCGGCCGCCACACGTCCGAGGCCGATGGGCGGCCGCGGCGTACGGAGTGGGGCCCCTCTTGCCAGCGGTTGTAAGGGGTACATCGCAGGGGGACGTCCCCTTACAACCGTGGCGCGCCAACCGTGGCGCGTCCCCTCTTACGCCCATGAGGGGACGCGCGCGCACCGTCGGACGGAGCCGGCGGCGGGCGCGGGCCGCCGGGCCGGCGCCGGGCCCCGGACGGGGACCAGGTGGCGGCGAAAGCCCCTCGTCAGGGATAGTGCCTCGGTGAGTACCGCCGCCCCGCCCTCCTCCCCCACACCCGCAGCCGGCCGCCGCAGGCTGCTGCCGAAGCCGCCGGAGTGGGTCGGACGGGACTTCCGCCTCGTCCTCGGCGCCTCCTTCATATCCAACCTCGGCAACGCCGGCGCCTCCATCGCCGCCGTTTACGCGGTCATCGACCAGGGTGGCGACGCCACGGACGTCGGCCTGGTGACAGCGGCCAGGGTCCTGGCGCTCGTGGTGTTCCTCCTGGTCGGCGGGGCGGTGGCCGACCGGCTGCCCCGGCAGCGCGTCATGGTGGGCGCGAACGTTCTCAACGCCGCCTCGCAGGCCGCCTTCGCCCTGCTGGTGCTGACCGGCTCGCCGTCCCTGTGGACGATGGCGCTGCTGGTCGGGCTGGGCGGCGTCGGCCAGGCGTTCTTCTCCCCCGCCTCCGAGGGACTGGTGCTCTCCAGCGTCGATCCGGCGCACGCGAGCCGGGCCTTCTCGGCGTACCGGCTCTCCATGAACGGCGCGATGATCATGGGCGCGGCGGTGGGCGGCGCCCTCGTCGCCGCCGTCGGTCCGGGCTGGGTGCTGGCCGTGGACGCGACCTGCTTCGCGCTGGCGGCGGCGATGCGCTCACGGCTGGGCGTCTCGGCCCGCGAGAGTGGGCCGCGTTCCGGAAGCGTCCTGTCGGACCTGCGCGACGGCTGGCGCGAGTTCTCCTCCCGCTCGTGGCTGTGGGGGATCGTGGTGCAGTTCGGCGTGGTCAACAGCGTGGTGATGGCCGTCGAGTCGGTCTACGGCCCGCTGGTCGCCCGGGAGCACCTCGGCGGTGCCGGGCCCTGGGGCCTGGCCCTGGCCGCGGCCGGCGCGGGCACGGTCGGCGGCGGGCTGCTCATGATGCGCTGGCGCCCGCGCCGGATGCTGCTGGTGGGGACGCTCGGCGTCTTCCCGCTGGCGCTGCCTCCGGTGGCGCTGGCACTCGTCGTGCCGACCTGGCTGCTGTCGCTGATGATGTTCGCGGCGGGCACGGCCATCGAGGTCTTCGCCGTCGGCTGGATGCTGGCGCTCCACCAGGAGATCCCGGAGGAGAAGCTGTCGCGCGTGTCGGCGTACGACTGGCTCGGCTCCGTCTCGCTGACGCCGGTCGCCGCCGCGCTGGCGGGTCCGGCCGCGTCGGCGTTCGGGCGCACGCACACCCTGTGGGGCGCGGCCGGGCTGGTCGTCCTGCTCACCTGCCTGGTGCTGGTGCTGCCGGAGGTGCGACGCCTTGAGCGTCGCCACGTCCCCGCGGCGGGCGGGAAGGCCGCGGTCGCCGAGGCCGAAGCCACGGCCGGCGCCTGAACCAGGCGGCACCTGAACCGGGCGGGCCCGAGCTGGGGCGGCCCTGAACCGGGCGGACTGGGACGGCCCCGCGCTGGGCGCGCCGCCCGCCGTGGCGCCGCGAGGGCCTCACCCCACGGTGAAGGCCCCGCTCGGCGGGGGCGGGGAGTCGGCCGCCGAACCGTCCCGCACCGGTGCGCCCGGAAAGGCGCGCAGCGCCTGGGCGGTGTCCAGGACCCGCGCCGGGAAGGGGTCGCCGGCGCACCGGCGGGTGAGGTCCGCCCACGGCAGCGGGCGCCGGGCGGCCACCACCACGGCGTTGCCGTAGCGGCGCCCGCGCAGTACGCCGGGTTCGGCGAGGACGGCCAGCTCCGCCTCGGGCCCGAACGCCTCGCGGAGCGTGGCCAGCTGGCCGCCGAGGAAGGCGAAGGGGGCCCGGTCGGCGAGGTTCGCGACGTAGACGCCGTCCGGGCGCAGCACCCGGGCCGCCTGCGCGGCGAACTCGACCGAGGTGACCCGGGCCGGCACCCGCGCGCCGCCGAAGACGTCCGCCACGATCAGGTCGAGGCTCCCCGAGGGCCTGCCGGCCAGCCACTCCCGGGCGTCCTCGGTCCAGGTGCGCACTCCGTCGTCGGCGACCGGAAGGTGCTCGGCGACCAGCGCGGCCAGGCCCCGGTCGAACTCGACGACGTCCTGGCGTGATCCCGGCAGCGTCCGGCCGAACCGCCGGGGAAGGGTGAGAGCCCCGCCGCCGAGGTGCGCCACGTCGACGGGCGCGGCGCAGGCGGCCTCCGCCACGTGGGCGACGCGCCGTACGTACTCGAACTCCAGGTGCTCGGGGTCGTCGAGGTCGACGTACGACTGGGGGGCGTCGTCCACGGTCAGCAGCCAGGCGCGGGGCCGGTCCAGGTCCGGCAGGAGCTTGGCGGTGCCGAGGTCGACACGGCGGGTCACGGGGGTCGGCTCGTCGTGCACGCCACGATTGTGCCCCCTCCGTCCGGACGCCCGCGCCGCGCCCTCCACGGGGCCCGCGCCCTCCTGTGCGCCGGGCCCGCCGTCCGCCGCCCGCAAGTCCCGTCGTCCCGCCGGCGGCTTCGTACGGCCCGTGGCCGCACCGCCGCGGCCACGGGCGGCGGCGCGGCCACGGTGCGCGGAGGCCGGGGCTCCCGAAGGGAGGACGGACCGGCTCCGCACCTCCCGGATACGGGAACGTCGAGTTCTCGTCACCCGGGTGTGACATGGAGGAATTCCGGTGGTGGCAGACTTTGTTCCGCAGCTAAACTTAAGGCGTTCCGGGGTCGCCGGCCCGCCCGCGCCACCCGTCTTCCGTCTCCGTCTTCCGTGTGTCTCTGTCTTCCGTGGAGGAACCTTCCATGCCCCTGGCCATCCTCGCCCTGGCGGTGAGTGCCTTCGGCATCGGCACCGCCGAGTTCGTGATGATGGGTCTGCTGCCCAACGTCGCGGGTGACCTCGGAACGTCGGTGCCGACCGCGGGCTACCTCGTATCCGCCTACGCGCTGGGCGTCGTCGTCGGCGCGCCGCTGCTCACCGCGCTCGGCGCGCGCCTGCCCCGCAAGCAGATGCTCCTGCTGCTGATGGGGCTGTTCATCGTGGGCAACTTCGGTTCGGCGCTCGCCCCCGGCTACTGGACGCTGCTGGCGGGACGGTTCGTCTCCGGGCTGCCGCACGGCGCGTTCTTCGGCGTCGGCGCGGTCGTCGCCTCGCGGCTGGTCGCCCCCGAGCGGCGGGCCCGCGCGGTCGCCGGGATGTTCCTCGGACTGACGGTGGCCAACATCGTCGGCGTGCCGGCCGCCACCGCGCTCGGCCAGCACCTGGGCTGGCGGGCCACGTTCATGGTCGTCGCGGCGGTCGGCCTGCTGGCCCTGGCCGCGCTCGGGCTGCTGGTGCCGCGGCTGCCGGAGGGCCAGCAGGCCGGCGTCGGCCCGGAGCTGCGCGCGCTGCGCGAACCCCAGGTGGTGCTCGGGCTGCTGACCGCGGTCTTCGGCTTCGCCGGCGTGTTCGCCGTCTACAGCTACCTGGCCTCGATGATGACCAAGGTCACCGGGTACTCCGACTCCTCGGTGACCCTGCTGCTGGCGCTCTTCGGCATCGGCATGACGCTGGGCGCGCTGGCCGTCGGACCGCTCACCGACCGGGCCCTGCGGCCCACCCTCTACGGCTCGCTGGCCGCCCTCACGGTGGTGCTGGTGGTCTTCCCCTTCATGGCGCACGACAAGGTGACGGCCGCCGTGGCGGTGGTCCTGCTGGGCGGGGTCGGGTTCATGACCACCACACCGCTCCAGGTGCTGGTGATGAACAAGGCGCGCAACGCCCCCACCCTCGCCTCCGCCTCCAACCACTCCGCGTTCAACCTGGCCAACGCGGGTGGCGCGTGGCTCGGCGGCGCGGCCATCTCGGCCGGTTGGGGCTGGACGTCGCCCGCCCTGGTGGGCGCGGTGCTCGCGGTGGTCGGCCTGGGCATCGCGGTGACCGCGGGGGTGCTGGACCGCCGTCCGGGCGCGGCGTCCACCGTCTCCCCCGTCGTCGCCGAGGGCGGCCCGCGGGTGCGCGACGAGGTTCTCGAACACTCGTGACGGTGCCGGACCGGACAGTGAGGGCGCGCCCCGCCCGGGGGCGCCTTCACCGTCCGGCGGTCCCGGGCGCCCGACGCCCCGCCTGAGGCCCGGCTCCGCCCCGCCTCCCCCACGGACCGCCCCGCACGGCGCGCGCCGTGCGGATCGGGTGCGGCCCGGGCCCGTCCCGCCCGCCCGGTGACGCGGGCCGGTGACCACTGCCGACGGCTCGGCTACGCTCGCCGGGTGCCCGACTCCGCCACAGCGCCGCCGCCAGCACCCGCGCCCGCACCCGACAGCCGGGCCGAGGGGGCTCCGCTCCCGTCCTCCGGCCCGGCCTTTCTCCGGCCAGGGCCGGTGCCGTCGCCGGACCCGGCACCCGGACGGGCGGTGCGGCGGCTGCGGCCGGCCGCGTCCCCCTGGGCCCGGTTCGCCCTCCTGGCGGCGGTGCTGGGGGCCGCGATCGGGGTGGCGCTCGCCTGCCACCCGCAACGGCTGCTGACGCAGGGCTGGCCGCCGCACACGTCGAGCTCCGGCGCCGCCCTGGTGTTCGCCCTCGCCTACGGCCTGGCCACCGTCGCGTTCGTGCCGCGCCCGCTGCTCAACGCAGCGGCGGGAGCCCTGTACGGCATCCAGGCGGGCCTCCCGGCGGCGGTCGGCGGCACGGTGCTGGGCGCCGGGCTCGCCTTCCTGCTCGGCAGGTACCTGGGGCGCGACGCGCTGCGGCCGCTGCTGCGGGGGCGGTGGGTGCTCTCGCTGGACCAGGAACTGAGCCGCCACGGCTTCCGCAGCACCCTGGCGCTGCGCCTCTTCCCGGGCGTGCCGTTCGCCGCGGCGAACTACGCGGCGGCCCTCTCCCGCGCCCGGCTGGGCCCGTTCCTGGCCGCGACGGCGGTCGGGAGCGTGGCCAACACCGCCGCGTACGTCGTCGCCGGAGCCCGCGCCGCCTCGCCCACCTCGCCGGTGTTCCTGCTGGCCCTGGGCTTTCTGGGGGTGACGGCGGTGGCCGCGACGGCCTGGGCGCGCCGCTCCCGCCGTTCAGCGGACCGCGCGGCGGCGCCGGTCGAGGAGCGAGTCGACGCCCCTGCCGGCTGACCGGTCACCGCCGACGGAGGGCCACCGGGCGCGGCACCGGCCAGGAGCCCCCAAGGGCACCGGCCAGGAGCCCCAACCGCGTCGGCCGGGCGGCCCGACGGGACCGGTCAGGAGCCCAACGGGTTCGGCCACTCCTCGACGGGAATGCGCTTGATCTCCAGGATCTCGCCGACGGTGGCCCACTCGTCGCGGCCGAGCCGGGACAGCGGGCGCAGCCGCTCCACAGCCGGCAGGCCGTCGACCATGACCGACTCGGAGACCGCGGCGTGCACCACGCGCCCGAAGACCACCGTCGAGTCTCCCAGCCGCAGGGTGCTGTGCAGCTCGCACTCCAGCGCGACCGGCGACGCGGCCACCCGGGGCGGCTTGACCCGCAGGCTGGGTTCGCGGGCGATACCGACCTGGTCGAACTCGCTGACCTCACGCGGGAAGGCCGTTCCGGTCGCGTTGACCTGCTCGAAGAGGTGCTCGGGCGCCAGGTTCACCACGAACTGCCCGGTCTCCTCGACATTCCGCACCGAGTCCTTCCGCCCGACGGACGCGAACTGCACGATCGGCGGTTCCACACAGGCGACGTTGAAGAAGCTGTGCGGCGCGAGGTTGTCCGTGCCGGACGCGGACGTGGTCGACACCCACGCGATCGGCCGGGGCACGATGACCGAGGTCATGAGCTTGTAGAAGTCGTTGCGGCCCTGCTGTCGCGGGTCGAAGTCGATGCGCATGGGGCCAGTATCCACGCCCTCCCCACCGCCTCCCGAGGCGCGTCGCGGCCCGGCCGCACCCTCGTCGGAGGACGTGCCGATCCCGCAGGGGAGCCCGGGGCTTCCCTGCGGCCCTCGGCCCCCGTCCCGCCTCACGACTGCCCACTGTCGCCGCGTTCCGCACAGCGTCGGTCACCCTACGTGCCATTCGGAGGCGGAAAAAACATCCGCCGCGGACGGAATACTCCGGCGACCACCCTCGTTGAAGCGGTTGAATGTTCAACAGAATGTCGAGGCTCCACCCCGGAGTCGCGCCCGTCCCCAGGAGCACGTCATGGGTATCTTCAGCCGCAAGAGCACTGCCGGCACCAGCACCGCCACCGCCACCGCCACCACCACCGCCGCGACGCCGTCGGCCGTGAACCCCGCCCTGGCCGCCCTGACCGGCGACTACACGCTCGACCCGGCACACTCCACCATCGGCTTCGTCGCGCGCCACGCCATGGTCACCAACGTCAAGGGCAAGTTCTCCGAGTTCACCGGCTCGCTGCACCTGGACGGCGTGGCTCCGGAGCGGTCCACGGCGACCCTCGACGTCACGATGGACAGCATCGACACCGGCTCCGCGGACCGCGACGGCCACCTCAAGAGCGCCGACTTCTTCACGACGGACGAGTTCCCGACGATGACCTTCCGGTCGACGGCGGCAGAGGCCCTGGGTGGCGACGACTACCGCATCACCGGCGACCTGACCATCCTCGGCACCACGAAGCCGCTCACCATCGACCTGGAGTTCAACGGCGCCGCCAAGGACCCCTTCGGGAACGAGCGGGTCGGCTTCGAGGGCAAGGCGGAGATCTCACGTTCCGAGTGGGGCCTGACCTGGAACGCCGCGCTGGAAACCGGTGGCGTCCTGGTCTCCGACAAGATCAAGCTCAACTTCGACATCTCGGCGATCAAGAACGTCTGAGGTGTGATCGCCGGGGCGCGCCTTCCCGGCCCGCCCAGACGGACGTCGACCACCGGACCGGCCCGGACACCCGGGCCGCCGGCGTGAAGGCCCACAGCTCGGCGCGCCGCCCCGCCCCACCCCCGCACCCTCCCCCTGCGGGCGGACCACGGCAGGCAGGGGCCGCCCCGGCGCCGCCGACCGGGAGCGGGGAGGCCAGGGAGCCGGGAGCGGGGAGGCCGCGGCCTGGATCCGGAGGCCGCCGTTCGAGGGTGGAACCGTCTCCGGCCGCGCCGCGGTCAGCACGCGCGCGGCACACGCGGCCATCGCCCTCACCGGGGACGTCGGGGGTCTTGGCGACGTCGGGGCGCCTCGGGGTTCCCACGTCGCGCCGCCGACCAGGCGCTGGACGCCGCCGCGGCTGGCGCGGCCCGCCCGCTCGGCGGCTGCCAGCCGCTCTTCCCGGGCGCCCGGGCGAGCAGCCCGCGCCCGCGCGTCACACGCCCCGCGGTGAGGGTCCGCCCGGCCGAGGTGTGCCGCGCGGTGAAGGTCCGCCCGGCCGAGGCGTTGCCCCGCGCCGGGCACCGCCGATGAGGTCCAAGCCGCGCCGGGCCGGCAGCCGTGCTTCCGGGACGAGGTCCGCCCCGCCCACGACCGTCCGGTGCCGCCCGCGCCGGGCCCGTCCGTCGGCACCACCCGCGGCACGAGCGGGAGCCAGCCGCGGCGAGCTCGATCCAACTCGGTCCAAACGCTTGACGCACGTGTGGGACTCCGGTGACATGTGATGGAAAACCTCGGAAAACGTTCGTAGTTGTTCATCCAACGACTGTCGAGCCCGTAGTGGAGACAGAGCAGGGATCGCTTCCGGCGGCGTCCGGCAGTCCACGGCAAAGGACATGCATGCGACTCAGGCGTGAAAGACTCCGGCGGGTGGTGACCGGCGTGGCCCTGTCGGCGCTGCTGGGCAGCGGACTGGTCGTGGCGGCTGCCGCGCCGTCCACCGCCGCACCGCACTCGACCGACACGTGGACGGTGGACGACCCCGGCCGCTCGACGCTCACCGCGCAGCTCGACCTCGACTCCGCGGGCGAGCTCCACCTCGCGGTCGACCGCGGCGGCGCGCCCGTGCTGCTGCCGGGCCGACTCGGCATCCGTACCGACCAGCACGATCTGACGACGGGTCTGGAACTGATCAGACGTCAGGATCGCACGGTTCACGAGTCCTACCGGATGACCACGGGGAAGCAGCTGCGGCGCTCGGCCACCATGCGGGAGGCGACGTTCACCTTCCGCGGCGCCGACGGAGCCCAACTGGGCGTCGCCGTGCGGGTGTCCGACGACGGTGTGGCCTACCGGTACCTGCTGGACGACAAGGGCACGGTGACCGTGACCCAGGAGGCGTCGACGTTCGACCTGCCGACGGACGCCGAGGCATGGGTCCAGCCCTACGCGACCAGCTACGAGACCGAGCGCACCGAGACCACCGCGGGCGCGGCCAACACTGCGCAGCCCCGGACCTGCACCGGCGACACCTGCTCGTTCGGCTACCCGACGCTGTTCCAGGTCGGCGGCACATACGTGCTGCTGACGGAGGCGGACGTCGACGGCCGGTACTCCGGCAGCCACCTCGACCATGTGGACGGCAGCGGCGCGTACTCCGTCGCGCTCGCGGACGACGCGCCCGTCACCTCGCAGGGGCCGCTGGCGACGCCGTGGCGCACGGCGATCGTGGGAGACCTGGACACGCTGGTCGGCTCCACCCTCGTGGACGACCTCGCGCCGCCCTCGAAGGTCGAGGACACCTCCTGGATACGGCCGGGCGTGGACGACTGGTCCTGGCTCAGCGACGGTTCGAGCCCCGGCGACTACGACCGGCAGCGCGACTTCGTGGACTACGCCGCCGAACACGGGCTCCAGTACACCCTGGTGGACGCCGGATGGCAGGCGAGCTGGGTCCCGGAGCTGGTCCGCTACGCGCGGGCCCGCGGTGTGGACGTGATCCTGTGGTTCGACTGGAACGACCTCAAGACGCAGCAGCAGCGCGACGACTGGCTCCCCAAGGTCAAGGCGTGGGGCGTCGCGGGCGTCAAGGTCGACTACATGTACTCCGACTCCCAGTCCACCTTCCAGTGGTACGACGCGATTCTGCGGGACACGGCGAGGCTCCGGCTGATGGTCGACTTCCACGGCGCGACGATCCCCCGCGGCCTGCAGCGCACCTGGCCGCAGGTGATGAGCGTCGAGGCGGTCCGCGGTGAGGAGAACGGGCAGAACCCGACCCGCGACATCTTCCTCGCCTTCACCCGCAACATCGTCGGCTCGATGGACTACACCCCGACGTGGTTCTCCCGCCCGAACCGGCAGGACTCCCTGGCGCACGAGCTGGCCCTTCCCGTGGTCTACGAGTCCGGTTGGACGTCGCTGGGCGACAACCCCGAGGGGTTCGCCGCCCAACCGGTGGCCGAGCGCTACCTCGAACAGCTCCCCACCACCTGGGACGAGACGCACCTGGTATCCGGCGGCCCCGGCCAGCAGCCGGCCGGCGACCGGCAGGCCGTCATAGCCCGCCGCAACGGCGACCGCTGGTTCGTCGGCGGCATCCTGGCCGGCCCGGGCGACACGATGACGGCACCGCTCGGCTTCCTCGGCAAGGGCACGTGGCTACTGGAGACGGTCGGCGACAGCGACGGCCAACTCCAGCGCACCGTGCGGACGGTGACCGCCAAGGAGACCCTCGACGTCCCGGCAGCCGCCAACGGCGGGTTCGTCGCCCTGGCCTGCCCCGCGACCAAGGGCCGTACCGACTGCGACCATCCGGTGATCACGGCGCCCGCCACCTCCCTGGCCCTGGACCCGTCGGCCACGACCGCGGGCCCCGGCGCGAAGGTCGGGATCGACGCGACGTTCGAACTGCCGCAGGGAACGGCCCTGCGCCAGGTGCGGTTGACGGTGGACCGCGACCGGCTCCCCGCGGGCTGGACCGCCTCGGGCCGGGACGTGACGGCCGGCTCGCTGCCGGCGGGCAGGGCGCTCGACGGCCGCTGGACCGTGACGGTCGGCAAGGACCAGCCCGGCGGCGAGGTCGACGTACCCGTGGTGGCCACCTACGCCAACCCGGCCGGCGGGAAGGCACCGCCCATCCACGTCGAGGAGATCGCGCGGGTCTCCATCCCGCTGCACGGCACCGTCTACGCCAGCGACCAGCCCTTCCTCACCGAGACCAACGGCTACGGGCCGGTCGAGCGCGACCAGTCCAACGGCGAGGCCGGCGGGCAGGACGGACACCCCCTGACCATCGGCGCCACCGTGTACCCGAAGGGCCTGGGCATGAACGCGCCGGCCCAGGTGCAGATCGACGTCCAGGGCCGCTGCACCCGCTTCGAGGCCCACGTCGGCGTCGACGACGAGACCAGCGGGCAGGGCAGCGTCACGTTCACCGTGCTGGGCGACGGCAGGCAGCTCGCGGCCACCGGCGTGCTCCACGGCGGCCAGGACGCGACCGACCTGACCGCCGACGTCACCGGCGTGCACACCCTGACACTGGCGGCCGGTGACGGAGGCGACGGCAAGAACTACGACCACGCCGACTGGGGGCTGGCCCAACTCACCTGCGCGAACTGACCGCTGGCGGGTGCGCACCGCCAGCCCCCGGCCCGCCGCCCCCGTTATGTTTTTCGTGGTCCTGCAAGAGGGCCGCTGGCCTCCGGGCCCGGTATGACTTTTGCCCCCTGTCGATCGGATGACCTGGGGGGTGGTGTCACCGGGCCCGAGGGGTGCCGTCGGAGACGCTGATGAGAGGTCCGGCCGCCGCCCGGCCCGGCGCAATGCCCGGCCATCCGCGGGCGGCAGGTCTGCATAACGTGGATGCGCGAGAACGGCCCCGATGCCCAGGCCAGCAGGCAACGAGCATGTGGGGGCACGGTGATCGACACAAGCGGTGTGGGCGTCTTCCTCGGACTGGACGTCGGCAAGAGCACCCACCACGGGCACGGCCTGACGCCGACCGGCAAGACGGTCTTCGACAAGCAGCTGCCCAACAGCGAACCGAAGCTGCGGGCGGTCTTCGGCAAGCTCGCGGCGAAGTTCGGCACCGTGCTGGTGGTCGTGGACCAGCCCGCCTCGATCGGCGCCCTGCCACTGGCCGTGGCCCGCGACGCGGGCTGCCGGGTCGCCTACCTGCCGGGCCTTGCCATGCGCCGGATCGCCGACCTCTACCCGGGCGAGGCCAAGACCGACGCCAAAGACGCCGCAGTGATCGCAGACGCCGCCCGCACCATGCCCCACACCCTGCGCTCGCTGGAACTCACCGACGAGATCACCGCCGAACTCACCGTCCTCATCGGCTTCGACCAGGACCTCGCAGCAGAGGCCACCCGCACCTCCAACCGGATACGCGGCCTGCTCACCCAGTTCCACCCCAGCCTCGAACGCGTCCTGGGCCCGCGTCTGGACCACCAGGCCGTCACCTGGCTCCTGGAACGCCACGGATCCCCGACCGCCCTACGCACAGCCGGCCGCCGCAAGCTCGTCGAACTGATCCGCCCCAAGGCCCCCCGCATGGCCACCCGACTCATCGACGACATCTTCGACGCCCTCGACGAACAGACCGTCACCGTCCCCGGCACCGGCACCCTTGACATCGTCGTCCCGTCCCTGGCCCGCTCCCTCGCGGCCGTCCACGAGCAACGCCGAGCCCTGGAAGCCCAGATCAGCGAACTCCTGGAGGCCCACCCTCTTTCCCAGGTCCTGACGTCACTGCCCGGCGTCGGCGTCAGGACCGCCGCAGTCCTCCTGGTCACCGTCGGCGACGGCAGATCCTTCCCGAGCGCCGCCCACCTCGCCTCCTACGCCGGCCTGGCACCAGCGACCAGATCCTCCGGAACCTCGATCCACGGCGAGCACGCCCCCAGAAGCGGGAACCGCCAGCTCAAACGCGCGATGTTCCTCTCCGCCTTCGCCGCCCTCCACGACCCCGCCTCCCGCACCTACTACGACAAATGCCGGACCCGCGGCAAAACCCACACCCAAGCCCTCCTCCGACTCGCCCGCCACCGCATCAGCGTCCTGTTCGCCATGCTCCGCGACGGAACCTTCTACGACCCACCCCAATCCGATGCAGCCACCGCATGACCACCCCAAACTTGACGAAAGACATAGAGGCACCCCCCCCGACGGCGTCGGCCCCACCTCCGCGCCCCGTACCCGCCCCTACCACCGGCGCGGGTACGGGGCGCGGTCCGCGCGTGAGCCCTTGCCCAACGGGAAGGCGGTACGCGAAGGTGTCGGTGCGGCCGACACCACCGAGGACACCGGTGCTGCTGGTGCAGTCGGTACGAGGAGCGGCCTGTGGAACGGGCGGGGAAACACGCCGGGAACACGTCAAAAACGCGTCAGGAACGTGCCAGGAACGTGTCGTTGAAAGGAAGCCGCGCATGGCAGCAGAAGAGTCGTCACCGGAGGATGGCGCCCGACCTCCGGTGACCCGTACGGGCCGGCCGGCGGACCGTACGGGGGGAGGCCGAAAGGGGCGCGCGCTGCGCACGGCGTCGATCCTGACCGCGACGTCGGTGCTGAGCGTCCTGCACCTGACCGGGGGCGCCCTCGCGGATCCGCCGGGTGCGAACGGCGGGGCACGGGCGGGCTCGTACGGCAGCGACAGCAGCGGGCAGGCCGGCCGGAGCGGCAACGGCTCGGGGCCGGAGTCCGGCGCGATAGGACTCGGGGCGACCTACGGGAACAGCTCCCATGGCGCCCCGGCCGCCGCCGGCGCGAGCGTCGGAGACGGGAAGACCGGCGCGGGTGCCGACGCGTACGGCAGCGGTACGAACTCGGCCGGCGCGGGCGCCGCCAAGGCCGGTCCCGGCGGCGGCCTCTCGGTCGGAGACGCCACCGCGACCGGGAGCGGCTCCGGCGCCGACTCCAACGCGTCCACCAGCAAGGGCACCGCCTCATCCGACGCCTACGGCGGCGGCCAGGGCGCCAACGCGACCAGCGGCTCCAGCCAGGCCGGCGCCGCTTCCTCCGCGAGCACCAAGGGCGGCGGGTTCTCCGGCGCCAACGCGGACTCCGGCGCCGTCTCCTCCTCGGCGGCGGCCTCCAGCCCGGGCGGCGACACCTCCGCGAGCGCGGCCTCGGGGCCGCTCGGCAGCGCCGCCAAGGCCGGTATCGGCGCGACCGGCGCGTCGGCGAGCACCTCCGCGGCCGGTTCGTCCGCGGCCGGCAGCGAAGCCGGCGGCAGCAACGCACAGGCGTCCGCCACCAGCAGCTCCGGACCGACCTCGGCCACCTCGACCGGCATCGGCGGCCCGCTCGGCGGCGTCTCCTCGGCGACCGCCTCGGCTCCCGACGGCGGAACCGCCACGGCACAGGCGCCCGGCGCCGCTCCCGCGAGCATCTCCGGGCCGCCCGGGACCAGCGTCTCCGCGAGCGCCTACAGCGGGTCGATCGCCGGCACGCCGGGCGCGATGCTGGGTTCGCCCTGGGGCGCGACCACCACGAGCACGACCGCGTCGGCCCCCGCGGCACCGGCGGCACCGGTGGCTCCCGCAGCACCGGCGGCCCCCGCAGCACCGGCCGCACCGGCCGCACCCGCTGCGGCGGCTCCCGCTGCCGCAGACGACGCGGCTCCTGCCGCCGCCCCGGCAGCCCCGGCAGCCCCGGCAGCCCCGGCGGATTCCGCCCCGGCAGCCCCTGCGGATTCCGCTCCGGCGGCCCCCGCAGCCCCGGCAGCCCCAGCAGGGGATGCGGCCGCCGCGTCCGCACCCGGCGACGACGGCACGGACTCGGCCGCCGCGTCGGACTCGGGCGATGACGGCAGCGCCGCGGCTTCCGGCGACGACGGCGGCTCCTCCGACGGCAGCTACGGCGGAGGCGACGGCTACGGCGGGGGTGACAGCGGGTACGGCGGCTCCTCCGACGGAGGTTACGGCGGCGACAGCGGCTACGGCGGTTACGGCGGAGGCGACGGTGGTTACGGCGGAGGCGGTGACGGCTCCGGCGGGTACGGCGGCGGCAGCGGAGACGGCGGCTCAGGCAGCGGCGGCGACGGCGGGGGCTCCGGCGGAGGTGACGGCGGCGGCTCCGGTGGCGGCTCCGGAGGCGGAGGCGACTAACCGTACTGACCACGAGCGTTGTTGACGCCGTCAGCACTTGATCACGGCGAAGACCTCCATGCGGTGGAGCTGCCCAGGCCCACACCGCATGGAGGTCTTCGTGTCCCACCGCCGTACCCGGCTGACTGGAGCTACCCACGCGGGCGCGGGGAGGAGGGTCACCGTCTTGACCGTCTGGTGCCCGTAGGACGGGCTACCCCCGCGGGCGCGGGGAGGACGGGCACTGCTGCCACCCCCGGTACAGGGTTCGATGGGCTACCCCCGCGGGCGCGGGGAGGACCGCGGCCCGAGCGTCGTCTACCTGGGGTCCACCGGGCTACCCCCGCGGGCGCGGGGAGGACCCCGGAGCCGACCAGTACGGACCTCCTGATCATCGGGCTACCCCCGCGGGCGCGGGGAGGACCCAGGTGGGCTCAGCGGTCCCCACTGTACCGGCGGGACTACCCCCGCGGGCGCGGGGAGGACGCTCATGCAAATCGGCCAGCAGCAGCACCCCGAGGACTACCCCCGCGGGCGCGGGGAGGACTCGGGGGGTGGTTCGTGCCCGCTACAGGGGCGGGGACTACCCCCGCGGGCGCGGGGAGGACGTCTGCCCGCCGGAGTGGGACGAGTCCGCGGCTGGACTACCCCCGCGGGCGCGGGGAGGACACTTCGTGAGCTGGGCTGATGTCCCGGGGATCACGGGTTTTCCTTCACTTGCCGCGTCGGCTGCCAGCCCGGTGCCGCTGAGCTACCCCGGGGGCGGGCCATCAGGGTGAGGCCGTCGAAGTCGACGGGCGTCCAGCGGTCTCGGCCCGCTGTGCGGACGGTCCAGCCTTGTTCGGTGGGGGCGGGTTCGACCATCACGGCCTGGCCGTCACGGATGCGTTCGGCCAGGATGGTCCAGAGGCGGTCGCGGATGCGGGAGTTGGGGGTGCCCACGAAGACCCCGGGGGCTACTTCGGCGAACCACCGCGTGAGGTGGCCTCGCAGGCCGGGTGGAGCGGCGATCAGTACGACGACGGTTGTTGCGGCGCTCACCGTTGCCGGTCCTGTTCCGGGCCGGCGCCTTCCGCCTCCGGTGGGGACTGCTGGGGCTCCGGCTGGGGCGGAATCACCGTGAGGTGCTCGCCCGGGGCAAAGGCTTCGCCCCAGTTGCGGCCGCCGCTGACAACCGTGTCGCCGTCGCCCCAGAGTCCGCCGGCTTCCTCCTCCGGGAGGTCCGCGCCCTCGGGGACGAGGAGTTGCTTGATGTCGGCGACGACGCGGGGCAGGAGTGAGCCCTGGACGACGGCGTCGCGCAGGGCGGTGCGGGCGTCGCGTTCGGCGGTCAGGCCCTGGGCTGCCAAGTCGAAGGCGAGCGGGATGGTGAACTCGGCCTTGTACAGGTCGGCGACGTCCAGGACGAAGGACAGGGCGGAGCCGGTGTGGACGAAGCCGAGGGCCGGGCTGGCGCCGATGCCGGCGATGACGGCGTGGCAGATGCCGTAGAGCGCGGAGTTGGCCGCCGACAGCAGGCGGTTGACGTCGTCGCCTGCGGCGAAGGCGTCGCCGGCCTTGTACTCCCGTTTGGACCAGGGGACGCCGGTGCGCGCGGCGTGTGCAGCGTAGAGCTTGCGGATGCGGGTGCCTTCTCTGCCGCGGAGTTGCTGGAGGGTCAGTCCGGCGGTCTTCTCTCCGGGGAAGCGCAGGTCGTACATGCGGCGGGCGACCGCGACCCGTTCCTTGGGGCGGGTGACGAGCCACGCCTGCCGTAGTTGGAGCTGGGCACTCCGGGTGGTGCCGAGGCCGGACGCGTACAGGCGTACGCCGTGCTCGCCGACCCAGCAGATCGCGGTGGCGGAGTCGGCGAGGAGGGTGACGGCGGCGTGCGTGATCCGGCTGCCGGGTCCGACGAGGAGCACGGCGAGGAAGGCCGCGGGGACGTGGACGACACGGGCCTTGTTGATGAGGACGATGGCGTTGTCGTCCCGGTCGATGTGGCACCGCTCGACGTACAGGCTGGAGACGCGGTCCTCCAGCCTGTGCACGTCCTGCGGGCCGGTGCGCCACCAGGGTTCAGCCACGTGCGGCCTCCCCGGGCAGGGGCGCGAGGGTGAGAAGGCCCTGGCCGTAGCCCTTGGCGGGGCCGATGCCACTGAGCAGGGCCTCGCGCAGGGCGTTGGCGTCGGTGACGCGCAGTCTGCCCTGGAACGTGGCGCTGGAGATGGTGACGTGCGGGCCGTTCCGGTGCTTGCGGAAGCGCAGGATGTCGCGGGCGACCAGGGAGACGGCAGGGGCTTCGCTGGTGGGGGTGCTGGTGCCGAGGTCGATGCCGGGGGCGGTTTCGGTAAGGGGGATCGTGAAGCCGTTGCGCTCGGCGCGGCCGAGGAGCCAGTCGAGTTGCTGAGCGGCGGTGCGGTGCGCGACACGGAATCCGCGACGGCGTTCCGGGGCGTCCGTGTCGGCCTTCATACGCTGCGTCTGCTCGGCGCTGGGCCGTTCGGGGCGTTGGACGCTGTGGACCGGGTTGGCGGTCAGACGGAAGGCGAACTCCCGTCCGGTTACGAGGCGTTCCAGCAAGGGCGTGTAGTCGGCGATGAGCGGGTCGCCGCCGTCGGCACCGGGCCAGCCGGCGTCTTCGACCAGCCGATGCCAGGACGGGCGGCTCTCGGTGAGGACGAGGACGTCCGTGCGGTGGGGGGTGTCGCTCTCCACACGCCACAGGACGCGTTCGCGTACGGGCTGTTCGGCGAGGCCGTTCAGGACGGCGGCGTGCAGCCGGTGGGGGTTGGACAGGAGGGCGAGGCCGCCGCGGCGGCCGGGGTTGAGGGCGATCTTCGACAGGTACGGCATTCGGTGTCACCAGCCCAGGAGGGCGAACGGGTCGTGGCCTGAGGCGGCCGGGTCGGCGGACGGAGCGGCGGCGGTGCTGGGCGCCGGGTGGCCGGTGGGGACCGTGACCCACAGGTGCCGCACGGAGCGCCGGGCGAAGACGGTGCCGGTCCTGAGGTCGAAGCTGTCGGGCACGTCGTCTTCGGTCAGTGGACCTTCGGGGTCCTCGATCGTGGCTTCCAGTGGGACCTCGTGCCCCCGGATCTGCTTGCGGCGGTGCTCGGACGCCTCCCAGGGCACGTCGCCGAGGACGTCGGCGAGTTCGGCGTCGGCGCGCAGCCCCCGGCTGACGGGGCCGGCGGGGGGCAGGAGCGGCGGCCGAGCGAAAGGGGGAAGACGGGGTGGCGCACGGCGTGCTCCAGACCCTCAAGGAGCTGGGCGGGGCCGCGGAGCGCGACGACGAAGACGGCGTCCTGGAGGTAGGTGCGCTGCGTGACGCCGGTGTACTTCGCGGGGCTGGTCTTCTTCTGCGCCCCTCGGGCGTCCACTTTGGCCGCGAGCATGGGCACGTCACGGTGGTCGCTGACGGTGTGGTAATCGCGCAGGAGGCTGCCGGGCTGGTCGACTCGTACGCCCAGCCGCAGCCCCAGCAGGTCGGTGATGGACGCTTCGCGGGAGCGTCCGTCGGCTGCGGCCAGCATTCCGAGGACGCCGGACTTGGTGGGCTGGGACAGGGTGTCGCGGCGGTTGTAGCGCGAAGGCCCGCCCCAGGACTGGAGGGGCGCTGCCAGTCGCAGGACGAGGACGGCCTGGTCGGTCGTCACTCGACCGCTCCAGCGGTGACGTCGACGGTGGTGGCGGCGGCGCCGGCTGTGGCCTGCGCGGGGATGGCGGCCGTGATCTCTCCCGTGGCGAGCCAGGTGGCGACCAGGTCCCCGACGGAGGCGAGGAGAGCGGGGAACGGAAGCGACGGGCCGAAGCTCTCGGAGAGCTTGTCGCCCTCCAGGGCGTAGGTGGCCAGGGTCCGCGAGGGGACCGTGCCCCAGGTCTCGCCGACCTCCTTCAGCTCCCGGGCCAGGCGCGCGGCGGACTCGGCGGCCAGTCCGGCGTGGCCGGTGACGGGCTCCTCGTAGGCGGAGACGAGGTTGACGGGCTGGTCGGTCCGGACGGTGATGAGGACCAGGTGCGGCAGGGTGCGGTGGGCGAAGGTGTTCTGGTGTCCGGTGGGCATGGAGCGGGTGAAGGCGTCCACGAAGCGGACGGCGGCGTCGCGGGTGGCCTCGGGCGAGGTGAGGTTGTCGCGGAGCTGGTGGACGCCGAGGACCGCGTAGCGGTAGAGGGTGGAGGAGTTGAACTCCACGGTGCCGATCATGCCGGCGCCGCTGTCCTCGACGTTCTCGTCGTCGACGGCGGTGTAGTAGTCGAACTCGGTGCGTACCGCGTGAGTGGACAGGGCGTGGGCGACCTGGACGGCGGCGTCGACGTTGAGGTCCTTGAGGTCGGCCACCATCCGGCCGAACAGGGCGACCTCGGCGGGGTGCCCGGTGGCCAGGGCGGAGACCACGGGCAGCGTGTCGATCTCGGCCTTGAGCTCCTTGTCCGGGAGGGCGCTGAGGTCGGCGGCGCGCCCGTCGAGGAGCCCGATGACGGCGTCGAGTTGGCGTTTGCCGAAGAAGAGCAGGTAGGCGGAGTGGTCGTCCTTCTTGGTGGACTTGCTGATGCCGAGGGGCTCCAGCAGGGCGGCGGCCAGGCGGCTGGCCTGGGCGGCTTCCAGAGCGGCTCCGCCGTCGGCGGCGGGCTGGGCCAGACGGTCGGAGAGAAGGGCCGCGATCCGCTTGGTGCGGGTGGCGCGGTCGCATGCGGGTTCCGCCCTGGCGTACTCCATCCGGGTGGCGCGCTTCCACGCCTGGGACGACACGCGGGCGCGGCGGGCACCACCGTACTGCGCCTGCTTCGGCGTGCCCGAGTCGTCTCGGTTGATGTTGGACGGTGGAAGGCTCTGCAGGATGTGCGCCTCGACGAAGAGGTTGGGGTTGGGGTTGGGGTTGGGCATGATCGGCTCCTTGGGTACGGGAGGTGACGCCGTTCGGCGTGTGGGAAGGGCAGTTGGGTGCGCGCGGCCGCTCCGGCACGGGCGCCCGGAGATGTCGGGGCCGTCGGTGCAGGAGGGCAGCGGCTCTTACGAAGCCGGTGGCAGCTGGATGTCCGGTGGCCGGGACGGCGGTCGGTCAGTCGCGCGGGGGCGCGTCGCCGACGCGGAAGTCGCGGTCCCACCGGCTTCGGATGCGGGACTGCTCCTCGGCTCCCTCGGAGTCGTCCCAGTGCCGCAGCGCCCGTCGCAGGGCGTCGTAGTCGAGCCCGATGTCCTTCGCCCGCAGCAGGGTGACCAGCCCGCGCAGGTGGTGGGCCAGTTCCTCGCCGTCCAGGGAGGTCAGCAGGACGCCGAGCCGGCGCTCGATCGCGGTGCGGTCCGCCTGGCCGTCTCTCGCGAGGAGCCGGTGGCAGGCGGCACCGGGGCTGACTCCGTGCGTGTGCATCGGTACGCGCCTGCCGTGCTGGTGCACCCCGAAGAGGGCGAGGGCGGTGTGCTCGGCCACCAGGTCGCGGGTGAGAGCGCCCTTGGCCCGCAGCTCCGTGGACAGGCTCGTGCGGTAGAACCGCCACATCGCCGGTACGGTGCCGGCCTCGGCGCCGAGACCGGATCGCAGCGCCGCCAGGTCGGCGCCCGCGCTGCCGCTCTTCGGGTCGAAGGTGGCCCAGAGGGGCTGGTCCGCGGTGCGGGGCTTCGCACCCTGCGGGCCGTCCGCGCGGGTCTCGGCCGGGGCGCCGGTCGGGTCGGTGTACTGCAGGCCCCAGGCGCGCAGCACCTTGGTGTGCCGGGGCGTCAGCCAGTCGCACAGGTCGCGGTACAGGCGGGTGTAGTCCAGGCCGGTGTCGGCCTGTCGCAGCAGGGGGACGATTCCCCGCAGGTGCTGCACCAGTTCGTCGAGGTCCTGCGCGGTGGCCGCGGCGGCCAGGCGCCGTCGGACCGCGGCCTCGGAGAGCGAGCCGCGCAGGCCCCGGCACGCGGTCCCGAGTCCGACCCCCGGCCGGTGCGCCGAATGGGCGGCGCCGGTCTGGTGGAGGCCGAAGAGGGTGAGCACGGCGTGCTCGGCGCGGTACGACGCCGGAAGCCGATCGGCGTTCCGGTCCGCGTCGGTCGGTCGCACCCGGTGAAGTTGCCGCATGGAGGGCACGCTTCCCGGCTCGCGGCCCAGACCGTCCCGCAGGCTGCGCAGGCCCCTTTCGGCCCAGGCCGGGAGTGACTGGCCTCCGTCCCCGCGGGGGGCGGGGGCGGAGGTGAACTCGTCCCAGAAGTAGGGCCGGTAGGACCGGCCAGTCGTGGTGGTCGTGGTGTTCACGCGGCGTCGTCCCCTCGTGCGGAACGGGCTTCGGCGACTCTGGCCAGGATCTGGCGCAGGGCACCGTGGAAGGCCGCGCCGGCCCTGCCGCTGCGGAAGACCGTCTCCTTGCCGTTCACTCTCACCTTCCGGCCGATCACCGCTCGGGCGGGGGTGGCCGCCACCAGGCTGTCGGCTTCCGCGACCGCGGCCTGGCGCAAGGTCAGCTCCCAGGCCAGTCGGGCACGTTCCAGCAGGTCGTCGTCGCCGACGGTGCTCAGTCCGGCCAGCAGGCGCCGCATACTGGCGTCCACGGCGTGCAGGAAGCGGGCCGAGGGGCGGTCGCCGCTGTTGCGGGGCAGCGGGTCCCCGCCGGACGCGCGCCGAAGATCGCTGTTGAGCATGTCCAGCGCGCGACCGACCCGATCGGCCTGCTCGACACAGTCGAGCAGCGCTCTCCGCAGCCAGGGGTCGGTGGCGGTGAGGGCCGCGACCGGGAGGGGGAGGCTGTCGGTGATGGCGTTCTCCACCACGGCTGACTGGTTTCCGTACTCCAGCCCGCTGGTCTCCACTCCGAGCGGGTAGCCGGCCGGCAGGTGGCCCTCACTGTGCAGGGCCCCGATCTGACGCAGCAGCAGGGAGGTGAAGGGGCCGTCGCTGTCCTCGGGGAGGGCGAGCGCGAGGAGGGCGTCGAGGCCCTGCCAGGCGGCGCGCCCGGAGAAGTGGCGGCGGGGTCGGTGCCGTGGCTGGCCCGCCTTGGGCTTGGCCGTGTGGTTCCACGCCGTGTGCGGCTCGACCTGCGGCGTCTCCGTGAGGCGGTCCCCCGCGCAGACGACCACCTCCCGCACGCGCGGGCCCTCTTCGGTCTCGGTGCAGATCAGCCGGATTCGGCGGGACTGGAAGGTCAGAAGGTCCAGGAGGCCGCCGACGTTCCGCGCGGACCACTCGGGCCCTGACGGCGCCCTCCAACCGGCCGTCGCGGGGCGCTCGTCCCACGCCCACTGGGGACGGTCGGCCGGGTCGAGCCCGTCGGGCACGACCGGGGTGTTGAGGAGCAGCGTCTCGTACAGCGTGCTGCCCGTGGGAACGATCACGCCGAGCTGGCCCAGTGGTCCCGTCGGGTTTCCCGTCGTCTTGCCGGCTTTCGCCTGCCCGTCGCCGACAGCTCCGGTCTTGATCGCGGCGGTGTCCCAGCAGTGCGCGTGCAACAGCCACAACGCCGCCTGGGGCAGGGTCAGGTCGAGGTGGTCGGCCTCGCTGAGCGCGCTGAACAGGGGCACGTTGTTGCCCGAGGCGATCGACGGGACAAGCAGCGTGGACGGCTTGGCGTCGCCGCTGAGCGCCGTCAGCCCGCCCACTTGCGCGAACGGCCGCTCGGCGTCGAGGAGCCGGAAACGGCTGCCGTAGCGAGGGCCGAGGTAGTCGGCGAGCCGCTCGACCTCCTCCGGGGAGAACCGCCCCTGAGCGAACCGCCTTCCCCACTCCGCGCGGGTCCGAGGCGCGCCGAGCGCGTCCACCGTCACCGGCAGCAGCAGCTGTCGCAGCAGTGCCGCCAGCATCATGGGCACCGGCAGGTCCATGCGCCGGACGGCGTGTGCCTCGGACAGCACCTCCCATAAGCCCGCGCTGCGGAGTTCGCCATCCGTCCGGACGGCCGGCAGCCAGCCGCCCTGGACGAGATCGCCTGTCGATTCCACGGTGCTTCCCTCTCCCGCTTCCCAGGTGAGCAGGGCCCGCTGGAGGACCCTCACTCCACAAGCCCAACTCATGCTTTTTCGGCATAAGTTAGGAGATCAGTCAGTTCATCACTCTTGCATATGACCAGCCGCCACTTCAAGCTGTGGCCATTTATGTGCGATGCGCGATCGTTTGTGGGCGCCAACCGCACCTCAGTGACCAGGCGTGCCGTGACGGCATGGTGTGCACCCCCGTTGGTACGGGGGTGCCCGCACGGCGCCGCGCGGAGGTGGCGGCGCCCCGCGCTCACCCCCGTTCGACGACCAGTCCCAACCCGTCGTCGTACGACACGCGGTCCTTGCCGACCAGAGCCCAGCCGTCCTCCTCCAGAACCAGCGCCAGGGCGTAACGCAGCCACGGGTGGGCGGTCCAGCCCGGAAGCGGATCCAACGCCCGTCCGGCCTCCTCCGCCAGACCGACGGGGAGCCGTACCGATCCGCCGAGCAGTCGCTCGACCACCGGCTCGTCCAGGACCTCGCCGTGCACGCCGAGCCGCGTGCCGTCGAAGGCCGCATAGCCTGTGGGCACGCGGCGCACGATCACGGCCTCGACCCCCTGTTCGCCGTCGCGTACCAAGGCGTCGAGTTCCTCCTCCCGTCTGACGCGGACGCCGCCGTAGTGCAGTCCCTCCAAGGTCGTCGTCCCCCATTCGCGGGCTCGCGTCAGCAGGAACCCCTCCGCTTTCTTCTGCCGTTCGGCCTCCTTGGCGCGCCAGACGCCGGCAGCCGCGGACTCGTCCCACTCCGGCGGGCAGACTTCGGCATCCCCGTAGGCGCGGGCCACCAGGTCCGGAACGTCGGCCGGAACACTCCACGGGGCCGGCTCCCGGCCGGAGACACCGCGGTCCGGGCGCAGCGGGCCCGCCGCCTCGGCCACCAGGGCCGCCGCGCGCAGCAGAGGCCACGCACCGTAGATCCCCTCCGAGGCGGGGAGAAAGCAGGGACGCCCCTGCCGGTCGGCGGCCACTCCCGTCACCAGGACGCGCGGCGTCGCGTGAGCCGCGGGACGCCGCGTGCCCGCGTGCCGGTGCAGCCGGCCGATCCGTTGGAGCAGCAGGTCCGTCGGCGCGAGGTCGGTGATCAGGAGGTCGGCGTCCACGTCGAAGGACTGCTCCGCGAGCTGGGTGGCGATCACCACCATGCGCCCGGGCCGGTCCGCCCCTTCCGACCCCGCCTCCGGGCCCATCAGCCGCAGGCACTCGGCGCTCCGGTCCGCACGGTGGGTGGCGCACAGTCGCCCGTGCAGCAGGAACAGCCGCCCGTCGAAGCCGTCCCGCTCCAGCCGCCGGTGGATCGCCTGCGCGCGGTCCACCTGGTTGACGACGACGAGCACCACCCCGCCGTCCGCCACCGCGTCCCGCACCGCGTCGGCCACGACCGCTCCGTCCTTGGACGTGTCCGGCAACCACGCGATCCGCGTCGGCACCGATTCCCGCCAGGACGCCACCGCGACCCGCGAACTCTCCGCCACCGGCCGCCCCTCCGCCGCATGCGCCGACGTCACGCAGGGGTAGCCGGCCGGCGGGGGCACCGGCTGCACCACGTCCGCGGCGCCCACGGCACCCGAGAGGTAGGCGTCGACGAAAGCCTGCCGTTGCGCGGGCGGCAGCGTCGCCGACAGCAGCACCACCGGTACCCCCGCCTGCCCGAGCCAGCGCAGAGCCTCCAGCAGGAACTGCCGCATGTAGACGTCGGCGGCGTGCACCTCGTCCACGATCACGACCTTCCCCGCCAGCCCGGCGAACCGCAGCATCACGTGTCGGGTACGCGTCGCCGCGTACAGCAGGTGGTCCACCGTGCCGACGGCGAACGCGGTGAGCAGGCCCCGCTTGGGGCCCAGGAACCACTGGGCCGGACCCGCGTTCTCCCCCTCCGCGGCCTCTCTGGCCTGTCCGGCCTCCTCGACCGCGTTGTGGGAGCGTCCCGGGCCGAAGAAGTCGTCGTCCTCGTCGATCGCGCCGTACACGTCCCACGGGTCCGCCGGCGCCTCGTCGGCTTCGCCCGTCCCGGCCGAACGCCCGGCCTCCCAGATCTCGCGCCATCTCGGGTTGAAGCGCCGCTTGCCATGCAGGAGGGCGACGTGGGGCTCCAACGCGGGATCGAACGTCCGCACCCACTCCAGCACCTGCGCGTACATCGGATCGCTCGTCGCCTGCGTCGGCATCGCCACGAACACGCCGTCCAGGCCGAAGCGGGCCGCCAGCACCTCGGCCGCCGCGAGGGCCGCCTTCGTCTTGCCCTCACCCATCGGAGCCTCGGCCACCAGCAGCCCCGGGGCCGGCAGGGCCCACGCCCGCTCCACCAACTCCACCTGCGACGCACGCGGCCGAACGCCCAACCGGCCGTGCAACGGCTCCTGCACGGACGCGGGCACGGTCAACCCGCCCCACCCGCCGCGCAGACCCAGACGCCGCCACGCGGCCTCGGCCCGGCGCCACGACCCGGCCGGTGAGATGTCACCGGCATCGCCCAGCCCCTCGAATTGCTCGCTGTCACTCGCGATCCAGTCCGCCATCACGACCAGGCCCGACAACGCCAACTGCTCCGCCTTGCGCAGCGCCGCGAGCGGCCGTGCCGCCGCCAGATCCTCGAACCCCACGGCTCGGGTGAAGACGTCCACCAGCGCACGCTGCGTCTCCGCCCAGGCCGCCCCCCTGCCCAACGCGTCCCGCTGCGGCGGTTCCAGGCCCAGGATGGACGGATAGCTCCCGTGGTGTCCCGCCACAAGCGGCCACAACCAGGCGGCAGCCTCCGGATCACCCCACTCGTCACGCAACCGCGGCAGCAGCATCGCCGCACCCGCGACGTCGTGCCGCCACCGCTTCTCCCGACCAGCCGCCAACCGCCCCCACGTCAGCCCGGCCGCCAGCACCGGCGCCGCCTCGGCGGGATCCATCGCCTGGAACGCCGGACACGCCTTCCCGCAGTCATGGATCCCGCACACCCACATCAGCCACGCCCGCCCGCGCCCACCGCTGATCTCGTCCAGCCGCCGCCGGAACGACGGCGCCAGGTACCGGTCCCACATCACTCCGGCCACCGCAGCTGTGTCCAGCAGATGACCGATCAGCAGGTGCGTCCTGCCCCCGTTGCGCGCAGCCGACTTCCCCCACAACCGCCCCACCCGCAGGGCCGTCTCCTCGGGCACACCCCATAACCGCATGAGCCGGACGACCGACCGTTCCTCCACCACGTTCCCCAACTCCCCAACCAGCGTGCGTACAGTGGACCTGACCCTAGGTGACACCACTGACACAGCCCCCGGACGCGGAAGCATGACACCGAAGCAGGTGAACGAAAACCGGCACCCGCGCTAGCATCGCCGCAGGTCACGAAGTGTCGTCCCCGCACGCGCGGGGGTGGTCCGTGCTGATGCTCACTGGGGAGGTCCCTTCGGGTGTCGTCCCCGCACGCGCGGGGGTGGTCCGGTGTTGCACGATACCCCTCTTCCTGCACGGACGTCGTCCCCGCACGCGCGGGGGTGGTCCTCGCCCGAGCCCGAGGACCAGGGCCCGGACGTAGTCGTCCCCGCACGCGCGGGGGTGGTCCGCGCGTCGAGCGCGTTCCAGAGCCGCTCGTGGTGTCGTCCCCGCACGCGCGGGGGTGGTCCATGACGCCACGCCGCCACGGCGCCATGACGTCAGTCGTCCCCGCACGCGCGGGGGTGGTCCCCACCGTGTTGGAGTTCACCGACGCCGAGATCCGGTCGTCCCCGCACGCGCGGGGGTGGTCCGCCGTGGAGGGAACCGAGCTGCAGCTCGACGCGGTCGTCCCCGCACGCGCGGGGGTGGTCCTCCTCCGTGTAGAGGCTCACGGAGGGGATGCCGGTCGTCCCCGCACGCGCGGGGGTGGTCCTGGCGGTGGCCCCCGACCAGGACGCGTTGAACGGTCGTCCCCGCACGCGCGGGGGTGGTCCATCGGGGGTGTGGACCCGAAAATCGTGGAAGCGGTCGTCCCCGCACGCGCGGGGGTGGTCCGCTGGCCAGGAGGAGGGCGGTGGGCTGCATCACGTCGTCCCCGCACGCGCGGGGGTGGTCCCCTTCCCTCGTGTCTGGAAGGTGTGCCGCCGTCGTCGTCCCCGCACGCGCGGGGGTGGTCCCTCGCCGGGATCGGTGGCGAAGAACACGTCGGCGTCGTCCCCGCACGCGCGGGGGTGGTCCCCCGAGAGGACCATCACCCACATGACCATCACCGTCGTCCCCGCACGCGCGGGGGTGGTCCGCGGGGTACTACAACCAGAACGTCGTGTTCAAGGTCGTCCCCGCACGCGCGGGGGTGGTCCGTGCCAGGCTCGCAGGTCGAGTTCGGCGGCGCGGTCGTCCCCGCACGCGCGGGGGTGGTCCGTTGCGGTGCCGGATGACTCCGAGGTCGAACATGTCGTCCCCGCACGCGCGGGGGTGGTCCGTACGTGCAGGGCTACACCTACCGGTGCCCCTAGTCGTCCCCGCACGCGCGGGGGTGGTCCCCCGCCGACCGCTCCGGACTCGGAGAACGCCGGGTCGTCCCCGCACGCGCGGGGGTGGTCCGATCACGTGGGGCGACGACGAGCGCAAGCAGGCGTCGTCCCCGCACGCGCGGGGGTGGTCCCGCGACGCCGCCCCGTGCGGATATCCGCACGCTGGTCGTCCCCGCACGCGCGGGGGTGGTCCGGACTTCACCGCGTCCTTCTCGCCCGGTTTCACGTCGTCCCCGCACGCGCGGGGGTGGTCCGCTGGACACGTCTATGCCGCGGCTGGTCGCCGCGTCGTCCCCGCACGCGCGGGGGTGGTCCTCACTGGCTTACCCCCGACACGGCCGTCACCTGGTCGTCCCCGCACGCGCGGGGGTGGTCCGTTGCCGGGAATCGCCATTCTCACCACCCCCCGGTCGTCCCCGCACGCGCGGGGGTGGTCCCCCGAGAGGAGCATCACCCACATGACCATCACCGTCGTCCCCGCACGCGCGGGGGTGGTCCGCTGGGCCGCCCGACCCGCAAGCACGGCGTGAAGTCGTCCCCGCACGCGCGGGGGTGGTCCACTCCCTGAGCTGCAGATTGACCAGTTTGGCTAGTCGTCCCCGCACGCGCGGGGGTGGTCCCCCGGGGCAGGGGCGGGTGGTGCGGGTGGTGCCGTCGTCCCCGCACGCGCGGGGGTGGTCCCTGCCATCCGGCGGCGACGGAGTCGGCGTGCTGGTCGTCCCCGCACGCGCGGGGGTGGTCCTGGAACATCTCCTCGGGCTCTGCGTCGACCGCCGTCGTCCCCGCACGCGCGGGGGTGGTCCTGGTAGCCGGCCTCAGCGAAGGCGCGTGGGGTTGTCGTCCCCGCACGCGCGGGGGTCGTCCTCTCCGGCACCGCGGCCGTTCGCGGTCCGGTGTGTCGTCCCCGCGCTTGCGGGGATCTTGAACCCGAGCGGGAGGGGATCAGTGGAGGTAGGTGCCGAATCGGGCCAGGTGTGAGGGGACGTCGGTGCCGGCGGGCCGAAGGCCCAGGAGCCGGTGGCCGTGGGGCCGTTGGCGGTGCCGGGGAGGTCCCACACAGCGCCGGTGCTGGAGTTCTCTCCGTCCGCGGTGGCGTAGAAGTCGGGGTGGCCGGACTTCCTGGTGTCCAGCAGCCGGACCTGGTCGCCGAAGTGGTCGCCGGTCTCGGCGGCGCCGGGCACGTCCTTGGTGTGCTGGGTGAACGTCACGGCTCCGGTGCCGGTGAGGCCCCGGGCGGAGCCGTTCATCAGGATTACCGCGCCCGCGTCCCAGATGTCGCCCAGCGCCTCGCCGGACACCCCGACGGCCACGTCGGCGTACCCGTCGCCGTTGGTGTCGGCCACGTCGAGCGACATGCCGAAGTAGTCCTCCGACTCGTTCACGCCCGGTACCCCGGGGGAGTTCTGGTCGAGGGTGGTCTGCCCGGTGCGGGCGACACCGTCGGCGGAGCCGTAGTCCACGACGACCTTGCCGGCACCACCGCTGTCCAGTACGCCGGCGACGATGTCGGCGTACCCGTCGCCGTTGACGTCGCCCAGGGCGACCGCGTGGCCGTGGCCCCGCAGCCCGTCGACGTAACGTCCTTTGGTGACGGGGCCGTTGTCGCGACTGCCGAGGTAGACCTGGACTTCGTTGTCGTCCTGGCCGATCCAGACGGAGAGCGCGAGGTCGTCCACACCGTCGCCGTTGATGTCCCCGGACCTGGCCTCCAGGACGTTGTCCAAACGGGTGTCCTCGTTGCCGAAGTCCCTGGTGGACGCGGGTTTTCCGGTGCGGGAGATCGGGCCGTCCCAGATGGCGCCCTTGGTGCCCAGCGGTTCGTCCCCGCCACCGCCGGTGTGCAGGACGAGCAGGTCCTGCCTGCCGTCGCCGTTGAAGTCGCCGGTGGCCGAGAAGTCGTAGCCGGTGAGCTCTACGGGCTGCGACAGCCCTTTCGGACCGCCCCACAGGACGAGCGATGTGCCCTCGACGCTGTCGATCACGAGGTCCGCGTAGCCGTCGCCGTCGAGGTCGGCGCTGGAGACGTGGGAGCCGAGCCCCTCGGAGAGGGTCGCGTTCCCTGGCACGCCCGCGGTGGAGCGGCTGATGACCTGGCGGTCGGTCGTGGAGACTCCGTGCGCCGAGCCCCACATGACCACGACGTAGCCGGCGCCGGCCGCGCCCGAGACCGTCGCGGCCGGTACGCCGACGACCAGATCGGCGTAGCCGTCGCCGTTGAAGTCGCTCCCCTTGGGGGCGGTGGCCTTGGGAGTGGTGTGCCGGGGGGTGGCGTGTGCCGCCGGCACCGCCGTCCCGAGGAGTACCAGGGCGGCCGCGGCGGGGGGCGCCAGGAAACGGGCGGCGGAACGCGGGGAGAACATCGGTGGGCCTCCTGGTGTCGACATCGATCGCACTCTTCGACCGGCGAAGCCGCAGGAAGGTTGCTTCCCTGTCTCCGCTTCCGCCTTCCGTCAACCGGTCTGCTCCTGGGCACGGTTGAGGACGTGGATCGGCCCGGCGGCGCGGCATCCGCAGGAGAGCGGCCCTCGCGGACGGCTCACGGTCCGGGCGTTCGCGGATGTCACAGGCGAAGGCGGCCGTCTCGTCGTACGGACGAAGCCAAACCTTGCTGAAGGAGTGGAAGATGAACCTCGCCCTGTGGATCGGTACCGGGCTGCTGGCCGTGGTCGCCCTGGCCGGCGGCGTCAGCAAGACGTTCGTACCGAGGGAGAAGCTGGCCGCGGCCCATGGCGGAGGGTGGACCGGGGACGCCGGCGACAGCTTCGTCAAGGCCCTCGGTGTCCTCGAACTCCTCGCCGCGGCGGGGCTGGTGCTGCCGGGCGCGCTGCACATCGCGTCGGTGCTGGTTCCGGTGACGGCCGTCTGCTGGGTCGCGCTGATGGTCGGCGCGATGATCACCCACGGCCGCCGCGCGGAGATCGCGTTCGTGGTGCTGAACCTCGGCTACCTCGCGCTCGCGGCGTTCATCGCGTGGGGACGCTTCGGTCCGGCGTCCTTCGTCCACTGACGCCCGGAGCTCCGTCGGTCGCACCGGACACGCCGGACACGCCGGTCATGACAGTCATGCCGGTCATGAAAGTCACGCTGGTCATGCCGGTCACGCAGTCACTCACAGGTCACGCTGGTCACGCCGACCTGACGGTCCGCGGAGTGGGTTTCAGAATGAGGTTCGACGAACAGGACGCCGCTGCAAAGGGGTTGAGGAGTCGGGGGTTGGTCGTGGAGGGTGATGGCTGTGCGGGAGGAGCCGGCATGAGCAGCAGGATCGAGGAGTTCCAGGAGCTGCGCCCGCTGCTGTTCTCGATCGCCTACCGGATACTGGGCGGCGTGGGCGAGGCCGAGGACGCGGTCCAGGAGACCTGGCTGCGCTTCGAGGCGTATCCGACGCAGCCCAGGTCGACCAGGGCCTTCCTGTCGGCGGTGGTGACGCGGATCTCGATCGACGTGCTGCGTTCGGCCCGGGTCCGGCGGGAGAGCTACGTCGGGCCGTGGTTCCCCGAGCCGCTGCTGGCGGACCCTTACGAGGACCCGGAGCGGTCGGCGGAGCTGGCCGACTCGGTGTCGATGGCCGCCCTGCTGCTGCTGGAGCGGCTCAGCCCGCTGGAGCGGGCGGTGTTCGTGCTGCGGGAGGTGTTCGACTTCGGCTTTCCCGAGGTCGCGGCGGCGGTGGGGCGTTCCGAGGCGGCCTGCCGTCAGCTGGCGGTGCGGGCACGGCGCCACATGGCCGCGGGCCGGCCGCGCTTCACCGCGGACCGCGGCGAGCGGGAGGAGCTGGCCACGCGGTTCTTCGACGCCCTGCGCGAGGGCGACGTCGAGGGTCTGCGGGAACTCCTCGCCGCCGACGTGGCGATGGTCGGCGACGGCGGCGGCAAGGCCCCGCAGCTGGCCAGGGCCGTCGCAGGCGCCGAGAAGGTGGCGCGGCTGCTCGCCTCCGTCTTCCCGCTGATGGCGCGGATCGACGTGGGGTTCACACCGCAGGAGGTCAACGGCCAGCCGGGAGCGGTCTTCCGCGACCGGGACGGCAGGGTGCTCCACACCATGGCGCTCGACGTGCTCGACGGGCGGGTCCAGGCGATCCGCCTGGTGCTCAACCCCGAAAAGCTCACGCACATGGGCCCGGTGGCGGACGCCTGGGCCGTCGCCCGCGACGTACGGCGGGCCCGGCGGCCCGCGGCCCGGCACGACGGGGCTCCCCTCGACCAGGCGCCCCGGGAGCCGGGGCCGCAGGACGTGGAGCACCGGGACATGGAGGACCGGGACGTGGAGCACCTGGACCGTACGCCCTCCGCGTGACGCCGCCCGGCCGCCGGGCCCCGGGCCCCCGGTGCCGCCGGTCAGCCGCGGTGGCCCGGCGCGGCCGGCGCGGCCGGCGCGGACGGCACGTCCGTGCGTGCTCGGTGTCGGAACCCGCCTGCCGCGGGACGCCGTTGGTCAGAGCCGGCCGCTGTCCCAGGCCGCGCCGATCGCGAGGAGTTCGTCGCGGTGCTCCAGCCGCTCCACCCACGGCGCCGGCCAGGCGTCGGCGCCGTGGTACGCGCCGGCGAAGGCACCGGCCAGGCAGGCCAGCGAGTCCGAGTCGCCGGAGCTGAAGGCGGCCCGGCGCAGGGTCGTCACGGGCTCCTCCGGGAAGAGCAGGAAGCACAGCAGCGCGGTGGCCAGGGCCTCCTCGGCGATCCATCCGGCGCCGGTGGCCAGGCAGGGGTCGGCCTCGGGATCGGGTGCGGCCAGGACCTGCTCCAGCCGGTCGAGGGCGGCGAGGCACTCGTCCCAGCCGCGTGCCGTGAACCGCGCGGCGTCCGGGTCGTGGCCGTGCTGCCACAGGTCGCCGAGCCAGTCCTCGCGGTAGGCGGCGCGGCGCTCGGTGGCGTATCCGCGCAGCAGGGCGACCAGTTCGGAGGGCCGGACTCCGTCGGCGAGCAGCCGGACCGTGTGCGCGGTCAGGTCGGAGGCGGCCAGGCCGGTGGGGTGGCCGTGCGTCAACGCGGCTTGGAACTGGGCCAGTCCGGAGCGGGCGGACTCGTCCAGGCCCGGCAGCAGCGCGGCCGGGACCACCCGCATGTTCGCCCCGCAGCCCTTGGAGCCGATGCGGCTGGCCTGCTGCCATCGCAGGTCGGCGCGGGAGAGGTCCGCGCAGGCGCTCAGGCAGGTGGCGCCGGGCGCGCGGTTGTTGTCCGGTGAGCGCCACCAGGCGACGAACTCGTCGCGTACCGGTCCCGCTGTGCTCGCCTCTGTCACCGGGCCGCGTGCGGCGGCCGTGCGCAGGCCCCGGGCGAAGGCGAGCGTCATCTGCGTGTCGTCGGTGATGAACGCCGGGGACGGCAGCTCCATGGTCCGCCACGGGCCGCACTTGGCCTCGATCATCTCCACGGAGTTGAACTCGGTGGGGAACCCGAGGGCGTCGCCGAGCGCGAGGCCGACCAGCGCGCCCGTGGCAGGGCGCTTCGCGACGTTCACGCGAGGCCCCCGTTCGGCACGGCGGCCCACCGGCCGCGCTCGTCCATGGCGGCCGGGGCGGCCGGGGCAGTCGGGCGTTCGCAGGTGCGGGCCGACAGGAGTGCCGTCCGGTGCGGAGGTCGGACCGCCGAGGAGGCGGACAGGCAGGCCAGCGTGGTCATGCGGGCCATTCAACCGTGTAGGGCACCGCTTTGACGAGGGCTGCGCCCGCTGCTCCAGCCCGGCAGGGCGGACGGCCGGGCGACGCGGCGCCGCCGCTGGAGGGGTCCGGCCTCCGCGCGAGGGCGTCCGCCTCGACCGTTCAGCCGGGGCCGACGGGCGGGGCCGCGACACCGCCGGGGGCGGGACCCGGCAGGACGGCCCCGGGGTCGGGGGCGGCGCGGCTCTGCCGGGGACCGCCGGAGCGCCGCGCCCGGCGTCCAGGGCCGGCTGCGGTCCGCGGCCGGCGGCGAACCGCAGGCCGCAGACCTCGCCGTCCGGTGCCGGGGGCAGGTGGAGCGGGGTGCCGGCCGGCCGCTTCCCGGCCCGTTCCAGGTGGGCGGCCGCCGCGGCCCGAACGTTCTGCCGCACGAAGGCGTAGACCTCCCCCGGGGCGGCCTCCCGGAAGGCCGCCGGGGCGTAGTGCTCGATGGAGTCGACGATGACCGCGCCCGCGTTGACCAGCGGTGTCGGGAGGTAGGTGACGCCGCGGCGGTCGAGCACGGCGGCGGTGGCCGCCTCGTCGGCGAGCAGCGCGTCGGCCGAGCCGATGACGGCCCCGCACGGCAGGTTGCCGGCCAGCGCGGGGCCGATGAGGTCGCTCACCGAGCAGGGCACGAAGACGTCGACGGGGGTGTCCGCCCAGGCCCGTACGGGGCGGCAGCCGGGGAGGGCGGCGGCGCCCGGTGCGGTGTCGTAGGTGAACACGGTGGCGCCGGCCGCGGCCAGTTCGCGGGCGACGACGGAGCCGACCTTGCCGGTGCCGTGGACCAGGGCCCGCAACCCGGCGGTCGGGCCCCCGGCCCATGCCTCGATCGCGCCGAGCACGCCGTGCGCGGTGGCGGTGTGCGGGCCGACGCCGCTGCCGACCGCGTTGAGCACGTACGGGCTCAGCCGTGCCAGCGCGGCCATGTCCTCGGTGGTCACACCCATGTCGGCGCCGGTGTACACGGTGCCGCCGTAGCCGTCGAGGACGGCCGCGACCAGCCGCAGGAGGGTGGCGTCGACGGTGGGGGCTCCGGACACGACGATCTTCGCGCCCCAGAACCCGGTGTGGTGGACCTGGTGTCCGACCAGGGTCTCGGTGGCCAGCCGGGCGCTGAGCCGCCGCGGGCCGAGCACGCCGTCCGCGGTGCCGCCGCGGCCTGGCAGCACCCGCAGCCCGCCGTTGGCCGGCGGCGGGCGGCCCGGGCCGCCCGCCGCGGTCGCCACGTGGACGGTGACGCCGCCGGCCGCGGCGATGCTCCTGACCTCCGCCCTGCCGGCGCCCGCGCCGCCCGCCCCGCCCGCCGTACGGGGCGGACCGCCGCTCCCGGCGCGTCTCCACACCGGTTCCGCGGGCCTGCCCGGCCCGGCCGGCGGCGTCACAGCGCCGGTGCCGGGTCGTGGGCACCTGCCGGCCCGGCCGCTCCGTCCAGTTCGGGGTCGGCGCACCCGCGCCCGGACGCGGGCACGAACGTGGACGCCCGGCCGCCCGCCCGCGGCACCAACGGCTCGGCGTCCGGAAGGCGCCGGGTCAACGCCCCCAGGGGAAAGGGCCGTTCCGGTTCGCCGGAGCCGCCCGGCCCGTGGCCGAACCGGTGGCGCTCGGCGACCACCGCGGAGCGGCCCCGCCGCGCGGCCCACCGCGCAGCGGCCGGGCCGATCGCCCATGCCCCTCCCCCGACCCCGACCGCAAACGCAACCCCGACCCCGACCCCGACCCCGACCCCGACCCCGACCCCGACCCCGACCCCGACGACGTCAGCGTGCTCCGGCGTCATGTCCCCTCCCGGCCCGCCGGGACCCTCCCGGCCTCGCGCTGGAACATGCCCCGCGCCACGCGGGGCGCTCACACTCCGCGGCCCGGCGTGCGGAAGCGCGGGAGAGGCGGTGCGGCGGCCCGCCGCGCCCGGCCAAGGGGCGTGCGGCGGGGCCGCCGCTCCCCGTGCCCGCCGGCCGCCGCACACGCCCGGCCGGGCGGCAAAACGCGCCCGGGCGTGTGCGTGAGGCGCCCCGGCCGGCCCGGCCGTCGGAAGCCCGCGGGCCGGGCTCGGGGACGCCGGGAGGGGAGGGCCGCGCCCGCCGGCGCGGCCCCTCCCCTCCCGCGCCTCGCTCAGCCGGCGGTCGGCGCCGTCCGGTACAGGCCCAGCGTGGCCAGTCGGAACGGGCCGCGGGAGCGGGTGACGGCCACCCGCAGCCGGCTGGCGCCGACCGGCGGGGCCACCTGGAGGACGCGCGCGTAGCCGATGGTGCTGCCCTCGGCGACGGTGGTCCAGGCGGTGCCGTCGAACACCGAGACGGTGAACGCCTGCACGTGCTGGCCGGTGCGGATGTCCTCCCCGAGCCGCACCTGGTCGAAGACGGTGCCGGAGGCGAGTTCCAGCTCCACCGTGCCGGTGGTGGCGCCGCGCGACGGGGACCAGGAGGTCTCCAGCCGCCCGTCGGTGAGGGTGCGGGCCAGCGCCGCGGGCCTGGCCCGGACCAGCAGGTCGTGCCCGTAGGTCGCCTCGACGGCGCTGCCGAAGGCGGTCAGCGCGGCGACGTCGGCGTCGTCCACGCGGCCCGCCTTGTCCGGCGGGACGTTGAGCAGCATCACCGCGTTGCGGCCGACCGTGTCGCGGTAGATCTGGGTCAACTGCGCCGCGGTCTTGGGCTGTTCGTCGGCATGCCAGAACCAGCCGGGGCGGATGGAGACATCCGCCTCGGCGGGGAACCACTGGAGGAAGCGGACGCCGGGCGCGGTGAGTGCCGCGTCCGAGCCGATGTCGTCGACCTGGGCGCCGTTGGGCAGCAGGCCCTCGCCGTGGGCGGTGGCGGGGTCGGCGGTGGCGGGGGTGACGCTCCACTCGGTGGTGCGGGCGGCCCCGTCCTCGTTGCCGACCCAGCGGGTGCCCTGCGGTCCGGCGAAGGTGACGGTGTCCGGGGAGAGCGCGTGGATCAGCTTGAACCAGGTGGTGAAGTCGTACGTCTCGGTGACGCCGCTGGACGTCCACGGGTTGGCGCCGTCCAGCCACAGCTCGTCGATCGGGCCGTACTGGGTGAACAGCTCGTAGAGCTGGTTGAGGTAGTAGGCGTTGTAGTCGTCGCAGGAGACCGTGAACTTCGGCAGCCGGCCGGCGGCCAGTGCCTGCGCGCGGTCGTCGCCCTCGACCAGGGTGGGGATGGTGCGGGTGGTGACGGCGCTGCCGCTGCCGTAGCGGCCCATGCCGGCCGGAGTGCGGTCGCGGTCGTCGTAGGTCGACTGCTCCTCGATGCTGAGGGAGTGGCCGGCGTCGTGCTTGGCGACGATCTGCTGGACGAACGTCTGGTGCCAGGCGTGCGGGAGTTCGGAGCCGTCGGCGGGCGAGAGGTACACCCCGACCCGCAGGCCGGCCCGGCGGGCGGCGCTCAGGTAGCTGCCGAGGATGTCGCCGTGCGGGTTGGTGTCGCCGGCCTGGCGGATGCGCCAGTAGGCCGACGGGTCGGTGCCGCGGGCGGCCTCGGCCCGGGCGCGGGCACGGGTGGCCTCGGCGTCGGGGGTGCCGCCGCGGTACCACCAGGGGCTGGCTATGACGGAGTGGTTGGAGTAGCGGGTGGGGTAGACCACGAAGCCGTCGTGGTGCTTGGCGGTGAGCATCACCTGCTTCATGCCCGCCGCCTTGTAGGCGCGCATCCACTGGTCGACGTCCGCGTCCGCCGGGTCGAACCACGCCTCGTCCTCGCAGCCGGAGCCCCACTCGCGGTCGGTGAAGGTGTTCATCCCGAAGTGGGTGAAGCCGGTCACCTCCCGCTGCTGCCAGGCCACCTGGGGTGCCCGCGGGACGATGGCGGCGGCCTTGGCGAGGATCTGCTCCGCCGTGTCACCGGCCTCGACCGGCATGACGGAGGCGGGCCGGATCGGGCCGGAGCCGGCGGGCGATACGGCGTCCGCGCCGCCGGCGGGCGCGGCCTGGGCGGCCGTGGCGGCGCTCAGCCCGCTGCCGGCCGCCACGGCGGCGGCGGTCCCGGTGCGCAACAGGTTCCGGCGGCTGATCACTTCTTGCCTCCAATGGTGGTGAAGCGCCACACGTAGCCGCGCGCGGCGTCGCGGGGCTGCTGGACGACGGGGCCTCCGGCGGCCGGCGCCTGGAGCGCCTGCTGGGTGATGGCGTCGACGATCCGGTAGCCGCCGGGGACCGGCTCCAGCTGCCACTTCTGGCTCTCGGTGGGGGCGCAGGTCTCGGCCGTGGCGCCGGCGCCCTCCTGCTCGACGACGCCCATGCCGTTGGTGGTGCCGTGCTTGACGTCGGCGCACAGCCCGGTGGCGGTGTCGGTGAGGGTGTAGTAGCCGTCGCTGGTCGGCGCCAGGCTCCAGCTGCCGGCGGTGGAGCCGGTGGCCAGCGCGGTGCCCGGGGTGGCGGCGGAGCCGAGGGCGCGGCCGGCGTCGGTCAGCTTGTAGGTGCCGGCGGCCAGCGGCTGCACCCAGTCGGGGCCGTAGCCGGGGCGTGGCCGAGGGCGCTCGCGATGGCGGTGAAGCCGGCGTAGTCGGCGGTGGGCCGGGGGCTGCCCCACACCTCCTGGGCGAAGACGCGCAGGGAGTCGAACATCTGGGTCTGGGTGGTGTTCTCGTTCTCCTTGCCGTAGTTGTCCGGCCAGACCATGTACTCGGCGCCGGTGACGCGGCCGTCGGGGTCGGTGACGGTCTGGTCGGCGAAGTCGAGCTGGTTCCAGTCGGACTCGTACAGGCTCTTGGCCGGGGGCTGGTAGCCGCCGCGCACGTAGTACCAGGAGTCGCTGGCGTTCATCACCTGGTAGCCGGAGTCCAGGAGCTGCTGGGTGGTCTCCTGCTCGGGCAGCCAGTGCTCGATGACGATGTCCTTGTTGAGCGGCACGGTGTTGGCGCCGGTCAGGCCGTCGTTCCAGATCCGCAGGGTGCGGCCCTTGGAGCGGACGTAGTCGTCGACGCGGTTGACGAAGTCGACGTAGGCGTCCTGCGCGGTGGCGTTCGGCCCGAACTTCGCCTGTGCGTAGGCGAGCAGCTGGGGGAAGTTGGAGTAGGCCGAGTTGACCATGTACTCGTCGGCGCCCATGTGGAAGTAGGGGCCGGGGAAGAGCTTGAGGTCGGCGTCGACCAGGTGGGTGTAGAAGGTGAACGCGTCGGGGTTGGTGACGTCCAGCCGCGTCGGGTCCTTCGTGCCGTTCTTGTCGGTGAGCTGGAGGTCGGGGTAGTCGGCGATGTACGGGTCCGTGTGGCCGGGCGAGTTGATCTCCGGGATCACCGTGACGTGGTACTTCGCCGCCAGCGCCACGAGGGACCTGGCCTCGGCCGGGGTGTAGTACGAGAAGGTGTTGACGCCCGGGTACTCGGTGCTCTTCACCTTCAGCTCGACGTGCAGGGTGTTGAGCTTGAGGTACGCCATGTCCTTGATGAGGCGGTCGAACCAGGCGTCGGTGTTGTACGTGTAGCAGGCGCAGACGCCGACGGCCCGCTCCTTGGCGCTGGGCACGTCCGTGGTGCTGCCGGCCGGCAGGGTGGTTCCGGCGGTGAGCATCTGCAGGAGGGTGCGGGTGCCGTAGAAGACGCCGTCGTCGGTGCGGCCGGTGATCAGTGCCTGCGAGCCGATGCTGAGGGTGTACCCCTCCGCGCCGAGGGCGGTCTTCCCGGCGTCGGCGCGCAGCACGATGTCGCCGGGCCGGGCGGGGCCGTTGACGACGGGCACGTGCCAGCCGCGGGCCTGCAGCAGGTCCCCGGCGAGGGTGGCCGCGGTGGCGCGGTCGGCGGCGTCGGTGGCGATCCGCGTGGTCGGGCCGAGGCGCAGCGAACCGCGCGCGGGCGTCCAGGCGTCGAGCGCGGGGATCGCGGCGGGCGCGGCGGCGGCCGTGGTGGCTGCGGCGGTGCCCGTCGTGGCGGCCACGGCGGCGGCGCCGGTACCGGCGAGGACGGCGGACGTCAGCACGAGGCAGGCCGCTCCGGCGGCCAGCGATCTCGGCAGGGTGCGGGCGCGCGGCGTGGTGGTGCGGCCGGCGGCGTCAGGGGATGTCATGGCGGGGCTCCCAGTCGAAGAAAAATTATTCTCCACTGGCGGAGGACTCTGGACGCTGCTTCCGGTTGCCGTCAAGAGGTCAGACAGCGTTCAGGCAAGGGAATTGACACAGCATCACCATGAAATGAAGAATAATTGTTCACGCCTCCCGGGAGGTTCGCCCCATGCGTCCAGGTTTCGAGCTCGCCGACGACGGCGTCGTCGAGCGCATCCGCGCCCTCCTGCCGGGGCTGCCCGAGGCACAGCGGGCCGCCGCCGCGCTGATCCTGGACGACCCGGCGGCCGCGGCCCGGATGACCATCCTCGACTTCGCCGACGCCTGCGGCGTCTCCACGGGCAGCGTCACCCGCTTCTGCCGCTCCCTCGGGCTGCCCGGCTACGCGTCGCTGCGGATCGCGCTGGCCTCCGACACCGGACGCTCCGGGCGTGAGACGTGGCAGGCCAACATCGGCCGGCAGATCTCCGAGGACGACGAGCTCGCCCAGGTCGCCGACGCGATCTCGGCCGCCGTGCGGCACACCGTCGGCGACACCCTGGCCCGGCTGGACCTGCCGGCCGTCGAACGGGCCGCGTCCGCGATCGCCGGAGCCCGCCGGGTGGAGATCTGCGGCACCGGCGGCAGCGCGGGGATGGGCGCGGAGTTCCAGCACCGGGTCTTCCGGATCGGCGTTCCCGTGTGGTCCTGGAGCGACACCCAGGTGGCCCTCACCGGCGCCGCGCTGCTCGGCCCGCTGGACGTCATGGTCGCCATCTCGCACAGCGGCAGCACCCGCGAGGTGGTGGACCTGGCCGGTGAGGCCGCCGGGCGCGGGGCCACCACCGTCGGCCTCACCAACGACCCGCGCTCGCCGCTGGCCCGCCGCGTCGACCTGCTGCTCACCACGGCGGTGCCCACCGACGCGCCCGGGCACGCCAGCATCCTCAGCCGGCACGCCCAGATGGCCGTGCTCGACCTGCTCTACGTCGCGGTGGCCCAGCGCACCTACGACCAGACGACGGAGGCGATGGCGGCCACCACCGAGGCGGTGCGGTCGTACAAGCAGCCCCCGCCGTAGGGGTCTCCCAGAGGCGGCGGACGCCCTCCTTCGCCGGCGGCCCGTCAGACCGCCTCCGTCCCGCGGCGGCCGGCGCCCTACTCGTCGTGGTGTCCGCCGCGGCCGCGGATGCGCAGCCACACGTCACGCGCCTGCCGACCGGCCGCCGTGCGGCTGCGGGCCACCAGCCGGTGGGCCTGTCCGGGCGTCTCGACCATCGCCCGGGACCCTCTCAGCGGCAGTCCGGCCGTCTCCCACAGGAAGAAGGTGGAGACGAGCCCGACCACGCCGGCCACCATCAGGTAGTACGCCGGGACCATCTTGTCGCCGGTGGCCGCCACCAGCGCCGAGGTGACGAGCGGGGTGGTGCCGCCGAACAGCGACACGGAGATGTTGAACGCGATGGACAGCGCGCCGTAGCGGATGCGGGTCGGGAACAGCGCCGGCAGCGTCGCCGCCGACGTACCCGCGTAGGTGACGAGGAGCAGGCCGAGGATGGCGCAGCCGACCGCGGGCAGCGCGATGCCGCCCTGCTGGATCAGCAGGAACGCCGGAACGGACAGGGCCACCAGCGCGACGCTGCCGACCATGAACACCGGTCTGCGGCCCCACCGGTCCGAGCTGTGGCCCACCAGGGTGATGGTGAGGACCACGAGCAGCATCGTGCCCAGCACCAGCAGCTGCGCGGTGGTGTCGTCCTGGTGCAGGGTGGACGTCATGTAGGTGGGCAGGTAGGAGGTCACCATGTAGTTGGTGACGTTGTAGAGCAGGACCAGGCCCATGCAGATGAGCATGGCCTGCCAGTGGTGGGCGAAGATGTCGCGCAGCCGCCCGTGGCCGGACTGCCGGGCCTCCTCCACGGGCGCGCCCTCCGCCTCCTTCTCGGAGGCGGCCTGCGCGGCCTCGGCCTCCTCCTTGAAGGCGGGTGTGTCCTCCAGCTTCAGCCGCATGTACAGGCCGATCACGCCCAGCGGGCCGGCGACCAGGAACGGGATGCGCCAGCCCCAGTCCTCCAGCCGGCCGCTGCCGAGGGTCGCGGTGAGGACGGTGACCAGGCCGGAGCCGAACGAGTACCCGACGAACGTGCCGAAGTCGAGCCAGCTGCCGAGGAAGCCACGCCGCCGGTCGGGCGCGAACTCCGCGATGTACGTGGTGGCGCCGGCGTACTCGCCGCCGGTGGAGAACCCCTGGACCAGGCGGCACACCAGCAGCAGGACCGGCGCCGCGAACCCGGCGGTGTGGTAGCTGGGCAGTACGCCGACCGCGAGGGTGCCGGCCGCCATCATGATCATCGTGATGGCCAGCACCTTCTGCCGCCCGATCCGGTCGCCGAGCGGCCCGAACACGAACCCGCCGAGCGGCCGCACCAGGAACGCGGCGGCGAAGGTGGCGAACGTCGACACGACCTGGGTGCCCGAGGAGCCGGACGGGAAGAAGACCTTCCCGAGGGTGCCGGCCAGGTAGGCGTAGACGCCGAAGTCGAACCACTCCATGGTGTTGCCGAGCGCGGCGGCGCCGACGGCGATGCGCACCTTCGGCAGGTCCGCGACCGCCACGTCCTGCGGCGACAGCGCGCTCTTCTGACGCCGCAGCAGGGTGCGGTAGAGCCGGTCGACTCGTTCGCCGGACTCCCGGCGGGGCCTGGGTGTCCGGCGGGGGCGCCGCCCCTTGTCCGCGTCCATGCCCCAGCCCTCTTCCTCTGCCCGGTCCGACCTGCCGCTCTCCTTCCTATCGGCCCGCGCCGCCCGGACGGGCCAGGCACAACCGTCGTTCACCCCAGGAGAGGAGCCGCCGGCCGCCCGGGGCGCCCGCCGGACCCGGCCGGCGCTCCCCGGACCTCCCACCGCGACCCGCGCGAGAGGGGGCCGCGGGGGCGCGGCGGGTTGACGGAACCCGGGTCAGGCGCGGGCCCACTTCTGGTTGCCGGCGTCGTGGCAGGTCCAGATCTCCAGCGGGGCGCTGTCGGCGGTGCCGCCGCCGGTGACGTCCAGGCAGGTGCCGGAGCCGACGTTCACGACGGTGCCGTCGGAGCGGACCCGCCACGCCTGCGTGGCGGCTCCGGTGCAGGCGCGGATCTCCACAGCGGTCCCGTCGGCGGTGGCGCCGCCGACCGTGCCCAGGCACTTGGTGCCGTAGACGGTCAGCTGGTTGCCGGCGGTGGAGGTCCACACCTGGTTGCCGCCGCCGTTGCAGTCCCACAGCGCGGGCCGGGTGCCGTCGTCCTGGCTGAGGGCCGGGACGTCGACGCAGCGCCCGGAGTCCTGCCCGCGCAGCGGCCCGCTGGTGTCACCGCGGTCCCACAGCTGGTTGGGTCCGCCGTTGCACCCCCACAGCTCCAGGGCCGTGCCGGGGGCGGTGGCCTGGCCGGTGGCGTCCAGGCAGCTGCCGGAGGCGGCGTTGACGACGCTGCCGTCGGCCTTCACCGTCCACTTCTGCGCGGTGCTCCCGTCGCAGGCGTGGATCTGTACGGCCGTGCCGTCGGCGGTGCCGCCGCCGGCCGGGGCCAGGCAGGTGCTGTCGCTGTAGACGGTGAGCTGGCCGGCCGGGGTGGCTGTCCAGTGCTGGTTGGCCGCGCCGTCGCAGTCCCACAGCGCGACGGGGGTGCCGTCGCCGTGCCCGGCGGCGGTGACGTCGGCGCACAGGCCGGACTGGCGGCCCTTGAGGACGCCGCCGATGTCACCGGGCGGGTTGGCGGTGACGGACAGGTTGTCGAACTGGTCGGTCTGGTAGCCGGCGGTGCCGAAGCCGATCTGGCCGGTGTGGTAGGCGCTGTCGGTGGCGGTGCCGAGGGTGGCGCCGTCCAGGGTGGCGGTGATCCGGTCTCCGGAGAAGCCGAGCCCGAGGGTGTGCCAGGTGTTCAGGCCGAGCGCGGCGTGGCTGCCGGAGGCGAGGGTGGTCAGGGTGCCCGAGGTGGAGCCGCGGACGATGGACCAGGAGCCGGTGTCGGCGATCCGCAGCTCGTACCCGGCCTGGTGGCTCTGCGGCCGCGCTTGGGTGTTCGCACGGCCCAGGAGGTCGACGGTGCCGGCCTGCTGGAGGTCGACGTCGGTCTTCACCGTGTAGTCCGACCAGGTGGGGTCGCCGCCGAGGGTGAAGGCGTCGGAGTCGTCCTGCCACTCGATCGGCTTGACCGGTGTCACCTGCTGCACGCACTGCCCGGAGCGGCCCGCGGCGCACGGCCGGACCTCGAACGAGCCCTGCATGTCGGACAGGTAGCGGGCCTCGGTGCCGGTGGCGTCGGCGTCGTAGCCGTCGGAGTAGGGCAGCGCGAGCGCGTGGTCGGCGGGCGCCGCGGCGGTGCCCTTGCCCTGGCCGGTCGTGGTGGTGACGGTGTAGACGTAGCCCGGCTGGAGCGTCAGCGTGTAGGTGCCGCCGGAGGGGGTGAGGTCCTGGGTGTGCGCGAGGTCGGTCGCGGCGCTGGGGTTGTCGACGTCGGTGGCCCACACGTGGACGGTGCCGGCGGACAGGCCGCCCTGCACGTGGAGGGTCGCCGTCTGCGCGGCGGTGGCGGTGGTCGTCTCCAGGACGGTGGACCAGTCGGTTCCGTTCGGCGACTTCAGGCTGACGTAGGAGCCGTTGGACTCGGCGCCGCCGAGGTAGCCGGAGGCGGAGTCGACGAACGTCCAGCCCGGCTGGGCGAACTGGGTGAACTGCGCGGTGGCCCAGGTGTCCTCGCCGACGCTGTAGTGGCCGGACCAGGGCGAGCCGGCGGTCGCCAACCCGACGGTCGCGTACGGCAGGTTGGGGTAGATCGCCGCCACCAGGGGCCAGTTGAGGTAGGCGGTCATCCTCGCGTCCACGTAGCCGCGGACGATGGAGCGGACCAGGGCGGGCGCGCCGGAGTCCATGTCCTGCGAGCCGTTCTCCGAGGCCCACAGCGGCTTGCCGTTGTTCTTGGCGGTGTCGGTGCTGGAGCAGGTGTCGGCGCTGCCGCCGTCGCCGCCCTCGCACGGGTAGTGGGCGCCGATGACGGAGACGGCGTCGTCGAAGGCGGGGTCGGCGGCCATGTCGTCGGCGACGCTCCAGCCGCTGTCGTCGGCGACGATCCGCACGGACCCGTATCCGGCGGCGTCGAGCGCGGAGCGCAGCTGGACGTACCAGCCGGCGTCGTGGCCGCGCTCGTTCCAGCCGCCGAGGTAGCTGATGTCCAGGCCGTGCTGCTTGGCGCAACCGAGCCAGGAGATCAGGTAGTCGATGGTGTCGGTGGACCAGAAGCCGCCGCTGATCCAGCCGGGCGCGGCCCAGGCCAGCCCGTAGAGCTTGATCGCGGGGTTGCGCGCGCGGGCCTGTTCGGCGAGCTGGAACTCGTAGCCGGCGTCGCAGTTGATCTGGCCCTTGGTGTGCTCGATCGACGGCTCGGACCCGTCGGTGGAGTTGGCGTCACCGCCGATCTCCAGCTTGAGCAGTTGCAGGTCGGCGCCGTAGCCGGGCTTGAAGAGGTAGTCCAGGATCTGCGAGCGCTGCGCGGCCGGATAGTCGCTGAGCAGACGGGAGTTGCCGCCTCCGCCGCTGATCGCGCCGATGCCGTCGAAGGTCCGCCCGCCCTTCGTCCCGTCCAGCGTGATCGCGGTGGGCCCGGCCGCTCGGGCGACGGTGGGCACGGCGGCCAGCAGCGCGGCGAGGAGGGCGAGGACGCAGAGCACGGCGGAGCGCCATTGACGGGCCATGGGGGGCAACCCTTCGTCAGGGGGCGGGTGTTCGCGCGCACCGGCTGTCGGAGGCCGCTTCCGGAGGAGAGGGCGCGGCGGAGGTGGCGGGTCCGTCGGGCCGCACGCGCGCGGCGTCCCGCGACGATGCGCTGGACATCGTTGTCAGGACGCGGGCGGCGACGCACGGCGGACGGGCACGCATGGGGCTCCTGGCCTGGCCGGAAACAGTGGGGGCAGCCGACGGCGGTGGAGAACGCTCTCGCGACGCTAGCCACGCGGGCACACCGCGTCAATGGTCCGCGCACGGACCGCCTACCGCGTCCCGGAACGCCTGGATGGACCTCCGCGCCGCTACCGCCCCCGCGCGGGCAGCGGCCGTGTCCGTGGCCAGACCGCCGGCAGGCGTTCACGCAGGGCGGCTGCGAGCTGCCCGAAGGCGCGCAACGCCGCCGCGTCCTCCGCCATGGCGCTGACGACGCCCAGCCGGTGGACGAGCCGCTGCCTGGCGGTGGCGGTGCCCCACCTCCAGTCGCCGTCCACGACCCGGGCGAAGTGGTCCGCCCGGCCGCGCAGCGCCCGCTCGACCAGGGCGTCGCCGCGCAGCAGCCAGCCCGCGCAGGCGTCGGCGAGACCGCCTCCGGCCTCGGTTCCGGTGGCCTCGCGCCAGGCGGTCCGGTACGCGGCCTCCGCCGCGTCGAGCAGCGGCCGGGGCGGACGGGTGGCGCACCAGCAGGTCGGGAAGCCGACCCGCAGGTAGGCCAGTTCGACGATGCCGTCGCCGAGCGCGGCCTGCTCGAAGTCGATGAACCTGACCCCCTCCGCCGTGTGCAGGTCGTTGCCCGGGCAGGGGTCCCCGTGCAGCAGGGAGCGGCCGCCGCCTCGGCCCAGGCGGTCCACGAGGTCGTCCAACTCGCCTCGCACGCCGCCTGGTTCCTCTACGCCGAGGGCGTGCGCGAGCCTCAGGAAGGCGTCGGCGTCGGCCCCGGTCGGGCCGGACCAGGCCGGCAGGACGGGTGCGGCGTCGCTGTCAGGGCCGACGGCCACCGCGTGCAGCCGGGCCAGGGCGGTGGCGTACCCGACCACCCAGTCCTCGCCCGGCCGCCGGTGTTCGACGTGTTCCAGGACCAGCAGGCGCCGCTCCGGGTCGACGCCCAGCAGCTTCGGAACCAGGGGGGGTTCGGCCCGCCCGGCCAGGCTCAGCCCAGCGGTCTCGCGGGCGTAGCGCTCGTCCGCCTCGGGCGCGTCCACCAGCTGCTTGACGACGACGCGCGTACCGGACACCTCCGCCTGCCAGACGTGCGAGCGCGGGCTGCTGTCCAGCAGCCGGACCCGCCGGGGCGTTCCCACCTCGGCCAGCAGCCGCTCCCCGAACGGGGGTTCCGATCGCATGGCGCCATCCTCGCACCCGTCAGCACGGTGCCGGGCACGCTTCCGGCGGCGGGACGGGACCCCGCCGGGTGCTCGGCGAGGCCACCCGCGGCTCAGCGGCGCCGGAGGCCGCCCGCTCCGGGCGCGGCCCCGCGGCCGGCCCGGCCCGCGGGGGCGGCCGGGGTCGGCGCGTCGGCATCCGGGAGCGGGGCCGACGGCGCGGGGCCGGCGGACGGCTTCTCGCGCGCCGTGCGGGTGGCGCGGCCGCGGGCGTGCTCGGCGTTGAAGTGGGCGCCGATCATCAGCGACAGGTTCGAGAACCACAGCCACACCAGGAACACGGCGGTCCCGGCCAGCGGACCGTAGAGCCGGTTGTACGTGCCCATCCGCCCGGTGTAGGCGGCGAAGGCGGCCGAGCCGGCCAGCCACAGGCCGACGGCGAGCGCCCCGCCGGGCGCCATCGCGCGCAGCGACCGGGTGCCGCGCGGACCGCTGCGGAAGAGGACGAGGACGAGCGCGGCGGCCACCGCGAGCAGCAGTGGCCAGCGCAGCACGTGCCAGGCCGCGAGGACGGGGCCGTTCATGTGCAGCAGCGAGCCGAGGTGGTGCGCGAGGGCGCCGCTGACCACGAGGGTCACCGCGCCCGCGACGAGCAGCACCAGCAGCGTGGCGGAGGTGAGCACGACCCGCGGGGCCGCGCGCAGGGCCGACGGCCGGGCCTCCGTGCCGTACATGGCGTGCAGGGCGCGGCGGAAGACGGCGGCGTAGCTGGACGCCGACCACATCGCGCCCAGTCCCCCGCCGACGGCCAGGGAGAGGGTCGCCGAGTGGTCGCGGGCCATGTCCTGGAGCGCGGAGGCCACCACCGTCCGGGACTCGGCCGGCATCAGCGCGGTGAGCCCGTCGGCGAGGCTGGCCTCGGAGGGACCGCCGGCCATGCTCAGCAGGGAGATGGTCATCAGCATCGCCGGGAAGATGGCGAGCACGGCGTAGTAGGTGAGGGCGGCGGCCCGTTCGGTGACGTCCTTGTCCCAGGACGCGGCCAGCGCGCGGCCGAAGGTGCGGCCGAAGCGCCACAGGGACGCGGCGTGCCGGACCCCGGCAGGGCGCCGCCGCGCCTCTTCCGCCGTGTCCTGACTGGTCGCCACCGTGCCCCTTCCGACGGCCTGTGCCCGGTACCGGGTGCCTGCCCCGGCCCGCGCACTCCATTCCACCCGTTCCACGTCAGCAGTGTGCCCGCGACACGGCACCCTCCCGGGGACGGCGCGGGTGCGTGTCGGCGGTCACGGGCGCGGGCGGGGGCGCGGAGACGGCGGCGCTCGGACGCGCCGGCTGCGCTCGGGCCCGTGGAGCGCGGGTCCACGGCACTCGGGCCGGCCGTGCCGTGGGCGCCGGCCCGGCCGTCGGGTCGGTCCCGGCATCCCGGTTCGGGCCCCGCAGCGGGCCGGTCCGGGGGTGGGCGGACCTCCACCTGGAGGTACCTGTCGCACTGGAGGCGGATCCGCTGCGGGAGGTGTCCGGCCCTTGACGGCAGCCGGCCGGATCCACCGTCTTCGCGGGTTGGGGAGCGACGCCTTCCACGACTGGGGAGGGGCGCACATCGGCCTCCACGCGTTCGTGCTCATCGACCGCTCCGCCGGACGGATCACACTCCTCGTCGCGGCAGACGACTGACCCGAACGGCGGTGTGCCACGCGCGGGGGCGGGGGCCGCCGGTCGCAGACGGCACGCCGGCGCGCTCCGCAACCGTCGTCAACCGCGAGGCGGGAGGCTGAGGGCACCCGTGGGGGGGCACCGCACCTCGCGGGCCGTCACGGCTGGGTGAGGACGCGCAGCAGGGCGTCCAGCGCCTGCGCGTACCGGCCCTCGCCGGGCGTGCCGTAGCCGACGACCAGGCCCTGGCGGTGATGCGGGCCGGGATCGTGCCAGTGGTGGCCCAGCAGGCCGACGGCCACGCCCGCGCGGGCGGCGCGGCGCTGGAGGCGGGCCTCGGTCAGCTCACCCGGGGGGAGGGTGACCAGCGCGTGCAGGCCGGCCGCGACGCCCTCCAGGCCGTAGGGGCCGCCGGTGCCGAAGGCACGTTCGAGGCCGGCCACCAGCAGGTCGCGGCGGCGCCGGTAGCGGAGCCGGGCGGCGCGCACGTGGCGGTCGTAGCCGTGGGTGCGGATCAGCTCGGCCAGGGTGAGCTGGGTGAGCGCGTCGGTGTGGAAGTCGGTGTGCAGCTTCTCCTCGGCGACCGGGGCGACCAGGTGCGGCGGCAGCACCATCCAGCCCACCCGCAGCGCGGGGCCGAGTGTCTTGGACGCGGTGCCGACGTACACCACGTGGTCCGGCGCGGTGCCCTGGAGGGCGCCGACGGGCTGGCGGTCGAAGCGGAACTCGCCGTCGTAGTCGTCCTCGACGACCAGTCCGCCGCTCTCCCGCGCCCAGGCGGTCAGCGCGTGCCGCCGCGACGGGTGCAGGGTGACGCCCGTCGGGTACTGGTGCGCGGAGGTGACCACCACCGCGTCCGGCCGGAGCGACCCGGGCGCGTCCTCAAGGCCGAGCGTGAGCGTGTCGGTACGGGCACCGTGCGCGTCGGTGGGCAGCGGTACGACCCGGCCGCCCGCGCGGCGGACCACCTCCCGGTGGAAGGGCAGCCCCGGGTCCTCCATGGCCACGGTGCGCGCCGCCGCCCGCACCAGCAGCGCCAGCGCCTGGACGTAGCCGGAGGTCACCACGATCCGCGAGGGATCCGCGGCCACCCCGCGGGCGCGGCCCAGGTACTCGGCGAGCGCGGTGCGCAGTTCGGGCCGGCCGCACGGGTCGCCGTAGTCGTACGCGGTGGAGGGGGCCGCCGTCAGCGCCCGGCGCCCGGCCCGCAGCCAGGCCGCCACCGGGAACGAGCCCACGTCGGGGCGGCCGGGGCGCAGGTCGAACGGGGCGTCCGGGGCTCGCGCCGGGGGCCGGCGGGGTGCTCCGGGGCTGCGGCGGCCCGTTCGGCGACGACGGTGCCGGAGCCCTGCCGCGCGTCCAGGTACCCCTCGGCCACCAACTGGTCGTAGGCCGCCTTGGCGGTGCCCCTGGCGACGCCCACCTCGACGGCAAGCCTGCGGGTGGAGGGCAGTCGGGCCCCGGGGGCCAGACGCCCGTCGCGGACGGCGTCGCGCAGCGCCTGCTCCAGCGCCGCGCGGCGGCCACCGCGCGACCCGGACGGCAGGTCGAGCCGCAGATCCAGGTGGAGGTCGACGCCGGCCGCGCTCGACGTGGACCACGATGCGGACATGGACACGGATCTTATCCGCGGTCCACCTGCTTTCCGGGTGAGGACCCATGAGCACGAACACCGCACCCGCCGCGCCCACCGGCCCGGCCTCGGCCCCGACGTGAGCCGTCCGTGTCGTACCGCCCGTCCGGCTGGCCGTCGGCTCCCCGCCCCGCAACACCAACCGGGCCGTGGACGCCCTGGACGCCGCCGCCCGCGAGGTCGGCCTGGAGGCGCCACAGCTGGAGCTGGTCCGGCTGCGCGCCTCCCAACTCGACGGCCGCGCCTACCGCGTGGACACCCATGCCAAGAGGGCCCGGCCCGGCGGCGAGAGCGAGCAGCGCCGCTACGCGCTGCCGGTGTGGACCGAGACGCCGTTCTCACCGCGCGGGAGCGGGCAGCCGTCGCGCCGGCCGAGGCGCCACCCGGCTCACCGACGGGCCGGTCTCCGACTCCGCACTGGACGAGGCCAGAGCGCACCTCACCGACGCCGAACCGGCCGAACCGGCCGAACCGGCCGAACCAGCCGAACCAGCCGAACCAGCCGAACCGGTCTGGGCGATCACCGTGATCAACGCCTGGAACCGGCTCGGCGCGGTGGCCCGCCCCTGGCCGCCGACCTGACGCCCCGCCCGGGGCCGGCGTACCCCCTGTCCCCGCGGCAACCTGTTCCGGCACTCCGCCGTTCCCGGTGGTCAGCTCATCCCAACGACGCCGACCGGCAGGCATGCTGACAGGTCGTCAGTGTCGCGTGGTACGGCGGTAGCCGAAGGGGCCGGGAAGGTCCGAGCTGACGGTCCGCCGGCCGGTGGACGACCGCGTGTAGTGGGGGCCGCCGCGCCGGCCCATGGTGATCGACCACGAGTGCCGGTTGATGTTCAGCCGCACCCCGGGAAAGATCGGGAAGGACTTCCGAAAGGTGATCCCCATCTCAACGCCTCCTCACCGGTGTTGTGAAGAGCGCCTGCCCGATTCCCGGGCTTTCATGGGAACGTGCCGGCGGAGGTCCCGTCCGCACGCCGGTCGTGCGCCGTCGCTCCCCGGACGCGCCGTACGGCCGCGCGCCCGGCTCAGCCGCTCGCGCCGATCAGGGTCAGCGGGGAGTGGGGGAGCTGGGCGAGGATCGCGTCGACGAGTCCGGGGAAGCGGGCGTTCAGGTCGTCGTGCCGTACGGAGATGAAGCGGTGCGTGCCCTCGATGCGGGTGGAGGTGACTCCGGCCTCGCGGAGGATCTTCAGGTGGTGCGAGAGGGTCGACTTCGACAGCGGGATCTCCATCGCGCCGCAGGACAGCTCACTGGTGGCGACCAGTCCCACGATGGCCAGCCGCACCGGGTCGCTGAACGCGTGGAAGAGCGAGGCCAGTTCGATCTCCTCGGCCCTGGGGTGGCTCGGTGTGCGCATGGGCGGCGCCCCCTTCCGGATCCACGGCCCATCGGCTGGAAACCCGACTCTCACGGCCTTGTCGTTTGACGGTTCCAGGATACTCAACCATGGCGTGGGGGCGCCGTCCGGAGGGCGCGGGATCAGGAGGCGGCCGCCGGCAGCGTGCGGAAGTAGACGACGGCCTGGGTGCGGCTGCGGACCTGGAGCTTGGCCAGCACGTTGGAGACGTGGAACTTCACCGTCTTCTCGCTCAGGTGCAGCTCCGCTGCCACCTCCGCGTTGGACATCCCCGTGGCCACGAGGTCGAGGATCTCCCGTTCCCGGGGGGTGAGTTCGCGCAGCGCGCCGGCGGCGGCCGGTCCGTCGCCCGGCTGGGCGGGCAGGTAGGGGGTGGTGAGGTCGAGGGCGATGCGGGCGAGCGGCGGCGAGAAGTAGGCGTGCCCCGCCGCGACCGCGCCGACCGCGGCCAGCAGTTCCTGCTCCTTGCCGTCCCGGTTCACCAGCGCGCTCGCCCCGGCCCGCAGCAGTGCCCCCACCCGGACCTCCTCGCGGCCGGTCAGGACGACGATGCCGACGTCGCCGGCGCCGCGCGCGACCACCGTCCGGACGAGGTCGGCGACGTCGCCGTCCAGCCCGCCGTCCTCCAGCACGACCACCTCCGGGCGGGCCTCGGCGGCCTTGCGCAGGACGTGCCGTCCCTTGCAGACCTCGGCGACGACCTCGATGCCCCCGGCCGCCAGGAAGATGGTGCGCAGCCCGGCCCGCACCACCGGGCTCCCCGCTCCCAGGAGCACGCGGGTGGCGCTCGGCGCGGCGGGGTCGCAGCGCGGCGGGAGGGCGCTGACCGGACGGGCGGAGGCTTCCGGGGTTGTGTAGGACCTGGACATGGGCTCTCCCCTGTTGAGACGGCGCGGCAAGCGGCCCGCGGGTACGGGGCGCGCGCCGATGCCCGCCTAAAGTTCGATGGTTTCAGTTTCGCCGAATCAGTATCCTGCGCCAACGGCGGCAGACGCCGCGGAACGCCGCTCAGGCGGTACAGCGGCCCGCGCGACGGCGACATGAGCAGCTGACCACGAAGGCACAGGTGGCGTGAACCGCCAACGGCTGGGGGGCGCACGACTCGGCCATCGCCGTATCCATGCCCCCAAGATATCCCCCGCGCACCTCCGAACAGCAAGCGATTCCCGACCAGGACGGTCCAGGCCCAAAGTCCGGCGCGACCGGCGGCTCCCCGGCACTTGGGCCGGTACCTGATTCCGCTCTTACGCCCGAAGCAGGCGGGGCCGCCGCCGGGCGAGACTGCCGGTATCGATCACTTCGCCTGTCGAGGACTCCACCGCTGTCCGCACCGAAGGGCCCAAGCACCGTGACCGAGGTTCTGACCACGCCCCACGCCCAGCTCGTGCTCGACGGAGGATCACTGCGGCTGCGCGACGTCGTCGCCACCGCACGCCCGTCCGCACCCCAACCGCCGCCCCGGATCGTCCTCTCCGAGGACGCCGAACGCCGTATGCGCGCCTCCGTCGCGCTGCGGGACCAGCTCCTGGCCGCGAACGTCCCCGTCTACGGGGTCACCACCGGCTTCGGCGACTCCGTCACCCGCCAGATCGCCCCCGACCGGGCGGCCGCGCTCCAGCGCAACCTGGTCCTCTACCACCTCAACGGGGTCGGCCCCGACGCCGCGGACGAAGTGGTCCGCGCCACCCAGCTGATCCGCGCCAACTGCCTCGCCCGCGGGCTGTCCGCGATCCGCCCCGAGGTGGTGGACCTGCTGCTGGCCCAACTTGCCGCCGGCATAGCCCCCTTGGTGCCCGAGCGCGGATCGCTCGGGGCCAGCGGGGATCTGGTGCCGCTGTGCTACGTGGCCGCCGCCCTGCTCGGCGAGGGGGAGGTCCGCCACCGGGGCGAGCCGCGTCCGGCCGCGGCCGCGCTCGCCGACGAGGGCCTGACCGCCGCGGTGCTGGAGCCCAAGGAGGGCCTGGCGCTGATCAACGGCACCTCCTTCACCACCGCCTTCGCCGTGCTGGCGGCCTGGGACGCCCAGGAGATCGCGCACGCCGCGGACCTCGCGACGGCCATGGCCGGGCAGGCGCTCCTCGGCAACGGCTCGCACTTCCACCCCGCCCTGCACGCCGCCAAGCCGCACCCGGGCCAGCTGGGCAGCGCGGCGGTGGTGCGGGAGCTGCTGGCCGGGTCCGCGCTGTCGACCAGCTACGACGAGATCCTCGTCCGGCACAGCCCGCTCGGCGGCCGCAGCCACCAGCTGCTGGGCGAGCGCATCCAGGACAAGTACTCGATCCGCTGTGCCCCGCACGTCGTCGGGGTGCTGCGCGACACCCTGTCGTGGGTGCGCGAGTGGCTGACCGTGGAGGTCAACTCCGCCACCGACAACCCGCTGTTCGTCCCCGGCGACGAGGACGGCGGCGGCGAGGTGCACCACGGCGGCAACTTCTACGCCGGGCATGTCGGGCAGGCGATGGACGCCCTGAAGCCGGCACTGGCCAGCATCGCCGACCTGATGGACCGTCAACTTGCCCTGGTGGTGGACGAGAAGTTCAACAACGGGCTCACCCCGAACCTCATCGCCCATTCCGCGGCACTGGACGAGGCCGGTCTCCACCACGGCTTCAAGGGCATGCAGATCGCCGCCTCCGCCGTCACCGCCGAGGCGCTCAAGACCGCGAGCGCGGCCACCGTCTTCTCCCGTTCGACGGAGGCCCACAACCAGGACAAGGTGTCCATGGGCACCATCGCCGCCCGCGACGCCCGCACCATCGCCGAGCTGACCGGCCAGGTGACGGCGATCCATCTCATCGCCCTCGCCCAGGCGCTGGACCTGCGCGGCATCGACTCGGTCTCCCCGGCCGTGCGCCGCGCCCACGCGCTGATCCGGCGGCACGTGCCCTTCCTCACCGGCGACCGGCGGATGGACCGCGACATCACCGCCGTCGCCGGGCTCATCCGCAGTGGGGCGCTGCGCCGGGCGACCGGTGTCGCCGACCCGCTCTTCACCGACTCCGACGACCTCGGGAACGGAGACCCCCGTGCTGCTCTTGCGTGACGAGAAGGTGCTGGACGAGGTGGCCCGGCGGGCGCGCGAGCACGCCGCCCAGGTCCGGTCGGTCGCCGCCGGCGACGCCGACCTGCCGGCCGTCCACGGCGCCAAGCTGGTGGCCACCCTCGCCGCCGCCCGCGACTCGGCCCTGTACCGGGACACCCTCCCCCGCGGCCTGGTGGACGACGCCGCACAGGGTCGGCTGACCCCGCGGCGGGCGCTGGAGGAGGTCTTCCCGGCGCTGCCGCTGCTGGAGAAGGGCGAGCTGAGCCGGTCGGGACCGACGGCGTTCACCCGCCGGCTCGGCGACTTCCTCCACTACTACGAGTCCTCGGGCACCACCGGGGAGCCGGTCGCCGCGCCGAAGGCGCTGGACGACCTGCTGATCAACACGGTGAACATCGGCGAGCTGTGGGCCCGGCTGCTCGATCCGTCGGACCGGGCCATCATCCTCATCAACGCGCCCTTCGCGCCCGCCGCCTACCAGTTCGAGAAGGTGCTGGAGTACCTCCAGATCCTCTCCTTCCGCCCCTGGGTGGACAACATCACCGGCGACTACACGCGGGTGCTGCGGCTGGTCGACCAGCTGGGGGCCAACGTCTTCGTCGGCCCGCCCTCCCGGCTGCTGGAGCTGGTGCAGTTCGCGCACCGCAACGGCCACCCGGCGCCCCGCTTCGACCGGCTGCTGCTGATGGCCGAGCAGACCGGGCCGGCGTTCGTCCGCCATCTGGAGCGGCTGACCGGCGCCCGGGCGTACGTGTGCAGCTACGGCTCGTCCGAGACCGGCACGATAGCCGTCACCTGCGAGCACCGCCGGCTCCACCTCCAGCAGCACAGCTACCTGCTGGAGCTGGAGGACGACGCCGAGGGCACGGGCATCAGGCTCGCCGGGGACCGGCCTGACCGGGGCCGGCTCATCGTCACCACCCTCGACATCCCGGCCCGGCCGCTGATCCGCTACCGCATAGGCGACCTGGTGGAGATAGACCCCTCGCCGTGCCCGTGCGGGGTGCGGACCGCCGGGGTGCGCACGCTGGGCCGCGCGCAGGACGTGATCACCCTGGACGGCAACGGCATCCGGCAGGACGACCTGGAGGCCGCGCTGTGGACGGAGGACGCGCCGGGGCCCGCCGTCTTCAACTACATGCTCGTCGTGCACGAGGAGACGGTGGTCGTGCTGACCACCACCGCCGGTGAACCGGACGAGGAGTGGGGCGCGGCGCTCGCCGGCCGGCTCGCACCGCTCTTCCCCCGCCACGAGCTGGCCGTCCGGGCGGTGGAGAAGCTGCCTCCGCTGGCCTCGCTCGGCCAGTACCTGGGCTGGAAGCTCTCCCGGGTGCTGGACGTGACGGACAGCCGGAACTGGGAGCGGCTCCCCGAGCCGATCAACGGGATCGTCCGGGAGACGCTGCGCAGCGTGGGGGTGGCGGTATGAGCGGCATCGCGGGCTTCGTGGACTTCTCCCGCCCCGCCGAGGGCCCCGTCGCCGCCGACGACCGGGTACTGCTGCGGCGGATGACCGACGCGCTGCGGCACCGCGGCCCGGAGGCCGGCGGCGGCTGGCACAGCCCGCGCGCCGCGCTCGGGCACCGGCTGCACGCGGCCGCGCTGCCGCGCTCCGCCGCGCGCCTGGAGGGCGTCGACGGTCAGGCGGACGTCCGACCCTTCTCCGCCGTCTTCACGCCCACCCCCTCCGCGGCGGTGTTCGACGGGCGACTGCTGGAGACGGCACATCTGCGCGAGGAACTCACCCGGCACAGCCACCGGTTGGCCAACCCGACCGACGCCGAGCTGGTGCTGCGCGCCCACCTGGAGTGGGGCGAGGCCGGCGCGGCCCGACTGGTCGGCGACTTCGCCTTCGCCCTGTGGGACGGTCGGCGCGGCCAACTCGTCCTGGGACGGGACCGGTTGGGTGTCACCCCGCTCTACTGGGCCGAGGTGCCCGGCGGGGTGGTCTTCGGCTCCGAGCCGAAGGCCCTGCTGGCCCACCCGGGCTTCACCGCCGAGGTCGATCCGGAGGGGCTGGCCGACCTGTTCATCGTCGCGGGCAAGCGGCCGGGCGACGCCGTGCTGCGCCACCTGCACGAGGTGCGGCCCGGCTGGACGGTCTGCTTCGCGCGCGGTGAGACGCACCACCGGCGCTACTGGCAGCTGACCGCGCAGCCGCACACCGACAGCCCGGCGGAGACGGTGGAGCGGGTCCGCGACCTGCTGGACGCCGCGGTGGCCGCGCGGTCGCGGGCGGACGTGCCGCTCGGCGCGCTGCTGTCCGGCGGTATCGACTCCAGCGCGATCACCGCCTTCGCGGCCGCGGACCGCCGTCGCCGCCGGGCCGGGAAGCTCGGCACCTACTCGGTGGACTTCGCCGGCGGCGAGCGCGACTTCGCCGCCGACGCGCTCCACGTCGACCGGGACGCCCCGTACGTCCGGGCGGTGGCCGGCCACCTGGCCACCGCACACACCGAGGTGCTCCTCGAACCCCCCGCGCTGGCTGCTGAGTTGGGGGCCACGCTGCGGGCCCGGGACATGCCCGGGGTGGGCGACCTCGACGCCTCCCTCCTGCTGCTCTTCCGCGAGGTGCGCCGCCACGTGGCGGTGGCGCTGTCGGGCGAGGGCGCCGACGACATCTTCGGCGGCTTCCCGTGGTTCCGCGCGGAGGCGGAGCGGCCGAGCGGCTCCTTCCCGTGGTCGGCCGGGGTCACCGACCGCAACGCGGTGCTCGCGCCGGAGCTGCGGCAGAAGCTCGACCTGCACGCGGCGCTGGAGTCCCGCTACCGGGAGGCCCTGTCCGAGGTGCCCTACCTGGGGGCGGAGAGCAGGCCGGAGCGGCGCGCGCGGGAGGTGACGTACCTCCAGCTCACCCGGTTCCTGCCGTTCCTTCTCGACCGCAAGGACCGGATGAGCATGGCCTCCGGCCTGGAGGTGCGGCTGCCGTTCACCGACCACCGGCTGGTGGAGTACGTGTGGAACGTGCCGTGGTCGCTGCGCCGCACCGGCGGGGTGGAGAAGAGCCTGCTGCGGGACGCCGTCTCCGGCCTACTGCCGGAGCTGGTCGTCAGGCGCCCGAAGAGCGGCTTCCCCTTCGGGCAGAGCCCCGAGTACCTGGACGCGGTGCGGGCGGGGGTGCTGCGGCTGGTCGACGACGAGCCGTCGGCGCCGGCCCTCGCCCTGCTGGACGCGGACGCGCTGCGCCGGCTGGCGTCACCGGACGGGCCGTGGACCAACGGCACGTTCACCCCGCCGCCGTGGCTGCCGCGGGCACTGCTGCTCAACCGATGGCTGACCGAGTACAACGTGAGGATCGTACTGTGAGCGACACCAGTTCCACCGAAGGCACCGGAGAGAAGGGCGACAGGGAAGTCGAAGAACGCGACAGCGCCGAGAACGCGGGGAACTCCGGGGAGGGCGGCCGGACCTGGCTGTGGCTCTGCGCCGTCTGCGGCTTCTTCGTCGGGCTGGACTCGCTGGTGGTCTCGCCGCTCGCGCCGTCCATCACCCGGGCCACCGGGACCACGACCGACTACGGCGGCCTGCTGGTGACGGCGTACGCGCTGCTGTTCATGCTGGGCGCGCCGCTCTTCGGGCCGATCTGCGACCGCTGGGGCCGCAAGCGGATGATCCTCGCCGGCCTGCTGGTCTTCCTCGGCGGCACCGCCCTGACGGGGACGGGCGACAGCTTCGCGCTGATCCTCGTCTTCCGGGCGGTCTCCGGGGTCGGGGCGGCGATGGTGGTCCCGAGCATCTTCGCCCTGATCTCCGACCGGGTGCCGTACGAGCGGCGGGGCGCGGCCATGGGGATCGTGGTGGGCGCCATGATGGCCGCTTCGGTGCTGGGCGTGCCGCTGGGCTCGGCCATCGCCCAGGTGGTGTCGTGGCGGTGGACGTTCCGGCTGGTCGCGGTCGCCGCCGTGGTGCTGCTGGCGGCGGTGTGGGCGGCCCTGCCGGACGCCCCGCCGGCCGTGGCGGACCCCTCGACCGGGCCGGTGCGGGAGTGGGCGAGCCGGTTGCGGACCGCCCTGTCGCTGCCGCCGGTGGTGTTCACCCTGCTGTCCACGCTGCTGTGGACGGCGGGGCTCCAGGGGATGTTCGCCAACGCCGGCCTCTTCTACAACCGCGAGTTCGGGCTGACGCCCGGTGAGGCGGGCCTGGCGCTGGCCGGCGGCGGCGCGGCGAGCGTGATCGGCAACGTGTACGGCGGGCGGATCGCGGACCGTGTGGGCCGCCGCGGCATCATCGCGGCGGCCTCGGCGGTCGCCGCCGGCTCGGTGGTGGCCTTCTCGCTGCTGACCGGTTCGCTGCCGGCGGCCGTCGCCGTCCAGGCGGTGTGGGGCCTGGCGGTGGGGTTCGGCCAGTCCTCGCTGACCACGCTGGTCAGCGAGCTGAGCCCGCGGGCCCGGGGGACGGCCCTGGCACTGAACTCCTCGGCGCAGTACGGCGGCATGATGGCCGGCACCGCCGCGGCGGCGGCGCTGTTGAGCGCCGGCGCCGGGTTCTGGGCGGTGGGCGTGCTGTGCGGCGGGTGCGCCGTGGTGGTGGTGCCGATCGTGGTGTTCCTGGTCCGCGAGCGCGGCGAGGAGCAGGACGTCAGTCCGAAGCCGCAGGGCCGAGCGCCCGAACCAGCTCGCTGATCGCGGACGCGTCGAGCCGGTGCTCCGGCAGCCCGCTGAACATCAACACCGGGGTGTCGACACCGGCTTCGACGTACGCCTGGATCTTGGCGCGGCAGGTCGGGATGTCGCCGTGGACGAGGAGGTCGTCGACGATCTGGTCGGGGACGGCCGCGGCGGCCCCCGCCCAGTCGCCGGCCTCGGCGCGGCGCACCGTCTCCTTCATCAGGTCGCCGCGGCCGAGCCATGCGTGGAACGCGTGGTAGGTGGGCCGGGTCAGGATGCGGGCCAGCATGGAGCGGCCCACCGCCCGCGCGTAGGCGGTGTCCGGTGTGGGGCAGACGAAGATGCGGCAGACCAGCTCGCGGTCGGGCAGGCCGAGGCCGTCCACGGCGCCGCGCACCGCCGGGATGTCGCGCGGGCCGAGGAAGTTGGTGATCGCCCCGCCGCCCTCGCGCCAGCCGAGCCGGAGCATCCCCGGCCGCAGCGCGCCCGTCATCAGGGTGGGGGCACCGCGGGCGGCCGGCCGAGCTGGAAGCCGCCGATGCTGAAGGTGTCGAAGTCGCCGGTGACGTAGTCGCCGTCCAGGGCGCCGCGCAGGAACCGCAGGGTGTCGCGCACCCTGCGGTACGGCTCGCTGAAGGGGATGCCGTTGAAGGCGGTGACGAAGGCGGGTCCGGACGAGCCGACGCCCAGCACGACCCGGCCGGGCGCCAGCTCGGCGAGGGCGGCGGCGTGCTGGGCGATAACGGCGGGCCCCCTGGTGTGGACGGGCACGATCGCGGTGCCCAGGCGCAGGGTGTCGCTCCAGGCCGCGGCCAGCACCAGCGGGGTGAAGGCGTCGGCCCCGGACGCCTCGCCGGTCCACACGTCGGTGTATCCGGCGTCGGGCAACTCCTCGATGAGTTGCCGGTGTTCGGGCAGGGAGAGCACGGGGACGGGCAGGGTGAGGCCGAAGCGCCTCTGCGGCTCTGGCACGCGGATCTCCTTGGGAGGCTTCCAGGTCGGTGGAACGGCGGGTCGGGGAGACGGTGGGCCGGGGGGTCGGCGGGTCCGTGGGTCAGTGGGTGAGCAGCAGGGCGTCCGAGCGGTCGGCGACGCGGGGCGCCTCCAGACGCGGCAGGCCGTGGCGGGTCCACAGCTTGTCCAGCGCGGTCGCGAACTCCTCGATCCGCTCCGGGGTGTGCGCCGGGGTGGGGGTGACCCGCAGCCGCTCGGTGCCGGCCGGCACGCTGGGCGCGTTGATCGGCTGGACGTAGAGGCCGTACTCCTCCAGCAGGTCGGCGGCGATCCGGGCGCACTGCCGGGCGTCCCCGACCAGCACCGGCACCAGGTGGGTGGCGTCGGAGACCACGGGGATGCGGGCCTGGCGCAGCAGCCGGTGGAGCAGGGCGGAGTGGCGGAACAGGACGTCGCGCTCGACGGTGGAGCGCTTGAGGTGGACGACGGCGGCCAGCGCGCCGGCCACCACGACGGGGGCGGGCGAGGTGGTGAAGATGAACGCGGAGGCGAAGCTGCGGACCGCGTCGACGATCTCCGCGTCGCCCGCTATGTAGCCGCCGGCGACGCCGAACGCCTTGGCGAGGGTGCCCATGACGACGTCGAAGCCGCCGGCGACGCCGTCGCGGGCCGCGATGCCGGCGCCGCGCGGGCCGTAGATGCCGACCGCGTGCACCTCGTCGAGGAAGGTGAGGGCGCCGTGCCGGCGTGCCACGGCGGCGAGCTCCCGCAGCGGGGCGATGTCGCCGTCCATGGAGTAGACGGACTCCAGCACCACCACCTTCGGCCGGTCGCGGGGGATCTCGGCGAGCAGGCTGTCGAGGTGGGCGGCGTCGTTGTGCCGGAAGACGCGCTTGTCGGCGCCGCTGTGCCGGATACCGGCGATCAGTGAGGCGTGGTTGAGCGCGTCGGAGAGGATCACCGCGCCGGGCAGCAGCCTGCCCAGGACGGTGAGCGCGGCGTCGTTGGCGCTGTAGCCGGAGGGGAAGAGCAGGGCGCTCTCCTTGCCGTGGAGGTCGGCGAGTTCGGCCTCCAGCCGGCCGTGCAGGTGGCTGGTGCCGGAGATGTTGCGGGAGCCGCCGCTGCCCGCGCCGGTGGCGTCGAGCGTGGCGCGCATGGCGGCGAGCACCTCGGGGTGCTGGCCCATGCCCAGGTAGTCGTTGCTGCACCAGACGGTGACGGGCTGCGGCTCGCCGGCCCCGCGGTGGCGGATCGCGGCGGGGAAGGACCCCGCGACCCGCTCGATATCGAGGAAGTTCCGGTAGCCGCCGGTCGCGCGCAGTTCGTCGAGCCGAAGGGAGAAGTGGCCTCGATAGTCGAACATCGACCCTCCTGGGACGTTCGCATGGAGCCTCATATTCGAGAGTTCCAAAACCATGAAACAAACGATAGGGTGAGTTCCCCGTAACGGCAAGAGTTGTGCCTACAGAGGGAGTTGACGTAACTCATGGCCGAGTTGAAGGTCGAGATCGACCCCGCGGACGCGGGCTTCGACCCGGAACGGCTGGCCCGGATCGGCAGCCACTTCGGCGCCTACGTCGAGGACGGCCGGCTGGCCGGCTGGCTGTCGCTGATCAGCCGCGACGGCCGTATCGCCCATCTGGAGACCGCCGGCCACCGCGACAAGGAGGCCGGCCTGCCCGTCGAGTCGGACACCCTCTTCCGCACCTGGTCGCTGACGAAGCCCATCACCTCGGTCGCCGCGATGATCCTCTACGAGGAGGGCCGCCTGGGGCTGCACGAGCCGGTCTCCGACTACATCCCCTCCCTCGCGAACGTCCGCGTCTACCAGCGCGGCCCGGTCGCCGCCCCGGTCACCGTGCCCGCCGCCGAACCGGTCCGCATCTGGCACCTGCTCACCCACACCGCGGGCTTCACCTACGGCTTCCACCACGCCCACCCGGTCGACGAGATCTACACGGCCGAGGGCTTCGAGTGGAGCGCCCCGCCGGAGATGGACCTCGCCACGGCCGTGGACACCTGGGCCGGGCTGCCGCTGCTGCACCACCCGGGTGAGCGGTGGAACTACGGCGTGAGCAGCGACATCCTCGGCCGCGTCATCGAGATCGTCTCCGGGCAGACCCTCGACCGGTTCTTCGCCGAGCGCGTCTTCGAGCCGCTGGGCCTGACCGACACCGGCTTCTGGGTCCCCGAGGCCGACGCCCACCGGCTCGCGGGCCTCTACGCCGCCAACCCGGCCGACGGCAAGGCGGTGCGCAACGAGGCCCTCGGCGGCAACCCCACCGTCAAGCCCCGCCTGCTGTCCGGCTCCTCGGGCCTGATCACCAGCGCGGGCGACTACCACCGCTTCCTGCACCTGCTGCTGAACGGCGGCGAACTCGACGGCGTACGCCTGCTCTCCCCGCGCACCGTCCGCTACATGACGCGCAACCAGCTGCCGGGCGGCGCCGACCTCGCCACCATCGGACGGCCGGTGCTCTTCGGCCTGCCCTCGTTCGGCGGCCTCGGCTTCGGTTTCGGCTTCGCCACGGTCCAGGACGCGGCGGCCGCCAAGGTGATCTCCAACGAGGGCGAGTTCTCCTGGTACACGGCCTCGTCGATGTTCTTCTGGGTGGACCCGGTGGAGCGGCTGATCGGGCTGTTCTTCGCCCAGCTCGTCCCCGTACGGCGTCATCCGCTCTACTCGCGGGTCCGGCAGCTGGCCTACCAGGCGCTGGTGGACTGAACCGGCCGCGGTGGGCCCACCGGTCGGCCCACCGCACCGCGAGCACCGTACCGGGCGGCGCCGGCACCGGCCCCCGTCCCCGTGCCTCGGTCCCGGTTCGCCCCGCGTTCCACCAGCCCGTAGCCGACCGCTCCGCCCCGGCGGGACTCCGCCGCCCGGACGGAGCGGTCGGCGCGCCGCAGCCCGATGGTGCCGTTCCAGCTCAACCAGGGGTCTTCGGAGTGCAGCTGATGGTTCGTCACGCCTGTGCGGCCTTTGCGCGCAGGAGGCGCAGTACGGCCAGGACGCGGTCGACGTCCTCGTCGTCGTTGAAGTAGTGGAAGCCGACCCGCAGCCGGTCGCCGAGCACCCCGGCGCGTACGCCCGCCCCGCGCAGCGCGGCCGCGGCGGCCGGGCCGTCGGGGACGCGGACGGCGACGATCTGGCTGGCCGGTCCCTCGGCGGGCGGCGTGAACCCGGCCTCGGCGGCCCCTGCCGTGAACCGCGCCGCCAGGCGCAGGCAGTGCGCCTCGACGGCGGCCTGGTCCAGGGTGGACAGCAGGCGGAGCGCGGCGCGGGCGCCGATCCACGGCAGCCAGGCCGTCGACGTGTCGAGCGCCGCCGCGCCCGGCGCGTACGGGACCGGGCCGAAGTAGCCGCCGGCGGTGGACTTCCAGCCCGGCAGGAGGGGGCGCAGTTCGCCGACCCGGTCGGCCCGTACGGTCAGCCAGGCGGCACCGCGCGGGCACAGCAGCCACTTGTAGCCGTGCACGGCGAGGTAGTCGGGGCGGGCGTCGGGCGGCGGCGGGCGCAGGGCGCCGAGCGACTGGCTGGCGTCGACGAAGAGCCGGGCACCCGCCCGGTCGGCCGCCCGGCGCAGGGCGGGCAGATCGGCACGCACCCCGTCGAACGAGAGCACCTCGCTGACGGCGACCAGCACGGCGGGCCGGTCGAGCGCGGCGACCAGGCCCTCGCTGCGGGTGCGGCCCGCCTCGGCGGGCACGACGGTCACCTCGTGGCGCCCCCCGTCCCGGGCGAGCGCGAGCCAGGGCAGCAGGTTGCTGCGGAACTCGTCGGCCGACACCACGACGCGTCCCGGCGGGAGCGCGGCGGCGACCGTCGCCGCGGCCTCGGCGACGGAGCCGAGCAGCGCCACCTGTTCGGGCGGCGCTGCGACGAGTTCGGCGAACTGGGCCCGGGTATTGGCGGGTTCGGCGTCCCAGTCGGTCCACTGGAAGGCGCCGTCGCTCCACTCGGTGACGGCGGCGCGCAGCGCCTCGGCGACGGGCGCCGCGGCCGGCGGGCTGCCGGGGGTGTCCAGCCAGACCTGCCGCCGCAGGGCGGGGAAGAGCCGCCGGAAGCGCGAACTGTCCACGGTGGCGGACACGTCCGCTCAGTCCGTGGGCTGCGCGGCTCGGGGGACTGCGGCCACGGCCTCGACCTCGACCAGGAGGCGCGGGTCGGCGAGCCCCGCGACGATGGCGAGGGTGTGGCCCGGCACGGGGGTGCCCTCGGGGTACCACGCGTCGAAGGACCGGTCGCGGGCCTCCCGGAAGGCGGCGAGGCTCTCGCGGCCGACGACGAAGCTGGTGAACTTGAGGAGGTGCGCCGGGGTGGCCCCTATCCCCCTCAGCAGCGCCTCGATGTTGGCGAACACCTGGGCGGCCTGCGTCTGCGCGTCCTCCCCGGCCAGCGAACCGTCCGGGAGGTTGCCCACCTGGCCGGAGATCAGGACGAGTTCGTGGTCGGCGGGTACGGAGTTGAGGTGCGTGTACCGGGAGACGGGGGGCGGGACGGCGGCATCGTTCGAAGCTTTGTGAACCATGGACGAAAATTATCCGCCCCGTCCGCGCCCGGGCAAGCTCGACCGAGGTCGGGGGTTCGGCCCCGCCCGGGGACCGACGACGCGGACGGCGCGCGGTGCCCTCACCGGCGGCCCGCGCACCAGGCCCCGACAACCCGGCGGTACGTCGGCTCCGGTTCGCGTGAGGCGCGTGCGGGTTCCGGCGGGGGTCGGCGTCACGCCTCGTCCCGCACCGACTCGGCGAGGAGGCCGCGCGGGCGGGCCGCCACCGGTACGTACCGCCCGGGGCGGGCGGCCGCCGGGCGAGGAAGACGGCGCCCAGACCGGTGCGCGGCTCGTTCCACGGCCGGCAGGCGGCCGCGCCGGGCCGGCCGTACTCGTGGACGCCCTGGGCGTCGTGCCGCCCGCCCCGCCCAAGGGCAGCCGCCCGCCCAGCTCCTCGCGCAGCGCCTCCACCAGCGCCGCCCAACAGGCCGCGGCGGGCGGTTCGGACGGGCTTGCCGGTTCCGGCGCGGCCGGACCCCCGATCCGTTAATTTGAATGTTTCGGTTGCGTCAAACAACTAGCGGCACCGACCACCTCCCAAGGAGCCGACCGTGCTCGACCTCTCCCCCGACCAGTTGCTGTCCACCACCCGCGCGGTGCGCAGGCGCCTCGACCTGACCCGCCCGGTCTCCCGCGAACTCCTGGAGGAGTGCCTCGCGTTGGCCACCCAGGCGCCCAGCGGCCGCAACCGCCAGCGCTGGGAGTTCGTGATCGTCACCGACGCCGGGCTGCGCGCCGGGCTGGCCGACCTCTACCGGCTCGGCCTCACCCACCCCACCCAGCACATCTCCGACGACGGGGTGGACCGCGCCGCCGGGACCGCCTCGCGGCAGCGCGGCATGGCCAGCGGCCGCCACCTCTTCGAGCACCTCCACGAGGTGCCGGTGATGGTGGTGCCGTGCGTGCGGTCCGTGCGCTCCGCGCAGCCGCCGTCCGTCGTCGAGCAGGCCAACACCTGGGGCTCGATCCTGCCGGCCGTCTGGAGCTTCATGCTCGCCGCCCGCTCCCGGGGCCTGGGCACGGCGTGGACCACCCCGCACCTGCACTACGAGGAGAAGGCGGCCGAACTGCTCGGCATCGACTACCAGGAGGTGCAGCAGGCGGCGCTGATCCCGCTCGCACACACCGTCGGCACCGATTTCCGGCCGGGCCCGCGAGCGGACCTCGACCAGGTCGTCCACTGGGACCGCTGGTAGGCCGGTCCGGCCCAAAGTCCGGGTGACGGGCGCATTCTGACGGCCTTTCGGCCGGTGCCGCAGTCCCGCCTTGCGGCCGAGGCACCCCGAGGGCCGCGCACCGCAGACTGTGCGCGACCGCTCCCCGTCAGTCGGAGGCACTCATGACGACCTCGCCGCCCCTCCCGGCCGTCCGGGTCGCCCGGGAAGCCGGCGTCGCGACCGGAGGCCGCCGGCCGCCCTCGCCGGCGGCGCTGCGCCGGCCCGCGCCGGTGCGCGCCTGCCTCGCGTCGCCGGAGGGCCTGTTCCGCGGCGAGGACACCGCGGGCCACTTCGCCGGCCGGCGCGTCGCGATGCCGGCGGCGGCCGTGGCGGAAGGCTGATCCGGATGCCGTCCCGCCGCACGCCGCCGCTGGTCCGGCGGCGCCACATCGATCTGCTCCGGGTCTGCGCCGCGGCGTGTCCGGGCCGACCGCTCCGTCCGGCCCCCCGCACCGCCACCGGTTCCCGAGGAGATCAGCCATGCCCACCCCGCTCCGCCGCGCCGCGACCGCCGCCGGCGCCGCCCTGCTCGCCGTCGTGCTCAGCGCCACCGCGGGCTGCACCGCCACCAGCTCCACCGCCGGTACGGCCGCCGACACTTCGGCCGAGCCCGTGGACGGCGGGAACGCCACCTACGCCATCAACGTCGAGCCGTCCTGCCTCGACCCGCACGTCTCCCCCGCCGACGCCACCGCGGTGATCCAGCGCGGCGTCTTCGACTCCCTGGTCGAGGAGGACGCCAAGGGCATCCCGCACCCGTGGCTGGCCCGCTCCTGGAAGATCGGCGACGGGGGCCGCACCTACGACTTCACCCTCCGGGACGACGTCTCCTTCCACGACGGCACCCACCTGGACGCCGCCGCGGTCAAGGCGAACTTCGACCACATCACCGCCCCCGCGACCAAGTCCCAGTACGCGGCAAGCCTGTTCGGGCCCGACTACAAGGGCACCACCGTCACCGGCAGGTACACCCTGCGGGTCTCCTTCGGCAGCCCGTTCTCGCCGTTCCTCCAGGGCGTCAGCACCACCTACCTGGGCATCGAGTCGCCCAAGGCCCTCGCCGCCGGGCAGAGCGCGCTGTGCGCGGCCGGCACCCACTCGGTCGGCACCGGGCCGTTCAAGGAGACCTCCCGCACCGTCGGGCGGCAGCTCGTCCTCAGCCGCAACCCCGCGTACAGGTGGGGCCCCCAGGACGGCGGCCCGACCGGCCCGGCCCACCTGTCCACCCTCACCATCCGCTTCCTCACCGACGACACGACCCGCGTCGGCACCCTGACCAGCGGCCAGATCGACGCGGCCGTGCTGCCGGTGACCGCCGCCGCCTCGGTCCGCGCCAACCCGCAGCTGCAGCTGCTCTCCCACCAGGCGCCCGGGGAGGTCTACAGCTTCCAGCTCAACACCGTCCGGGGACCCCTCGAAGACCAGAGGGTGCGGCTCGCCCTCCTGCACTCCCTGGACATCGGCGGCCTGGTCAAGGCCGTCTACCTGGGCGTCTACCAGCGCGCGTGGAGCCCGCTGAGCCCCTCCACCCCCAACTCCTACGACGCGGCGCTGGAGAACACCTGGACGTACGACCCGAAGCAGGCCGGGTCGCTGCTCGACCAGGCGGGCTGGACCGGCCGTGACGCCCAGGGCTACCGCACCAAGGACGGCAGGCGCCTCACCCTGGTGTGGCCCACCGTGGCGGCGGCCAGCGTCCGCGACGAGCGCGGTGCCCTCGCCGACGGCTTCCAGGCCCAGGCCAAGGCCGTCGGAATCCAGCTCAAGCAGGTCGTCACCGACGAGGGCACCTACTACAAGGACGCCTACACCAGCGACTACGACATCCTCGACGTCAGCTGGGCCCGCGGCGACGGCGACATCCTGCGCGGCTTCTACCTCGGCGGCGCCAACCCGGAGCACGGCGGGCAGAACGCCGCCCGCACCGACGACCCGCAGGTCAACTCCTGGCTGCTGGCCGCCGCGTCCACCACCGACCCGGCTCAGCGCAGGGCCGACTACGCCAAGGTGCAGCAGTGGGTGATCGACCACGCGGTGACCGTCCCGGTGTACGTGGGCTCCTACCTGGTCGGCGCCTCGAAGTCGCTGCACGGCATCACCTTCGACGTCTCCGGGTGGCCGCTCTTCGCCCGCGCCTGGACCACGCGCCGATGAGGGCCGGCGCGGGCGTCGCGAGGTACCTGGCCGGCCGGGTCGCGGCCGCGCTGCTGGTCGTGTGGGCGGCGGCCTCCGTCGCCTTCCTGGTGCTGCACCTGCTGCCCGGCGACCCGGTGCAGATCATGCTGGGCAACGGCTACCAGGCCTCGCCCGGCATGGCCGACCGCATCCGCCACGACTACGGCTTCGACCGGCCGTTGGCCGTGCAGTACGCGCGGTTCCTGGGCCGGCTGCTCCACGGCGACCTGGGCACCTCCTACCAGCAGCAGCGGCCGGTGACCGCGATCATCGGGGAGCAGCTCGGACCGACCCTCCAACTCGCGGCGGCGGCGACGGTGCTGGTCGTGCTGGTGGCCGGGCTGCTCGCCCTGGCGACCGCCGGCACCGGTGCGGGCCGCGGCCCGCTGGCCCGGGTGGGCCGGTTCGGGCGGAGCCTGGTGTCCGGGGTGGAGCTGACGGCGATCTCGCTGCCGTCCTTCTGGCTCGGCATCCTGCTGCTCACCGTCTTCTCCTTCCGGCTGCGGCTGCTGCCGGCGGCCGGGGAGGGCGGCCTGGCCGCGCTGCTCCTCCCGGCGGTGACGCTGGCACTGCCGGCCGCCGGGCTGCTCTCCCAGGTGCTGCGGGACGGTATGCAGGCCGCCTGGCAGGAGCCGTTCACGCTCACCGCCCGGTCGCGGGGGCTGTCCGAGCGCGCCGTACGCGCCCGGCACACCCTGCGGCACGCGGCGCTGCCGGCGCTCAACCTGGCCGGCTGGTTCGTCGGGCACCTGCTCGGCGGGGCGGTGCTGGTGGAGACGGTCTTCGCGCGGCCCGGCCTCGGCAAGGTCGCGCTCGAAGCGGTGACCTCGCGTGACATCCCCGTAGTGCTCGGCGTGGTGATGGCCGCGGCGGCGGCCTTCGCGGTGGTGAGCACCGTCGTCGACCTGCTGTGCCTGGCGGTCGATCCCAGGCTCCGGGTGCGGAGGGCGGCGGTATGACGAACGTCGAGGAGAGGACCACGGCGCGCGGGGGCGGCGGCGCGCCACCGGACGGCGTGCCGGTCCGGGCCCTGGCCGGGGCCCGGGGGCGGCGGCGCCCTCGGCCCGGCACCGTGCTCGCAGTCCTCGTCCTGCTGCTGCTCGCCGCGGTGGCGGCGCTGCCGTGGCTCTTCGGCGACGGGTCGCCGCTGGCGCCGCACCTGGACGCGGTGCTGCGGCCGCCGAGCGCGGCGCACCCGTTCGGCACGGACCAGTTGGGGCGCGACGTCCTCACCCGCGTGGTGTACGGCACGCGCACGTCGCTGGCCACCGGGCTGGGCGCGACCGCGCTGGCCGCGGTGGCCGGGCTGCTGGTCGGGCTGGTCGCGGCGCTGGCGGGCGGGGTGGTCGACGCCGTCCTCATGCGGCTGGTGGACGCGCTGCTGGCGCTGCCCGCGCTGCTGGTGTCGCTGCTCGTCCTGACCGTGGCGGGGCGCGGGGCGGGTGCCGAGGCGGTCGCCATCGCGGTTCCGGCCGCGCTGGGGTACGCGCGGCTGGTGCGCGGCCAGGCGCTGTCGGTCCGGCAGTCCGGATACGTACGGGCCGCGGTGTGCCTGGGCCAGCGCCCGGTGGTCCTGGCGGCCCGTCACGTCCTGCCCAACACCGTCGGGCCGCTGGCGCTGGTCGCGGCGATCGGCACCGGCTCGGCGATCACCTCCGGGGCGGCGCTCAGCTACCTCGGCCTCGGCCCGCAGCCGCCCTCTCCGGAGTGGGGCGCGATGCTCGCGCAGGGCCAGCAGTACCTGCCGATCGCCTGGTGGATCGGGGTCTTCCCGGGCCTGGCGGTCACTGTGGCGGCGGTCGCGATCAGCGTCACGGGCCGCTCCCTGCACCACCGCTTCGCGGGCCGCGCCGCGACGTGAGCCGTCCGCCGGACCCGCCCCCGGGGCGGGTCCGGCGCGGGAGCCGGGCCGGAGCCGACGGCGTCGCCGCGGCCGGACCCGCGCACCGCTCCCCCGCGAGCCGCCCGGCTCCCCGTCGGCGTGCGCCACGCGGGCCGAGCCCGTACCTCACTCGCTCTCCGAAGAGGAGTCCACGACCATGTCCGACACGGACGACACCACTGGCACCACCGGGACAGCCGGCACCACCGGGACAGCCGGCGCAACCGACACGGCCGGCGCGGCCGACGCACCCGCGGTCACCGGAGCCCGCGGCCCGTCGCGTGCCCCCGACCCCGTCGACGACGCCCCCGTCGACAGCGTCCCCGGCTCCTCGCTCGTCGCGGACGTCGCGTCCCTGCACGTACGGTTCGACACGCCCGGCGGGACCGTGGAGGCCGTCCGAGGCGTCTCCTTCCGCCTCGCCGCCGGCCGCTGCCTGGCGCTGGTCGGCGAGTCCGGCTCGGGGAAGAGCGTCACCGCGCGGAGCCTGCTCGGGCTCGTCGGCGACGGAGCGCGGGTGCGGGCCGAGCGGCTGGACATCTGCGGCCAGGACGTACGGCGGCACGGTGAGCGCGAGTGGCGGGCGGTGCGCGGCGCCCACGTGGGGCTGGTCTCCCAGGACGCCCTGGTCTCGCTCGACCCGCTGCGGCCGATCGGCCGCGAGATCGCCGAGGCCCTCACCGCCCACCGCCGCGCCCCCCGGGACGAGGTCCGGTCCCGCGTCCTGGAACTGCTCGACTCCGTGGGGGTGCCCGAGCCCGCGCAGCGTGCCCGCCAGCGGCCGTACGAGCTCTCCGGCGGCCTGCGCCAACGCGCCCTGATCGCCTCGGCCCTGGCGGGCGGCCCCCGGCTGCTGATCGCCGACGAGCCCACCACCGCGCTGGACGCCACCGTGCAGGCCCGCGTCCTCGCGCTGCTGCGCGAGCTGCGCGACGCCGGCACGGCGGTGCTGCTGATCAGCCACGACCTCGCGGCGGTGGCACAGGTGGCGGACGACATCGCGGTGCTGCGCGACGGCGTCGTGGTCGAGCAGGCGCCCGCCCGTCGCGTCCTCACCGCGCCCCGACACCCCTACACCCGCGCCCTGCTGGACTCCGTACCGGGCCGGCGTCCGGCGCCGCGTGCCGCCCAGCCAGGCGGGGCGTCCGAAGTCACCGAGGCAACCGGTGCGGCCGGGGCAACCGGTGCGGCCGGGGCCGGCGGCCAGGGGCCCGTCCTGTCGGCGAGCGGCCTGAGCCTCCGCTACCGCCGCCCCGACGGCGGCTGGCGCGACGCGGTGCGCGAGGTCTCCCTCACCCTCACCCCCGGCCGCACCCTGGGCGTCGTCGGGGAGTCCGGGTCGGGCAAGTCGACGCTGGCCCGGCTGGTGCTGGGCCTGGAACGGCCGGACGGCGGTACCGTCCTGCTCGACGGCGCCGCGTGGAGCGGGATACCGGAGCGGGCCAGACGGCCGCGCCGGCGGCTCGTCCAACTCGTCGACCAGGACCCGCTCAGCGCCCTCGACCCCCGCTACGCCGTACGGCGGCTGCTCGGCGAGGCGCTGGCCGCGGCGGGCGTACCGCGCGCGGACCGGGCCGCCGGATGCGCCGAACTGCTGGCGATGGTCGGGCTCTCCGACAGCCACCTGCGGCGCCGGCCGCGCGAGCTGTCGGGCGGGCAGCGCCAGCGGGTGGCCATCGCCCGGGCGCTGGCGGCCCGGCCGCGGGTGCTGGTCTGCGACGAACCGGTCTCCGCGCTGGACGTCTCGCTCCAGGCCCAGGTCCTGGAGCTGCTGCGGTCGCTGCGCGACCGGCTCGGCCTGGCCATGCTCTTCATCTCGCACGATCTCGCGGTGATCCGCGAGATCGCGGACGAGGTGATGGTGATGCGCGACGGGCGGGTCCTGGAGAGCGGGCCGGTCGAGCAGGTCTTCGCCCGTCCGGCCGACCCGTGGACGCGAGAACTGCTCGCCGCCGCCCCGGCGTTGTGACCCGTCCGCCGCGCCCACCGGGTTCCGGGGCCCGTCACCACTCGGCGGGCAGCACCTCCGGACGCAGCGTCAGGAGGCCGCCGATCCAGCGGACCTGGTCCTCCGGGACGGCCAGCCGCAGCTCCGGCAGGCGGCGGGCCAGGCTGCCGAAGGCGATCTCCAGCTCCAGGCGGGCCACGCCCGCGCCGGGGCAGTAGTGCGCGCCGTGGCCGAAGGCGAGGTGGTTGGCGTCGCCGCGGGTGAGGTCGAGGATGTCCGGGTCGGTGACATGGCGCGAGTCGCGTCCCGCCGCGTGCATCGCGGGGATGACGCCCTCGCCCGCCGCGACGTCCACCCCGCCGATCGTGAGGTCCTCGGTCGCCACCCGGATGAACCCGAAGTCCGACGGCGGCGCGTAGCGCAGCAGCTCGTCGACGGCGTGGCCGAGGAGTCCGCGGTCGTCTGGGGCCTTGGCCAGCAGCCGGTACTGCTCGGGGTGGCGGAGCAGCGCGAACAGGCCGCGGCTGATCGCGCCGACGGTGGTGTCGTGCCCGGCGACCAGCAGGTTGATGCCGAGCCAGACCAGCTCCTGCCCGGTCAGCCGGTCGCCCTCGTCGTGCGCCTTGATCAGCTCGCTGAGCAGGTCGTCACCGGGATCGGCGCGGCGCTGCCCGATCAGGGCGGCCACGTAGGCGGCCGACTCCTCGCGGGCCGAGAGCCGTTCCTCCGGGGTGTGCGCGGTGATGCTGACCAGCCGGTCGGTCCACAGCTGGATCTTCGGACGGTCCTCGCGGGGCGCGTCGATGAGCGCGCAGATGACGTGGACGGGGAGCACGGCGGCGTAGTCCCGGTGCAGGTCGCCCGCGGGTCCGGCGGCCACCAGGTCGTCGATCAGCTCGTCGGCGATCCGCTGGACGGTGCCGCGCAGCGCGGCGGCCCGACGGGGGGTGAAGGCCGGGCTGATCAGGCGGCGCAGCCGCTTGTGGTCGGGGCCCTCCTGGTTGAGCAGGTTGTAGGGGTTGTCGGAGAAGTCCGGCCCCGTGACGACGCGGGGCGCTCCGGGTTCGCGCAGGGCGGCACGCGACAGGCGGCCGTCGGAGAGCGCGGCCTGCACCTCGTCGTATCCGGTGACGTACCACGCCTGGTCCCCGCTCGGCAGCCGGACCCGGGAGACCGGGCAGCCGGCGCCGAGTTCCGCGTACTGCTCGGGCGGCTCGGCCAGCGGGCCGGGCGGGAAGGGGAAGTCGTGGGTCGGCGGCTGGCTCATGGTCGCGGTCTCCCTCGGGTCGGGCGACGGGGCACAGGGCACTGATTCGATGGTTCGAGAACCACGAAACGACAGTAGCCATGCCGCCGTTCGGCCGACAAGGCCGACCCCGTCCCACCCGCTGAAACCCGACCAACTACCGGGTAGGCCACCGCCGTTGGTCCTGCCCCCGCTCCCGCCCCGGCGGGTGGCGACGGAGCCGCCCCAGCGGCCGCTCCGGCTCCGAATCCGGCTCCCAATCCGGCTCCGAATCCGCCGGCCTCAGCTCGCGGCCGAGCCGTCCCCCGCCACCACGGTCCGCAGTTCGTCCAGCGACTCGCGCATGACCTGGGGCAGCTCCGGCCCGTCCAGGTCCGCGATCCACCGGCCGAAGGCGACCTTGAACACCGCGATCCCGGCCTCGGCGGCCAGACTCGCGTCCGACTCGGGGACTCCGCGCTCGCACAGCGTCCGGGTGAGCGCGGCGGACAGCGAGGCGAGCTTGACGAGCTCCCGCTCCTGGAGTTCGGGGTGCGAGGAGATGACCGACTGCCGCAGCGACGCGGCCTCCCGCCCCTCCTGGAGCATGGTGCCGACGGCGTAGAGGCCGGCGGCGACCGCGTCCATGGGTCCGGCCGGCGCGGGCGCGGCCGCGACCGCGCCGACGAACTGCTCCTCCATGAAGGGCGCACCGCCGAAGAGCACCTCGCGCTTGTCGGCGTAGTGGCGGAAGAACGTGCGCTCGGTGAGCCCGGCGCGCCGGGCGATCTCCGCGACGGTGGTCTGGTCGAAGCCGCGCTCGGCGTACAGCTCCATCGCCGCCTTCCCCAGGCGACCGCGCGCGTTCGGCTCCCAACGTCCCATGTCCGCGATTCTACGCGACGCCCATCACCATGACAGCGACTGACATCGGGTGCTACGGTTGATGTCAGTCGCTGACAACGAATCGCTCCCGGCAGTTCGCCGGCAGCGGTCGGACACGGAAGGACTCCCATGCGCGTATTCGTCACCGGCGGTTCCGGCTTCATCGGCTCCGCCGTCGTCCCCGAACTCCTCGGCGCCGGGCACGAGGTGACCGGCCTCGCCCGGTCGGACGCCTCCGCGGAGGCCCTCACCGCGGCCGGGGCCAAGGTGCTCCGCGGCGATCTGGAGGACCTCGACGCCCTACGGAAGGGCGCCGCGGAGAGCGACGGCGTCGTCCACCTCGCCTTCGTCCACGCCTTCCCGGACTTCGCCACCTCCGCCGCGATCGACGCGCGGGCCGTCGCCGCCTTCGGCTCCGCGCTGGAGGGATCGGGCCGGCCGCTGGTCATCGCCTCCGGCGTGGCCGGGTTCACGCCGGGCCAGGTGGCCACCGAGCAGGACTTCCCGGCCCTGACCCTGGGCTCCCCCTTCGCACCCCGCGCCGCCAACGCCCGCGCCACGCTGGACCTCGCCGAGCACGCGGTGCGCTCGTCGGTGGTGCGGCTGCCTCCGACGGTCCACGGCGAGGGCGACCACGGCTTCATCGCCCTCCTGGTGGGCATCGCCCGCGAGCGCGGCGCCGCCGGCTACGTGGGCGACGGTGCCGCCCGCTGGCCCGCGGTGCACCGGTCGGACGCGGCGCGGCTGTTCCGGCTGGCCCTGGAGCAGGCTCCGGCGGGCACCGTGCTGCACGGCGTCGCCGAAGAGGGCGTGCCGACGCGCGCGATCGCCGAGTCCATCGGAGCGAACCTCGGCCTGCCGGCCGTCCCGGTCGCGCCGCAGGACGCGGAGGGGCACTTCGGCTGGCTCGGCGGGCTCTACGCCATGGACACCCGCGCGTCGAGCACCCGCACCCGCGAGCTGCTGGGCTGGCAGCCGACCGGGCCCGGGCTGCTGGAGGACCTGGACCAGGGCCACTACTTCACCCCGCGGCCGGCCGGGGGCCACTGACGCACGGACCCCGGCGGGCCCGGGCGGCCGGGTGGCGGAGCGCACCCCACCCGGCCGGCTCCCTCCGGGGCCCTGACCGCGGGCGAGGACGCACCGTGGGGACGCCGCCGCCGGGGCGCCCGCGGGCCGGCCCGGATCGGCTCCGGGCCGGCGCGCGGGCGGACGCGGAGCCGACGCGGGGACGCCGTCGGCCGGCGCTGGGAGCCGCCACCGAGGAGACCGGAGGCGGCCTTCCGGCGCCGTCCCACGGCCCGGACGTCAACTCGGCTGCGGCTCCGCCCCCACGGTGAGCACCATGCGGAAACGGGCACCGCCCGAAGCCATCTTGGCGAAGGCCGCGGCCCCATCGGCCAGCGGCGCCTCCTCGATCCAGGGCCGCACCCCGGTCTGCACGGCGAACCGCAGCGTGTCCTGCGTGTCGACGGCGACGCCGGACGCGTGGCCGTAGATCCGCCGGCAGTCGGTCAGCAGGGCCAGCGGCGGCAGGTCGAGGGGCTCGGTGGCGGCACCGACCACGACCAGCTCACCGCGCCGTCCCAGGCCCGGGACCGCCGCCGCCATCGCCTTCGCGTTGTTGACCGTGGCGAGTACGACCTTCGCGCCGCCCATCTCCCGCAGCGCCTGTCCGACGTCCTCACGCGTGCTGTCGATGTAGTGCCGGGCCCCCAACTGCCGTGCCAGCGAAGCCTTCTCCTCGCCACGGGCCACGGCCACGGTGTCGAAGCCCATCTTCGCCGCGAACTGCACCCCCAGGTGGCCCAGCCCGCCCAGGCCCAGCACGGCCACGGTGTCCCCGGGGAGCGCCGAACTGCGCCGCAGCGCGTTGTAGACGGTCACCCCGGCGCAGGCCAGCGGCGCCGCCTCCGCGCTGCTGAGCTCGTCGGGGATCGCGGCCAGCGCGACGGCCGGCACGGTCACGGACTCGGCGTAGCCGCCCTGGTAGGCGGCGCCGGGCACCTGGAGCTCGGGGCAGAGCACGCCGTCGCCGGTGCGGCAGGCGTCGCAGTGCCCGCAACTGCCGCCGTACCAGCCGACGGCGACACGGTCGCCGACGTTCCAGCCCGCCACGCCCTCGCCGAGGACGGCGATCCGCCCGGCGATCTCGTGGCCGGGCACGCGGGGGAAGTCGGCACCGGGCAGCAGGCCGGCGATGATCATGTGGTCGGAGTTGCAGATGCCGCACGCCTCGACGGCGATCCGCACCTGCCCCGGGCCCGGCGGGACCGTCTCCGCCTCGGCGGGCGAGAGGTCGCCGCCCGGAGTCGGCACGTGCATTACTCGGTGGCGCGCCATGGGTCTTCCTTTGCCGGTGGGGCGGCGGGCCGGGACCGCGCGGCGGCCTCCTCCGGTCCGCCGGCGGATGGGCGTTTCCGGCCAGTCTCACCCGTGGACCCGCCCCCGGCCGGGCTCCACCGGCCCCGGGCGGCCACGGCGCGCCCGACTTCCCCCGGACGCAGCACAGCCGCGCCCCGCGCCGTCCGGGCCCCGTCACACGGGGCCCGCCGACGGGTCCGGGCGAGCCGCGCCGCCGCGCCTGCACGACGGGCGGCGCGGGCGCGCCCGGGTCACAGCTCCAGGTCGGACTCGATCGAGCGGAGCTGGTGGCGCGCCATGGCGAGGTTCGCCCGGTTCTTGTCGAGGGCGAGGTAGAGGAAGAGGCCGTTCTTGCCCCGCCCCTTGAGGAGGCGGATGAGGTGGTACTGGGTGCCGAGGGTGATGAGGATGTCCTCGATCTCGTCCTTGAGGCCGAGCAGTTCCATGGTGCGGGCCTTGGCCCGGACCACGTCGGTGTTGCCGGCCGCGGCGACGTTGAGGTCGAGCTCCTTGCCCCCGCCGATGGTGCCCAGCGCCATGCCGCTGGTGTAGTCGACCAGGGCGACGCCTATGACGCCTTCGATCGAGGTCATCGCGTCCTTGAGGACGGCTTCTGTGTTCGCCACGGTGAGGGTGCTCCCTTGCTGGATGTCTGCACCGTCCGACGGATCGTGCCGGACGGGCTTGGGTGCGGTCTGGCCTGCGGGCTGGCCTGCTGCCTGGCCCGCGGGTCGGCGTGTGGTCTGACGTGGTGCCTGGTGCGGTGTCCGCGCCGCCGGCGCCGTGCTCCGGTGCGCGGTCCGCCGTGCGGGCTGCCGCGCCGGCGGCGGGTCGGCCGCGGGCCCCGCTTCCCGCGCGGCCCCCTCAGCCGGGGCCGGGGGCCGCGCCTCGCCCGGCTCGGCGGAGGCCCCGGACCCGGGTGGTGCGGAGGACGGCGGCCCGGACGGATCGGCCGGGTCGGGGCCCGCGCTGCGGCGCCGCGCGGCCGGGGTTGGCGGGGCGTGTCCATGGCGGTCAGGCGTCCTCCAGTCGTACGGCGGTGCCGTCGAGCAGTTCGGCGACGCGCGCGCCGGCGCGGCGGGCCTCCATGTGCATCCGTCCGACGTTGGCGCGCGGACCGGCCAGGACGGTCAGGACGCAGGCGGTGCCGGCCGCGTAGGTGGCGACGTAGCCGTGCTCACCCCGGATCAGCAGCTCGCGGAACGTACCGCTGCCGGTCGCCTCGGCGAGCCGCAGCCCGACACCGAGAGCCGCGGCGGTGAGCGCGGCGACGCCCTCCGCACCCGGCAGCGGCGGATCGGCGGCCAGGACCAGGCCGTCCGTGCTCGCCGCGACGACCGCCGTCACCTCCGCGGTACGGGCCCGCAGCCGGGCCAGTTCGTCGCGGACCTCGGCCTCGTGCGCCATCAGCTTCCTCCTTTCGGCACGGTTTCTCAGCCCCCTGCGTACGGTGCTGCGGGCCGCGCTCCGCTCGGGGGGGCTCACAGGTGTGCCTCCAGCGCGTCCCGCAACCGCCGCAGCAGGGCCACGTCCGGGGTGTCTCCGACGTCGCGCACCCACGCCGGGGCGGTGGGCGGGGGCAGGGCGGTGTCGGGGGTCTCCAGGTGGCCCGCGGCGGCCAGCCGCCGGATGTCGACCAGGGTGTGGAAGGCGGGGCGGCCGAGCCGGGCGGCGATCCCGCTCGGCGTCCGCCGCCCGTCGGCGAGGTCCAGGACGTCCTGCTGCCGGCGGGTGACGGCCGGCAGTCCCGTCGCCGCCCGGCGGCGCGGCGGGGCGGCGTCCAGCTGCGGGTGCGGCCACAGGTCGGCGAGGTAGCGGCGGCGGCGCAGGCTCTCCCGTTCGACGTCCGCCACGCCCACCGGCCGGACCCGCCCGAACCAGTGGGCGACGCCGTGCCGGAACCGGGTGGGGCCGCCGCCCGGCGCGAGCACGAAGTACGCGGCGTCGTAGAGGGCGCCGAGGTGGCGGATCTCCAACTCGCCGCCGGACAGGCAGCCGTGGTCGAGCAGGTAGCGGGCGGTCTGGCCGCGCGGCCCCGCCTTGTCGAGCGCCTCCCGCCACCGCTCGGCGGGCAACCGCCCGCCGTTGGTGAGGAGTTCGCCGATGCCGGGCGCTGCCGGGCTCTCGGCGTGCACGACGGCGCCGTCGACCAGGTAGAGCGCGCCGGTGTCCCGCAGCAGGGCACCGGTGGCGCCGCGCTCGGCCAGCCGCAGCAGCATCGGGGAGACGGTGGCGTTCACTCCAGCACCAGCCGTTCGGCCAGGTCACGCAGGCGGATCATGGCCAACGCCAGGTTGGCGATGTCGCGGTCGAGCCACAGGTGCAGGAACACGCCGCCCTCGTAGGGCAGGTCGAGGAAGCGCAGCAGGTGGTAGCCGGAGGCCGCGGTCACGATGACGTCCTGCACGGCCGGCCCCTTGGCCCCGGGCGGTGGGGAGTCGCCGGGCCGGCCGGGGCCGCGGTGGGTGCCGCTGCCCGGCTCGGCCGCGCCGGCGAAGACCGGGTGCTCGATGGCGTGGCGGGCGAACTCGGCGATCTGCGCGGCCATCGTCTCGTGGTCGCCGTCGGGCGCCTCGCCGATCCGACCCAGCGCCAGCCCGCTGATCCACTCGACCAGCGCGGCTCCCCTGGCACCGGGCAGGGCCATGGCTTCGAGCAGGCACTCGTCGATCCCGGACACACCGCTCCCCTTGATGTCATCCGCGGCACGGCCAACCGGCGGCCCTGCGCGTCAACGTGACGTTACGCATGGTTTGGACGCTGCGGAGGGCGTTCTGGCAAATTCCATCGGCACAACCCGGCGTTCCGCTAAAGTGCTCGCCGCAGTGGCCGAAACCGTACGCAGCCCAGCGGTGGGCGGCGGTCGGAGGACGGCGGGGCCGATGGGCGCACCCGCTGGGAGTGCACCCATCGGCCTTGTGCCGGACGGTCGTTGACAGCGCGCGGCGCCGACGACCCTCTCCGACATGACCGTTCAGCCTGCCGTGGCGACGGTGAAGGTCCGGCGCCCCGGAGCCGACGGTGTAGGCGCCGCCGGACCCGCGGACCGCGCCGTGGGTGGCGGGCACCCGGGCCCCGGCCGTGCCCAGGTCGGGCAGGCGCACGGTGGCTCCGCTCCCCGCGGGGCGGTGGCGTCGAGGGTGAAGCGGCCGCCGGAGCGGGTCCAGGAGCTGGCCGCGGCCGCCGGAGCGGGTCCAGGAGCTGGCCGCGGCGCCGCGCACGGTTCCTGGGTGGCCGCGGCGTACCGCGGCCCCGGCGGCACCTGCGGGGCGATGGTCATCGTCCGGTACCCGGGCCCGGTGGGCTGGTGCCGCCGAGCCGGGTGGAGAGGGAGGCGTTGACGCCGGCGAACATGGCGCGGTCGCGGGTCTCCAGGGCGGAGGCGCAGGTCCGCTCTCCCAGGAGCTGGTGGCGCCCTGGCCGAACACCCCGCCTACCAGCAGGAAAGGCGCCCACAACCTTTCAAGGAGACGGTCCCTAGCCGGCCTTCAGGCTGCCTGCTGTGATGACGCCGTCGTGGACGGTGTAAGTGCCGTGGTAGTCGTGCGTTTTGCCTTCTGTGTCCTGGGTGTTCAGTATCACGGCGACGACGTCGCCTGTGATGGACTGGATGGTGACGGAGGTCGTCGCTGTGGTTGCGAAGCTCGCGGCGAAGGTGCTGTAGCTCTGGTGGAAGTTGCGGCCGCCAAGATTCCAGGCAGTCCGGTAGTCCTTCGCGTTGATCGCTTCGAAGTACCGCTCGACCGTCTGCTGAGGGCCGAGGGCCGCGGTGGACGACGGAGGCGGGCCGGCCGGCGCTGAAACCTCGCCGGGCGCCAGCGTCGTCAGCGCGAAGCCGCCCGCAGCCAGGAGACATGCGGCGACCAACCCGACGAGGGACGGCATGACCCTGGCTGACCGCGCGCTGCCGACGGCGACGGAGGCGGCCCGGACCTGACTCCAGCGCCATGGCTCGACCGTCACGACGGGGTCGGTTGCCGGAACCGCAGGTGGCGGATCGGACGCGGCGGTGGCCTTGGCCCGCTCCTGGCGGCGCGGACCCGGCAATGCCGCCCGCACGGCCCAGGCCAGGCCAGGCCGTTCGCCCGGAAGCGGCTGGAACGCGGGAGCACGGCGAGAGACGATGGCCACGACCCTGCCTGCGAGGGATTCAGCGCGCACGGCCATCAACTCCCCTGGCCTTCGCTGTCGGACCACATGCCCTCGCCGTCCGGGGGTGGCGCGTCGAGGCGGTTGCTCCCAGTGGAGCGCGGGCCCGAGGGCTGGACGAGGAGCGCGGGCCGGCCGCTCTCTCCCGTGCTCGGGGTGTTGGCGGCCAGCGCGGTGACACCGGCGTGAACGACGAGCGGCATCAGGGCCGTTACCCTCTCCAGCAGCGAAGGCGCCCCGGCCCCGACGAACATCGCCAGCCAGGCGGTGGCACTGTGCCCGGACGCGCGCGCCGCGACGGCCACACCGGTCCCGACACCGAGCCGTAAGACGGTGGCGATGACGTAGGCCAGAAGTCCCAGCGTCGGCCCGTCACCCGGACTCTCCCAGGGCCAGTGGTGATGGCGGCGCACGGCCGTCCAGAACTCCAACGCCTCGACGGCGAAGCCCCGAACAACCCCCACCACGCTGCGCCCACCCAGGTCATGCCTTGATGCTAGGCACGGCGCCGGGAGCATGAGGCCATCTCCCACGATTCTCTGACGTCCGCCGGCCGAAGCCGGGCACTCCGCCGCCGACCACGTGCCGGGGGTGGTCGCGGGCGGCAAACCCGCCCGCCGTGCCCGCCTCGTCCACGACCGGACATCCGGCCCTCCCCTTCAGGGCGGCACTGCGGCCACGCCGGATATGAGACGATTCGTACGCTTTCCGGCGTCGGGACTCCACGAGGACGCGGCACGGGCGTCAGCCGATTCGACAGGCTCGGCCGCCCCACGCGCACCCAGCGGGCGGTCGCTGAAGCCTCACGCCGGCAACCGGTCACTGGTGGCCGGACACACCCTCCCCATCGCTGACGCAACGTCACATATTCCCGCACGCAGCGCCGTTGGAGCCGTCGGCACAGCCGACACGGGAGCCGCACAGGGCGCCGGCGGGTTCGAGGGGGACGCCGTTGCGGCGCAGCATCTCGCGCAGGTCGAGGATGAGCGGGAAGACCTCCTGGTTCCAGTCCGCACCCTGCTCGTCCCAGGCCCGCTGCTCGGCCTCCACCGCCATCCGGTCCTCGGCGAACACCCGCTCGGTGAACCGCCGGATGAGCGGCCACGCCAGGTTCAGCGCCGCGCCGAACCGGGGCTTGCGGATCATCAGCAGTCCGTGCACGTGGTTGGTGCGCTGCTCCGCGTCCCGCGGCACATAGGCCACCCACAGGCTGAAGGCCGGACGCTCCTCGCCGTCCGGCACCAACTGGAGTGTCTGGTACGGGTATTCGGTGCGGATGGTGAGGACGTCCGGGGCGCCGCGCCCGCCGAGGCCCTCGGCCGACAGCAGCCCCGCCCCCCGGTCCTTGCGCCCGCCCTCCGGCGTGAACCGGTAGCGGGCCTCGACCGACCGGCCGTCCGTCCTGCGGTCCAGCAGCGTCGGCTGGATGCGGCCGAGCACACCCCGGTGCAGGAACTGGTGGTTCATGTCGAGCAGGTTCTCGTGCATGAACGAGTAGTGGCAGCGCACCGTCCGCGAGAAGCGCATGGCGCGGTGGGCGGGCGAGCCGTACTCGGGCAGTTCCGGCAGCGGGGTGGCCGGGGCCTTCGCCGGGTCCCCGGGGAAGACGAACACCAGCCCGTACCGCTCCCGCACCGGGTAGGCGAGCACCCCGCGCGGCGGACGCTCGGCGCCCTTGGGGAGGTAGGGGATCTGCGAGATGCGGCCGTCGCCCCGGTAGGCCCAGGCGTGGTAGCAGCAGCGCAGCGCCTCCCCCTCGACGACGCCCATGCTCAGCGGCACCTGCCGGTGCGCACAGCGGTCCTCCAGCGCGTGGACGCCGCCGCGGCGGGTGCGGAAGAGGGCGATCCGCCGCCCGGCGAACGACGCCGGCCTGACCGTGTCCGGCGGAATGTCGCGGGAGGCCGCGACCGGGTACCAGAAGTCCGGGTGGATGCCGACGCGCCGCAGGTCGACCGGGGCGGAGCCGGCCGCGGCGCGGCCCAGCGGGTCGAGGGGGCCGGCACCGGGGCGGTCGTCGGCGGACTCGGCGCCGAGGGCGGCGGGGGCGTCGGTCACGGGCTCCTCCTCGTGGCTGGCCGCGGCGGCGACGGCCACGTCCAGGCCGGGGCCGTGCGGCGTCAGCCGCGGAGGCCGTCCCGACCCAGCCTCGGCGCGGCCGGGCCGGGTGTCGACTCCGGCGTGCCACTCGGGCTACCCGTCGTCCGGCCCGGCCGCACACCCGTCCCGGGCGCGCCCCGGCGGCTCAGCCGGAGGGACGGGGGGTGCGGGAGGCTCCCGGCCCCCGGACGGAGGGCGGCTCCGGGACGGACGGCGGCTGCCGGACGGAGGAGCGCTCGCGCAGGCCGCGCAGGCGCGCGGTCAGCACGCGGATCAGCGGGGTGCGCTCGCGGTGCTCGCACTCGTAGCGCAGGACGGTCTCGACCTCGTCACCGTCCAGCTCGAGAATCCGGCCCTCGATCGCCTGAGCGGGCAGGTGCCGGTAGTCCGGTATGGGAAGTTCCTCGGTCGTGGGGCCGGGGGTCACGTCGTCGAACACCGTCTCATCACCTCATGGGAAGCCAACGGCTCGGCTGCCCGCCCGGGCGGCGGCCAAACGCGCGGGCCGGCGCGGACTACGCGGAGGCGGAACGGCCGGGGAAGCGGAAACGGCCGGGGAGACGGCAGCCGCGGGCCGGGCGGCCGCCTCGGCGCCGGGACGGGGCGCTCAGGAACGGGCGGCGAGGAGGTCCAGCACGTCCCGCGCGGTCCCCGTCTCGGCGATGCGCGGGAAGATCCGGGCCACGCTGTGCTCGTGCCGGTCAGCGCCGGAGTCGGTCATCGCGTCGGTGGGCAGGGTGACGTTGAAGCCCAGCTCGTGGGCGTCGCGGGCGGTGGACTCCACGCCGCTGCTGGTGGCGATGCCGGTGACGACCACCTGCGTGGCGCCCAGTCCGCGCAGCCGTTCCGCCAGTCCGGTACCGGTGAAGGCGCTGCGCGCGTGCTTGGTGACGAGGATGTCGTCCGCCCGCGCGTCCAGCTCGGGGATGAGGTCGGTCCAGCCCTCGGGGAGGTCGCGGACCCGGGGGGCGCCGTCGCGCTGGTCGGTCCGGCCGGCCGGGCCGCCGGCGACGTTGACGAGGACGACGGGCAGCCCGCACGCGCGGAACGCGGCGAGCAGCGCGGTGGTGCGCTCGATGACGCCGTCAACGGGGTGCGCCAGAGGCCGGCCGACGATCCCCTTCTGGAGGTCCACGACGATCAGCGCGGTCGTCGGGTCGAGGGTGGTGACGGGCATGGTGCTTCCTTCACTGGAGACGGTGTCCGGTCGGGCGGTTCCCGAAAGGGGGCGGGGTCAGGGCGACTGGGCCAGGCGGCGCAGCAGGTGGACGGCGCCGGAGAGCTGCTCGATCTCCTCGGGGGTGAGAGTGTCCTCGACCGCGCGCGTCAGCCAGTCCTGCTTGGCACGCCGCCCGGTGCGGAACTGCTCGCGCGCGGCGTCGGACAGGCTGAGCCGGGTGCGGCGGCCGTCGGCGGGGTCGGGCTCCCCCACCACCAGGCCGGCGTCCTCCAGCGCCCGGACGATCTTGGCCATGGACTGCGGACGCACCCCCTGTACAACCGCCAGCTCGGCCGCCGTCGCCGGCCCCTCGCGCTCCAGCCGGAGCAGGACCGAGGTCTGGGACTTGGTCAGGTCGTCCCTGTCCGTCTGCTCGCGCAGTCTTCTCACCAGCTGGCCCAGGGCCGCCCGCAGCTCCACCGCGAGACCCGAAGCGGCCCCCTCGGAGGGTTCCACCTGCCGTTCGCTCATAGCCCCAACGTAGCAGATAGACAGCCAGCTGCACATCTAGCTGTCTATTTTCTCCACCACCCACCCCCTCCCCCCGGCCGGACCGCACGGAACGCAGAAAATCATCCCTGTATGTCCGCTTCGATCCAGCTATGCGGCATTTATCCGCTATGCACACTAAGACATTGTTAAGAATGAAACGCGCCGCCACCATCCGCCCCCGTTCCCTTACGCCGAGTTTCTCGATCAAGACCCCCGGGGTGATGCACGGCATAGGACGCACATCACCTACGAAGCCGTTTAGTGCATTCCCGATCCGCCGCTCTCCCCGAATCCCGGGCCCGCGTGGAAACAAAGGCAAAGCGCCTACTACGCGCCTTAGTGCAAGGGGTAATTGTGCGGCCTTTTATCGGCTGCTAACAATGTGGTCTCCGCAGAACGCCGCTACTCGAAATGCGGGTCGGAATGACGAGGGGGGCCGGCCAAAGGGCCGGTCACTGCGGACAAGCAATCGTGGAAGAGGTCCGCACCATGCCCAAGCACGTCCAGAACAGCCCGGCGAAGAAGCGCCGGATCTCCGCCCGTGGCGCCATCGTCGCCGGCACCTTCGCCGCTCTGACCTGCGTCGCCGTGGCCGGCACCGCCCAGGCTGCCGCCCCGGCCGCGGCCGGCACCGCGCCGAGCGCCGCGAGCGCCGTTCAGGCCCCGACCGCCACGTACACGGTCAAGACCGGCGACACCCTGGCCGCGATCGCCCGCGCCCACAAGACCCGGGCGGCTGGCAGGTCATCGCGCGGGCCAACAGGATCAGCAGCCCGTACATCATCCACCCCGGCCAGGTCCTCGCCCTTCCCGCCAAGAGCAGCACCGGCGCGCAGCCCGCCGCGGCCGCGTCCACGACCGCGCAGGCGGTCCCGGCGACGGCGAGCACCACGACGGCCACCACGGCGACCGCCGTGTCGGCCACCACGACGACCGCCGCCCAGACCTACCCGGACAACCTGGACGGCTGGATCAACCACTCGCTGGCCATCATGAAGCAGGACGGCATTCCGGGCAGCTACGACGGCATCCACCGCAACATCATGCGGGAGTCCTCCGGCAACCCCGACGCCATCAACCTGTGGGACTCCAACGCGGCCGCCGGCACCCCGTCCATCGGCCTGCTCCAGGTCATTCAGCCGACCTTCGACGCCTACCACGTGGCGGGTACCTCGACCGACATCTACGACCCGGTCGCGAACATCACCGCCGCGTGCAACTACGCGTTCCACGTGTACGGCTCGATCGACAACGTCAACGGCCCCTACTAGAAACACCCGCGGGCCGTCCGCTAGAAACACCCGCGGGCCGTCCGCCGTCCCTTTCCGCCCCGTCGCTCCTCCCCGCAGGGAGGGCGGCGGGGCGGGGGCCGTTGCGGCCGCGGCGCCCGAGGCCGTCAGGGGGTGCGGATCGCCGCCGCCAGGGACCTCGCGTACAGCAGCGCGATCCCTCGCCGGACGCGGCGGCCGACCGGACCGGCGGCGCGGGCGTACCAGGCGGCGGGACGGCTGACGGCGAGGACGGTGAAGGTGACCGGGCCCGCCGGGTCGCGCCTCAGGACGAACGACTCCTCGCCGCACTCGGGGTGCCCGGGCAGGGTTCCGTAGCCGAATCCGGCACGGCCTCCCTCGCGAACGGCCCAGACCACCCGGCAGGGCGCCGCCAGCGGGCCCAGCCTCAGCACCACCCGGACTCCGGGGACCGCCCGCGGCTGCTCCGCGGACATCCGAAGCAGCGGTACGCCCTGGTGCATCCGCCAGGCGAAGAGCGCGTCGGCGGCCGGTTCGAACGCGCCCGGAGCGAGCACCGTCCGGACCCGCAGCGCACGGAACCCGTCGGGGACCCGCAGGGCCTCGTCGGACGTGACGCCTGCGAACGGGTAGGTGAGGTCGGCCACGCGGGCACGGTAGCGCGAGCAGCCGCCCCCGGGAGGACACCGCCGCCGGACGCCGAACGCACGGCCGAACCCGCGCCCGCGCACCCGCCCACTGGCACCACACGTCCCCAAAACCTCGTCAGATCCCTTGACCGCGCTGCCCGCTGGGGGTCTACTCGACGGCTGACGGTGTGGCAACGTTGTCAGATCCCTGACAACGTTGTCCGCACGGGTGCGTGCCGCGCCGTCCCACCCTCAGGCACAACGACGAGCCTTGGAGGCAACCGATGACCGTTCGGAGGCGTGAAAGCGCGCCCCGGGCCGGCAGACTCCGCCGGCGCCTGGCGGTACTCTCCGCCGCGGGTGTCACGGCGCTGTCGCTCCAGTCCTTCGCGGCGGCCGGCGCCGCGGCGGGGCCGCAGCCGGTGAAGGACCCGGCCGCACTGGTCAACCCCCTGATCGGCACCTCCGGTGCCGTGAACACCTTCCCCGGCCCCGACGTGCCGTTCGGCATGATGCAGTGGGGACCCGACACCACCCCCAGCCGCACGCAGGGCGGAGGGTACGAGTACAAGAGCACGAAGATCTCCGGCTTCAGCCTCACCCACGTGTCCGGCCCCGGCTGCGACGTGGCCGGCGACGTGCCCATCCTCCCGGTGTCCGGGGCACTGAGCGGGAACCTGTCGAACACCGCGGAGACGTTCAGCCACTCCGACGAGACGACGGGGATCGGTTCCTACACCGTCAAGGGCGCCGACGGCGTCACCACGGAGCTGACCGACACCGCGCGCGCGGGCCTGGGCAAGTTCACCTTCCCGGCCGGGCAGCAGTCCAACCTGCTGCTGAAGCTCAGCGGCGGCGCGTCGACGGTCGACGGCACCCGCGTGAAGGTGGTCGGCGACCGCGAGGTGGTCGGCGCCGTCGACAGCGGCCACTTCTGCGGCGCGAACAACCGCTACACCCTGCACTTCGACATCAAGTTCAACCGCCCCTTCACCGCCAGCGGCACGTGGGTGGGCAGCACGATCAACCCCGGTGTGAAGTCGCTCAGCAAGGGCAAGGCCCAGCAGACCCTGGCCACGCCCGACACCGCGGCGCACCAGGAGCAGCACTTCACGGTGCCGGCCAGGACCGCGCCGACCGTCCACCCGAGCGGCACCTCCGCCGGGTCGGGAGCGGCGGCGGGCTCCTCGGGCTCCGCCTCCGCCTCGGCCGCCCCGAAGGCCGACGGCGCCACGGCCGGCGCCGCCGCGGGCAGCGCCGCCGACAGCGCCCCGGTCACCGGCGCCAACGGGATGTACCTGACCTTCGACACCACGTCGTCCGCCACGGTGAAGGCGGCCGTCGGGATCTCGTACACCTCCGACGACAACGCGGCCGCCAACCTCTCCACGGAGATCAGCGGCTGGAACCTCAACGCGCTGAGCACCGCCGCCCGCAAGGAGTGGAACGACCTCCTGGGCCGGGTGCGGATCGGCGGCGGCAGCCACGACCAGCAGGTCGAGTTCTACACCGCGCTCTACCACGCGCTGCTGCACCCGAACGTCTTCTCGGACGACAACGGCCAGTACATGGGCATGGACGACCAGGTCCACCAGCTGGCCAAGGGGCAGCAGGCGCAGTACGCCAACTACTCCGGGTGGGACACCTACCGGTCGCAGACGCAGCTGATGTCGATGGTCGCGCCGCAGCAGACCGGTGACATCGTCACCTCGATGCTCAACGGGTACGACCAGACCGGCCTGCTGCCCAAGTGGGCGTCGAACAACGGCGAGAGCTACGTGATGGTCGGCGACCCGGCCACCTCGATCATCGCCGACGCCTACGCGTTCGGGGTGCGCGACTTCGACACCGCGCACGCGCTGGAGGCGATGGTCCACGAGGCCACCGTGCCGAACAACGACCGCCCGGGCGAGGCCACCCGGGACGCCGACGGCTACCTGCCCCTGGACGGCACCTACGGCTGCTGCAACTTCTACGGCCCGGTGTCCACGCAGCTGGAGTACGACAGCGCCGACTACGCGCTGGCGTCGTTCGCGAAGTCGCTGGGCAAGACCGCGGACTACCGCAAGTTCGCCACCCGCGCGCAGGACTGGCTGAACGTCTTCAACCCGCAGAGCGGCTACCTCCAGGCCCGCGACGCCGACGGGCAGTGGGCCGCCGGCTTCACTCCGGGCACCTCCAACGGCTTCGTCGAGGGCACCTCCGCCCAGTACACGCCGATGGTGCCGTTCGACGTGCAGCAGCTGGCCACCGCGCGCGGCGGGTCGGCGGCGTGGTCGTCGTACCTGGACAGCCTGCTGGACAACATCACCGACCCGTCGGGGACCGACGCCGACCTGAGCAACGAGCCCAGCCTGGAGATCCCCTGGGAGTACGACTACGTCGGGCAGCCGTGGAAGACGCAGGAGGCCGTCCGGCAGGCGCAGACCCAGCTGTACTTCAACGCGCCGGTCGGGTCGTTCGGCAACGACGACCTGGGCGCGATGAGCTCGTGGTACGTGTGGTCGTCGCTGGGCATGTACCCGGAGACGCCCGGCACGGACACGCTGGTGCTGGGCAGCCCCGCCTTCCCCGTCGCGCAGATCACCCTGGGCAACGGCAAGACCGTCTCGGTCAACGCCCCGCAGGCGGCCCCCGACGCCCCGTACGTGCAGGCGCTGGACGTCAACGGCAAGGCGTACAACGACTCGTGGCTGAGCTACGCGCAGTTCGAGAAGGCCGGCACGCTGGACTACTCGCTCAACACCGTGCCCAACACGTCCTGGGCGTCGTCGGCGAAGGCGGCTCCGCCGTCGGACACCATCGGCACCTCGCGGGTGCTGGCGGCGGCGGCCGGGGCGAACGGTGACGGGCTGGTGCTCCAGCCGGGCGCGTCGGACAAGGCGTCGCTGCGGGTGACCAACCTCGGCACCAAGGCGGTCACCGCGGACTGGAAGGCGACGCCGGCCTCCGGCGTGAGCCTGGGCGCCTCCGCCGGCTCGCTGACCGTCCCGGCCGGCGGCAGCGCGACGGCCGACGTGCCGGTGACGGCGGGCTCCGACGAGGGCACGTACTCGGTGGACTTCGCGATCACCGACCACACCGACGGCTCCGCCCTGACCTCGGCCTCGATGCGGGTCGCCGTGGCCAAGCCGGGCGAACTGTGGCCGTACGAGTCCAACGAGGGCGTCTACGCCGACGGGGCCAAGTTCTCCGGCGGCTTCGACGACGGCGGCTGGGCCTACTCGCAGAACGCGCTGGCCTCGGCCGGCGTGACCAGCGGCGGCACGGTGACCACGGACGGCCTCACCTACGCCTGGCCGGCCACCGGCTCCGGCAAGCCCGACAACCTGGAGCTCTCCGGGCAGACCATCCCGCAGCCGGCCGGCACCTCCGGCAACTACCTGGGCCTGCTGGGCTCGGCGGCCAACGCGCCGACCGACGGCAGCGGCGTCCCGGGCCAGCTGACCGTCGCGTACACCGACGGCACCACCGCCAAGGCGACGGTGACGTTCTCGGACTGGACGCTCAACGGCAACTCCACCAAGCCGGTGGCCGGCGACACCACCGCCGCCACCACCAGCTACCGGAACACCGGTAGCGGCGGGAAGGACACGGTGAAGGCGTACGTCTTCTCCGTGAAGGTCCCGCTCGACGCGTCGAAGACGGTGGCGTCGGTGACGCTGCCGGTGACCAGCGCGTCCGGCACGGCCCACGTCTTCGCCATGACCGTGGGCGGCTGACCGGGCAGAGCTCCACGAGAGCGGCGAGGGGGCCGCGGTCCGGCAGGGACCGGACCCGACTCCCTCCCCCGGCCCGGGCCGCCGCCCGCACCCGTCGAGGTGCGGGCGGCGGCCCTTTCCCGCGCGGCCTCGGGCCGTCGTGCGCACGGGGGGACCTTCGCGTGCGACGGGGGATGCGGCAGAGCGCGGACGTATGGCGGCCGCGCGGACGGGCACGCGTAGGAGCGGAGGGCGCGGCGCCGGACGCCCCGGGCGAGCGCCCGGATCACGTCGGCCGGGGCCCGCGCGTCCTCGGCCACGACGGCACACGGGCTCGGGGACGGGAGGCGCTCAGCATGCCCAGGGGTTCCGACGCCAAGCGGGAACGCCAGTACGAGCACATCAAGGAGAGTGTCGCGTCGCGCGGCGGGTCGCGGGAGCGGGCTGAGGAGATCGCCGCGCGCACCGTGAACAAGGAGCGGGCGCGCAGCGGCGAGTCCCGCAGCGCGAGTCGCACGTCCACGCAGGACCTGTCCTCCGGGCGCCGCGGCGGTCTGCGCTCCCACACCGGCACAGGCGGCCCGACCCGCGACCAGCTCTACGACGAGGCCCGCCGGCGCGGGGTCGAGGGACGCTCGCACATGAGCAAGGACGAGCTGGCCCGCGCGCTGGGCCGCTGACCCGCCGCGCCCCGGGTGGCGCGGGTCAGCGGCCGGAGCGGTCCGCGCCGCGGGCGCGCAGGCCGGCGGACGCGGGTCGGCCGACGCGGACAGCCTGACGCGGGCCGTGCCGACACGGACAGGCCGACGCGGGCCGTGCCGACACGGCCGCCCGGATGTCGCCCGCGGACGCACGTCGGCCCGCGCCGGACGGAACCGGCGCGGGCCGAGGTGGCACCGGAGGTGTTACGCGCTGACGCGCGCGCCCAGCGCCTGGCCCTGGGCACGGGCGTCCGCCTCGGCGGCCGCGTGCATCTTCGCGGCCAGCTCGGCGAACTGGTCGAGCGCCGGGTTCACGCCGACGAGGGTGAACTCCTTCTCGACGGTGACGACGTCCAGGCCCCACACGTCGGACAGGATCCGCTGGATCCACGGGGTGGCGTGGTCCCAGCCGGCCCGCGGGGTGCCCTCGCCGTACGCGCCGCCGCGGCTGGTGACCAGCACGGTCGGACGGCCGGCGAGCACCTGCTCGCCGCCGGGGGCGAAGCGCGGGTCGGTGAGCACGGTGTCGACCCACGCCTTGAAGTGCGAGGAGACGTTGAAGTTGTACAGCGGCACGGCGAAGAGGAAGGCGTCGGCGGCGATCAGCTCGTCGGCCAGCTCGGCGGCCACGGCCAGCGCCTGCTGCTGCTCGGCGGTACGCGCCTCGGGAGCGGTGTAACCGGCGAAGGCAGCGGTCGCCCAGGTCGTCGCGGACAGCGGGGCGCGACCGAGGTCACGCCGGATGACGGTGTCGCCGGACCCCGCCGCCGTCCACTCGGCCTCGACTACGTCGGCCAGCCCGCGGCTGTGCGAGCCCTCGATGCTGATGCTGGCGTCGAGCCGGAACAGAGTGGTCATAGGTGCTCCTCAGGGGAAAGAAATTCAAGTCTCAATCAACACCCTAGGAGCGGCTTAGTTGAGAAGTCAAGTTATGTTTGAGCATCATCCCGGCCGCCCGGCCGACGGTCCCGTACACCCCGATGGCGGACAGGCCCGGCCGCCTCGGTGGGTCGGCGGACGGGCCGGGACCGGGGACGGAGACGGAGACAGGAGACGGCGCGGGACAGCGCCGGAAGCGCGGCAGGACGGCGTCGGGAGCGCGGCAGGACGGCATCGGGCCAGCGGCGGACGACGGGCAGGACCGGGTGCGCGGCCGGAGCGGACGGGACCGCCGACGGCGCCGGGCCCGAAGGGCTCCCGCCGCCGCGACAGGGGCGGCGAGGTGTCAGCGGACGCCGGCCGGGGGCAGGCCGGCGGCGGACCGGTTGCGCGGCGGGACCGCGGGTGCGTCCGGGGTGCGGTTGCCGGGGTGGGCGGGAGCACTCAGCATGAGGGTTCAGGAGGTCGTGCCATGGGCCTGTACTTCGCCAATGCTCTGGATGATCTGGTGGGAGACGCGCTGGCCGGCTTCGCCTTCGCCCACGCGGACACCGTCACGTGGGACGAGCGCGACGGCTATCTGCGCGCCCGGCGGACCGCCCCGTCCCGCCGGGTGGGGCTGGTGTCCGGCGGCGGCTCCGGCCACGAACCGCTGCACATCGGCTACGTGGGCACCGGCATGCTGGACGCCGCCTGCCCCGGCCGGGTCTTCGCCTCGCCGCACAACCGGCAGATCCTCGCCGCCTCCCGCGCGGTGGCCGGCCCGGAGGGCGTGCTGCACCTGGTGAAGAACTACACCGGTGACCGGATCAACTTCGGCATCGCGGCCGAGCGCCTCGCCCACGAGGGCATCGAATGCGCCCGGGTACTGATCGACGACGACGTCGCCACCGACATCGAGGACGCGGCCACCGGCCGCCGCGGCACCGGCGCGGCCGTGCTGGTGGAGAAGGTGCTCGGCGCCGCGGCGGACTCCGGGATGGGCCTGGCCGAGCTGGCGGAGTACGGCACCGCGCTGGCCGCCCGCTGCCGCAGCATCGCGGTGGCCTCGGCCGCCCACACCTCCCCCGCGACGGGCCTGCCCGCCTTCGAGCTGCCGCCGGGTGTGCTGGAGTACGGCGTCGGCATCCACGGCGAGCGGGCCCGCCGCACCCTGCCCGAGCGCCCGTTGCGGGCACTGGCCGAGGAGATGGTCGGCGCATTGGCCGACGCGCTGGACGTGGGGCCCCGCTCGCGCCTGGTGGTGCTGGTCAACGGACTGGGCGGCACCACCCGCATGGAGCTGTACGCGGCGCTGCACGAGGTGGTGGCCCTGCTCGACAAGCGCGGCGCCGCCACGGTGCGCACCCTGGTCGGCGACTTCGTCACCGCGCTGGACATGCGCGGCTTCTCGCTCACCCTGATGGACGCGGACGACACCGTCCTCCGGTTCTACGACGCGCCCGCCGCCGCGCCCGGCTGGTGCGCCGCCGAGGCCCCGGCAGCCGGGCCGCGCTGAGCGGTCCGGCGCGGGGCGACCGTGCCGCCGCCCGCGGCGGCGCGCCCCTTCCCGTCCCCGGCCGGCCAGGCCGGGGGCCGTCCCCGAGACCGGCATCCGTGATGCCCACCGGCGCCGCCCCGCCCTGCGGGGTACCGCCCGACGACGGGAGTCGCCATGTCCGAGCGCATGTCACAGCCGCTGCCCGAACCCGTGCCCGAACCCCTGACCGGATCCTCGGCCCAACCGCTGTCCGGAACGGCGGGGGGCCGCGTGACGGGCCCGGTGTCGCTGCCGGCCGCCGGGCCGGCCTCCTCCGCACGCCGTTCCAGGCCGGTGTCGGCGACGCGGAAGGGCTGCGGCTTCGCGGACTTCACCGACGCGTGGGTGCGTGCCTTCGCGGCCAGTGCCGCCTCGACGGAGGCGGAGCTCACCTCGCTGGACCAGCGGGTCGGCGACGGCGACTTCGGCGCGAACCTGCTGGCCGGGGTGCAGGCGGCGCTGCGGCTGCTCACGGAGGCGGGCGCCGGCGGTGCCGCGGCGGTCGGCGTCGCGGCACCGGGGCCCGCTGTCGCCGGTACCGGCGACAGCCAGGGCCTGACCGCGGCGGCGGGGCCTCGCAGTCCCGGTCGTTCCTCACCCGGGGCGGCGGCACCGTCGGGGCGGACAGCCCGAGCCCGGGCGGCGGCCCGCACGTTCCCACGGCCGCGGCCTGGCCGCTCAACGCCGCCGCGTCCGCGTTCCTCGACGAGGTCGGCGGTACCAGCGGGCCGCTGTTCGGGCTGCTCTTCCAGGAGCTGGCGCTGGCGGTGGCCGCGACGGACGGCCGCGGGGACCGCTCCGGCGGCTCGGACCCGACGGCCGCGCTCGCCCTGGGCGTGGGCCGCGGGCTCGCGGCCATACAGCGGGTGGGCGAGGCGTCCGTGGGAGACAAGACGCTGGTGGACGCGCTGGCGCCGGCGGCGGCCGCGCTCCAGGCGGAGCCGGCCGGCAGTGATCCCCGCGAGGCGCTGGGCCGGGCCGCGGACGCCGCCTGGGAGGGCGTGCGCAGCACCGCCCGGCTCACCGCGCGCCGGGGGCGGGCCAGCTACCTGGGCGACCGGGCCGCGGGCGTGCCCGACCCGGGCGCCATGGGCGTGGGCCTGCTCTTCACCGCCGCCGGGGGCCGGTCACGACGCTGGCGCAGCTGCTGAGCTGACCCGTTCGGCGGTCCGGGAACCAGGGCGTCCGCCCCTCCCGAAGTCCGACCCTCGCGGGTCGGGTCCTGGGCGGAGCGGACGCCGGTCCCCCGGCCCGGCAGGGCGGCGGCTCCGGCAGGGGCCGCCGCCGGGCCGGTCCCGCGAGGCCGCCCGGCAGAGGGCGCCTCACGGCGGTCGGCCGGACCGCGCGGCCCCGGGCGGGCGCCCGGGGCCGGTGCCGGTTCGCCGGCCCGCGACGTCGTCGGGCGCGTGAACCAGAACCGGGATGCCCGGCAGACCCTGGACCGGTACGGGGTGCCCGCTCCAGGGCCGGTCGGTGCGGGCATCGGCCGCCGGGGGCGGCGGCCGCCCCCCGGCTCTCCGGTGTCGGCCCCGGAGAGCCGGGGTGGCACACCGTCGACGTCCGGCCGGGGGAACCGGACGCGGCGGCGCGCCCTCGCGGGACCCGGGCGCGGACCGGCCCGGGTCCGTCCTTGGTCGGCCCGTGCGCCGTGCCGCCCCGCAGCCCCGGGTGGCGGCCCGAGCCGGGGTGCGGCTCGGGCCTGGTGTCCTTCGGCGGGCGCACTGGGCAGACGGCGAAGCCGTGCGACAGTCGAAGGAGCCGTGGGGAGGGAGGTGGACCGGCTGCTGGTCCGACGCGTGTGACGGGGTGTCAGTGGGCGAGCTCGATGGCCTCGCCCCGGCAGGCCCACGCGGTGACCGCCGGGTCGTCGAGGCGCTCGACCCACAGGTCGACGCTCTCCGCGAGGTCCTCGCCGGGCCAGGGCCCGACACCGAGCACCCGCAGGCCCGCCTGCACCGCGGCCCGTACCCCGCACGCCGAGTCCTCCACGGCGAGGCAGTCGGCCGGCTCCGCGCCGCACAGCCGCGCGGCGGTGAGGTAGACGTCCGGGGCGGGCTTGGGGCGGACGGCGCCGCCGTCGGGCACCACGATGTGGTCGAAGTAGGCCAGCAGCCCGGCGGTGGACAGGCAGGCCTCCACCACCTCCAGCGGGCAGTTGCTGGCCACCGCCAGCGGTGCGGACGTGGCCGCCTCCGCGACCAGTTCGGGCGCCCCGGGCATGGTGCGCGGGTGGGCCGACACCAGGGCGCGGAAGTGGGCGAGCAGGGCGGAGGTGAGCTCCGTGGTCAGGTCGGGGCGGTCGGACTCGGCGGCCATCATCTCGCCGCACTCGGTGTAGTGCAGGCCCTTGGCGCGCTCGGCGAAGCCGGGCGCGGCGGTGAGGCCGTACTCGCGCAGGGCCCGCTCGCGGGCGTCCTGCCAGTGCCGTTCGGTGTCCATCAGGGTGCCGTCGCAGTCGAAGACGACCGCTGCCGGGGTCCAGGAGAAAAGGGGTGAGTGAGTCACTGGGGGGAGGTCCGTTCGAGAGTGCCGGACGCGCGGGTGGGGACGGGCGCGACCCGGCGGCGAATGGCCCGCGTGCGCGCGGCTCCACGGGGTTGGCCCTCGGGGGCCGAGCGGCGGCGGGCTCCCGGTGGGCGCGGCCGGAGGGCGGCCGCCCGGAAGGCGCCGTTCCCCGGCGTCCACCGAGAACGTAACGATCGTTACGGTATTGACCGCGACGCCGCGTGGTCAAGCAACCGCGCAATGTCACATGGCGTACTGGTGGCGCGCGCCCCCGCGCGCCGAGCACGCCGTCCGCCCCCAAGCCGCCCCCGAAAAGCCGCCGCAACACCCACGAAACTCCCTGGTGGGCCTTGTTTCGTTCGCACTGCCGCTCGGTACGCCGAAGCAGCTCCGCCGCGGCTCGCGAAGCGCTCGAAGAATCAGCCGCGCGCTTCGGCCGAACGGGTGATGCGGCAGCGGGCGGACGCGCGCCTGAATCCGGCGCGGGGAGCGGACGGGACGCCGGTAGGGTCCCCGGATGCGCACATTCGCGGAGTACGGGGAACTGTCGGAGACGGTGCGGAAGGCGCTGGGCACCGGGCGTGTCGTCGCCGGGGTCGAACGCCTGCCCGCCGGGAGCAAGAAGGGCGTCTACCGGGTCCGCCTCGACGGGTCGGGACCGCGCAGTGTGATCGTCTACCGGTGGGCCGACGAGGAGAACTTCTGGCCGGGCGGGAACGTTGACGACCCGTCGGACCCGTTCGCCGCGGCCTCGGGGCTGGCCCCGTACCTGGCAGCCCGGCGCGCCCTGGAGGAGGCCGGGGCGCGGATGCCGGAGCTGCTGTCGGCGGACGGCGCCGGAGTGCGGGGCCCGGTGGAGACCGCCGTCGTCGAGGACATCCGGGGCGGCACCCTGGAGCGGCTGCTCACCGCGGACCCGGAGCGCGCCGCTTCCGTGCTGGCGGACCTGGCCCGCACCCTCGACCTGATGCGGGGTCGGACCGCACCCCGGTTCGGCCGGGTGGACCTGGTGGAGCGGGGCGGCGCGGCGCGCGCCGAGTCGTGCGAGCAGCGGGTGTTCGACCGCGCCCTGGGCGACCTGGCGGAGGCGGCCGGTCGCGACCCCCGGATCGCCGCCGTCCGCGACCGGCTCGACGCCCTGCTGCGGGAGTCGCGCGGCCGGGTGGTGCCCCGCGCCCGGTACGGCCTGGCGCACGGGGAGCTCGGCCCGGACCACGTGCTGGTGGACGACGAGGGGCGGGCCGTCCTCATCGACATCGACAACCTGATGTACTTCGACAGCGAGTGGGAGCACGTCTTCCTGCGTATCCGCTTCGGCCCCCACTACGCCGCCCTCGCTGTGCCCGGTCTCGACCCGCGGCGGACGGAGCTCTACATGCTGGCGATGCGCCTGTCCCTGGTGGCCGGGCCGTTGCGGCTGCTGGACGGCGACTTCCCCGACCGCGCGTTCATGCGCGGCATCGTGGAGCACAACCTGGCCGAGGCTCTGGCGCTGCTCCCGTAGCGGGTGCGCCCCGGGCCCGGCGCCGCGCGGTCAGAACCCGTACCCCAGCACCCCGTAGGCGGTGCGGGCCGTGCCCTGGCGGACCCGGAAGACGCAGGTGTGGTGGTGCGGTACGGCCTCGACCCGGGCGGCCGGCAGGTATTCGGTGAAGTGTTCGGCGACCAGCCTGCCGGAGGTGGGGCGCAGCAGCGTTCCGCCGCTGGCCTCGGCCGCCGCCTGCCGTGCGGCCTCCAGCAGCACCATGCCCGGGACGTGGTCGCTCGGGTGGTCGAAGTAGAACGGGTGGCGGGGGTCGGCCGGGTCGACGACGAGGACCCCGGCCCGCCGGGAGACCACCACGTCGGCCCGGCGGGAGACGGCCAGCAGGTCCGGGTGGGGCCGGCCGCCGGCACCTGGCGGCGGCTGAAGGGCGCCGAACCGGCCTGCGCGCACGGCGGCGTAGCGGTCCGGGGCGAGGAACCGGGCGCCGCCCCCGGCCCGGGCGAAGGCGCGTCCGTGGGCGCGGAACTCCACGTCGAGGCGGAGCCCGGCGAGCGAGCCGTCGGCGTGCCGCCGGACGCCGCCGACGGCCACCGTGCAGGCCACCTCGCTGCCGCCGTGCCCGGCTCGCGGCTCCCGCTCGGCCATCAGGGCGAAGAACACGTCGGCGATGACCATGTGGGCGGCCGGTGACACGCCGAACCAGCGCAACGGCAGGTAGATGCCGAGCTGGCGTAGCGTCTCCACCACCAGCAGCGGGCTGTGCAGGTCGCTGCCGTCGGCGGGGAAGGTGCTGTGCGAACGCGGCCAGCAGGCGGCCGCCTCGAACATCCCGGCCGCCGTACGCCGTACGTCGGTGAGCAGGAC